>NZ_JAYGIH010000011.1:0-65558 GCF_034932455.1 Leptolyngbya sp. CCNP1308 | reverse complement strand
ATTCCAGTGGGTTCATTACTTACTGCCACCGTAGGCGGAGTCAGTGACTCTGTTACGTGAGGACAAAGAGAAGGAGTCTTTGGAGAGGACGGCCTCTCGCTCGGAACGGGCAACTTTCACGTCGCACGTAAGGGTCTTTGACGAGCTGCTGGGCGAGGTCAGACTGAGGAGCAGGGAGGACTCGCTCGAAGTTAGTGACAGCGCCACCTAATCGGGCGAATAAATCGCTTTCAATCTGCATCACGAGAATGTCGCGGCTCCACCCGTTTTCTACGGCTTTGTGGGCGTACCACAATCGCGCTTGTTGCTCTTTTAGCTTAGTGATGAGGGCGATGTTGTGACGCCAGGGCAATTGGCCAACGCTGCGTTGACCTATTTCTTCTTCGCTATACGCCTCGGCGAACGCCCTCATATATTTGAGGTTTGTCTGGGAAAAGCCGCTGATATCGGGAAACTCCCGCTTCAAATCTTTAGCCAAGCGCTCAATGACCTTGCCACCCCAGCCTTGATCCTGTTGGCGGGTCAAGATTTCGTTACCGATCTGCCAGTAGAGATGAATGAGCTCCTGATTGACGGCGAGGGCTGCCTTGACCTGGGCCGTGCGGATGCGTGACTTGAGCCCATTGAGGAAATCGGCGTAGTTGTCGTCAGAGAAGAGGGAGGACTGTTTCGGCATGAGCAAGACTATAACAGGGCTTAAGTGATGCTTGATAGCTGGCCAGCTGGCGTTGCTGAATAGCAGTATGATTTCGCAAAAAAAATGGACGAGATCCCAATACCTACAGAGATCGATTTATACCTAAAATCAGCAACTGCGCCTGGGCGATCGCCGCTATAGGCGTTGCTGATTTTAGGGTATCTGTTCCCTGCTGCCCAATGGACCCGAGCCACTGTGAAGCAGTACCGTATTCAGCGCCAGGCCAATGGCGACTATTACTTTGCGCGAGTGGGAAAGCGGCCCCCCCGGCAGCACATCAGCACCCGAGCGGTAGATAAGGCGTTGCGTCGGGCCTGTGACCTACTGGGGCTTGAGGGGGTGAGTACTCATACCTTTAGGCGATCGCTGGCCACCCATCTCTATGATGCAGGGGTGCCATTGCGGCAGATTATGGCGATTACGGGCCATGCGAGTTTGGCGTCGCTGACCAGCTGCCTGAACCTGGAGCAGCGGGGGATGCGTTGTTGGGGTTCTTTGCGGAGTAGGGCGTTTAACCCAGCGGTATCTGGAGGTGTCGGAGGAGGAGAAGGTGGATGTGACTACGTAACTGTAGATCAACTCGCTATAGTAGGAGTCAGCGCTTTAGATAATTATTAATAAATCTAGGAACATTAAAAATGCCAAGCTTATATTTGGTTCCCTATACAATCAGGATTAAGGATATAATTAATGGAAAATATATTAAACCTGGGGATCGAAATGAATGGGGTACAGACTTATTGGAAGTATTAAGTGCATATCTAGGTAATGACATTCCCACCTTGCCATTTAATCCAAAAGACAAAAATAAGAAAACTATTAGGTTAGAGTCATATACCCGAGAAGATAGAACGCTGTCGGGAATCTTAAAAGCTGGAGATTACGGTATTGAAGCAGATCTGCTTAATGTAGAAAATGATGAACCTACATACACGCGGCAAATGCTTGATGCTGAGCTTATACCTTATTTCTTCATGGTCAAGATTCCTACAAACACGTCTACTGGGATAGCGATTTTCCAAAGACTTGGCAATAGAGGCTTCAAAGATATTTTCGAGAAGGACTTTAGCAGTCATTTTGAGGGTAAGTTCTCAGGCCAGTACAAAATAGAAATTAATCCTTTAGTGCCTAGAGAGATAGTTAAACGCTACCTTGAAAATAGAATTGTTAAAATAAGACTTATCAAGTATAGATTCCCTAAAGAGGTTTCAGACGTAGATCTAACTGGAATACCTGAAGAAGAGCAGGGAGAAGCTGAGTTTAGCTTAAAGGCTCATCGTAATCGAGATCTGCCAAAACCATTGCTTGACAGATTCCGTAACAACGTAGACAAATTTTTGGGTGAAGATGATGTTTCTGTAGGAAGTCTTCTTGAAATCAAGAATTTTCAGGATTTTCAAGCAGACAATGTAAAAGTAGAAGTTAGAATCGGCACAAAATATAGAACCATCGATTTGTCCAACATAGATCACCTAAAGTTTTCTGAAGATGTTACAGACAAGGTAAGTACAAATCCTAAAACTGGTCATCCAGAGTTTTCTGAAATCAAAACTTCGGCAGAAGAATTCTTGACTGAATGTGCGGAAGCAATATGGGGTGAGGCCTCAAATGAGTGACGCTTTTTCTAAAATAAATATTCTAAAAATTGTCACTGATCATGTTTCAACGCTGAAAGATTTTGGTAGATCGAAAATTTCGAGATCCGATATCTTTATTTTTTTTATTTTGCCTTTCTTTTTGAGCGCACTGCTAGTTTACTTTAAAGTAAACTTGAACAATGAATTGGCAAACTTATTGATAACTGTCTTTTCAATTTTTGCTGGTCTACTTTTCAATCTTCAAATTCTGATGTTTGATATTGTAGGTAAAGTTTCTGACGTTAAAGATTTGCCAAGCTCTCTTGTTAGCAGGCAAAGCCTCATCAGGAGAATCTCGATTTTAGAAAGTGTTTCTCTAAATATTTCATTCGAGATTCTCCTGTGTATACTTGGTGTACTTGTTCTGGCAATCTCAACGCTCTCCAAAAGCTTAGCCTTCCAGATATTGTTTTCGCTCGTTGTCTTTTACATTGTCATTTTGTTTGCGTTAACCTTGGCAATGGTTCTCAAGCGAGTTCATGCGCTTCTCACTGATGAAATTGAAATTCAGAAGAGAAAAATCAAAAATATAAATAACGCTTAAATAACGAAAACTCTTATCCTACAGTCAGATTTTATGCCTTTTATTATTGAAAGCATTCTTCCTCAAAGCCAACAGCTGATCTCAGTCAAGGTAGACGACGCTGTACAAACGGCGCTTGATTTCATGATTGAGCATGATTTTAGCCAGCTTATTGTTGTTGATTCTCAAGGTAAGCTGGAGGGTCTTATTACCAGTGATTCTATTCTAAAGGCGTTAAGCTTCTTTCAAGCGACTGTTGATCAACTCAAAGTTTCTCACGCCCTTATAAAAGTTAAAGACTACCGTATAGATGATGATCTCTCCGAACTTCTTAAGAGGCTAAGAGATCTGAACGCAGTCCCAATTACTGATAAAGAGGGCTACCCAAAAGGCATTATCACCAGTTACGACACTACTGAATACTTTCGCACCCGTGCGGAAGACATCATGCTGGCCGAAGATGTCGAGACTACCCTTCGTGACTTTATCGAATCCTTTTACAAAGGTTCTAACGACGATGTTGACGAACAAAAGCTCAACGAAGCCATAGAAGCCATTATGACATCAGGAAAAGATGTCGAGAAAAAGTTTCAAAAAGCCTTACAGCAATATTTAGGGCAATGCAGCCAAGGTCAGACTTCTATTGATAAGGATGTTGCAAAGCAGGTCTTTGAAAGGCATTTGTCTCAGCCCTCTCAGATTAAAAAATTCTCAGAATTAACATTGTATGAATATATTCAGCTTTTCAGAAAAATCTGGGATCACTATCAAGAGAGCTTTAAGGGAATCGATTTAGCCGCAATCGACAACCTCCTAGCTACTGCCCGAAGCACTCGTAATGCCATTGCACACTTCAGAGAGATAACTCCGCAACAAAGAGAACACCTCAAGTTTTGTGCTGACTTCCTTGATAGACACCGTCCCACTATCAGCACCCTTCATATTGAGACTGGGTATGCTGCGGGAATTGGTTCTCCTGTAACTATAACTATTGGTAACACTGTCATTAGTAATAAAGTTATTGGTGATCAAGTTGCTGGCTTAATTAAGCAAATTCCCGACTTTTGGCAATCTATAACCGCCTCAACTCAGATGGATAGCGACGAGCCGTCTGAACTTGGCCCCCCTGCCGAAGAACTTGACCCTACTGACAGCCGCTATGCTCCTTTAGCCGTTTGGCTGCAAAATCAGGAATCGAACAAGCTTTCTCTATCCTTTGAAGAGATAGAAGCAATCATCCAAGATACTCTGCCTACCTCAGCTCGTAAGCATCGCAACTGGTGGGCCAACGATACCGTCAGCCATTCTCAATCACAGCAGTGGATTGAGGCAGGTTGGCGGGTTTCAAATGTCAACATTTCAGAAGAGAGGGTTATCTTCTCCCGTGTTGGCGAAAGGCAGATCGCCTATGTCAATTTCTTCAGTGCTCTTCGACCAAAATTGGAGTCAATTCCTAATTTGTCAGTTAAGCCAAGTACCAACGCCCAAGGACGGCACTGGTTTACCTTTGAGGTTTCAGCAGAGAACTACCCTGCCACTGTTCACGTTCTTTCCTTCGCTAGGAGTTCTAGGCTTCGTTTAGAGCTTTATATTGATGTAAATGATCGCGATCGTAACAAGCGCATTTTTGACTATCTCCAGGCTCAACACTTGGATATAGAAGCCGATTTTGGCGCTCCTTTGAGTTGGGAAAGACTCATTGGCCAACGTAGCGCCAGAGTAGCGGTATATCGCGAAAATTCCTCTATTACCGACACCCCCGAACACCTGGAGGAGATGCAAACCTGGCTCATTGAAACCCTCCCCCGATTCTACAAAGCTCTAGCTCAACGATTTCAATCCGCACTACAGGCCACACAGGCACCCTCAGTCAACTAGTCCTGTGTGATGAGACATGCAACCTTGCTGAAGTACCTACAGCACTGGCGGACCTGGGCAACGCGGCTGGATAAGGCGGGGGTGAGGCTGAAGGCAATTCAAGTCCTGGGTGGCGTTGATGGCGGCGCTACAGCGGTATCTGGAGGTGTCGGGGGAGGAGAGGGTGAATGCGATCGCGCAGTTGTAGAGGCTAATCAGCATACCCTTGTCTACAGACGTTCTGGCGATAGTACATCCATGGCTTACTGCCTCTTTCAGGGAAACCCAAAGTATTATCGCCACAGGTGATCTCCCTCGACGTCAGCTCCTGCTGGAGGCTAGTTTAGAGCTTTAATGCAGGTTGAGCGATGAAAGCAAGGATGATATCTCATGGCCTTTTGATTGGCGCGATCTCAGCTATCGCAATAGCAAAACCTTTGCTCGCTCAGAGTACCTACTATTGCACCGATGAAGACGATGAAGCTGATGTCATAGCCTACGCCGAAACGGGCTCAATCCCTGGGTTTGTGTATGGGCAAACGTCTGGCTCTACAGTCAATGTCCGCGATCGCCCGAGGTTTGAAGGGGTAGTAGTTGGGACTGTTAAAGTGGGCCAGCAGGTTTCGCTCTCTGCCCGTGTCTATTCAGTAGACTCAGTTCCTGGCATTGGGCCGGAGTGCAATCTTTGGTACCAAGTGGGGCAAGGATGGGTTCATGCTGAATTTATCCGCTTAGCTGAGTTTGTTCCTAGGTGATGCAGGCGATTGCAGCTTAACACCAGCACCTCGATCGCCCTGGTCATCGCCACATAGAGCGACCGGGCCTCATTGGTCATATCGTTATAGCGGTTCGGCAGGTAGTCCACCATAGAGATGAATACCACCGGGAACTCTACTAGCCCCTTGCTCGCATGCATCGTCATCAGCTTAATGCTTTTGGGGAATCTGGTCTTTCCGTCGAAGTGTCACAAGATAAAACACGATCTGGCACATAAATACAGAAAATTTTATTGGCCAAGGCTAGATTTTGGGCAAGTTAGTTCATATCAAATAATTATGATTATCAGAAACACAATTGTGATGACTGGTGCTGCTGTAGTTGGAGTTTCAGTACCATCTTTACTACTGTTAGGTGGAATGACTTTGTCACCCTGGGTCGGTGCTGCTGCTTTCACAAGTACTCTCGCAACTGGTAGCTTGACTATGATTGGTGGCTTACTAGGGCTCATACTCATCGGCGTTGTAGCAGCTCTCTTTGCTTACATTTTTCTTCAAGTTCAGCTTGCTTGGCTGCCTATTTAGTTCAAGAGATTTCACGAAGGCTACTATATAAAGGCTTGAACAATTTCTCTCAATTCTGTCGCTGATCCAGACAGCTCATGCCAGAACAGGAATATATTCCTGTTCTGGCATGAGGCTAATTTTTTTATGGCGCTGCATGAGTTCAGAAAAATTGTTAAAAGGGCTACCCGTGAGCAGCGCCACAATTTAGGAGAGTTAACTGGTTCAGGCTTTGGTAGCGATCCTGATACCCTGTGTAACCATATCCGCTATCTTAGGGCAGGCAGCATTGGACAACTGTTTTGGGATGAATCCTGGAAGCAGGTTGTCACCGATGTTGCGGATCATGTAGGTATAGACTGGCTTGCGCTCCTAAATGGGCGACGTTGGAAGCATCTTAAAACCGACGAAATTGAAACAGCTATAGTTGCCAAGGTGTTTCAGGATATGTTCGACCGACTAACCCCAGAGCAGCGAGAGCAGGTGGTGTTGGAGATGAAGCGCAGCAGTGATGATCCTAACTTCACCGGCTTATTACTGACGGGTGGGGCGCTAGCGGCTGCCAGGGCTAGTGGATTTGGGGTGTACCTCATAGCCAGCACCATACTTGGGGGGCTTACCAGCACCCTGGGCATTACCTTGCCCTTCGCGGCTTACATGGGTATGAGTCAGGTGATTGCCCTGACAATTGGCCCAGTGGGCTGGCTGGCTTTGTTTGGTGGGCTGGCCTTCACCTTGAACCAGCCCAACTGGCAGCGTTTGACTCTGGGTGTTGTCTATGTGTCAGTGATTCGGAATACTCCTGCTAGAGGGTAATGTTATGGGCTTTCAACTGGGCGGGACCAATGTACTCCGGGTCTGTAAGATGCCGATTCAATCCCTGGCTGGTCTGGCCGATCACTACTTTCTTAGCGAGACGGGCCGTTTTGATAACTCCCTTGGTTGGGGGCCGGAAGGCTTAGAACTAAAGGGCATAGTTAAGGTCACAGAATTGCAACTGGAACGAGTTGAGCAGTTCATGGCAGCTGCTCAATACAGCATTGCTGTCAACAACTGCGAACACTTTGCGAACTACGTGCTCTATGGAATTAACCTCTCCTCCCAGCAGCACACATGGTGGAAAGATCTAGGGGCTGAGGTGAGCAGCAGATTACAACCAACCCAGGGGCGAGGGGCGAACTATCAGACCTTCATGCGACAGCAGGTGGCTGAACTTTTGAATGAGAATCTACGCCAGGAGCATATCAAACGGGCGAATCAGGAGCGTATAGATTTTTGGAAAGCCCGAGGGGTTGATGTTAAATAGAATATTGGAATGTAGCGAGCTTTCCAATTGTAGGTGAGTAGAAGATAGGGTTTAATAACTCAAAACGTTAATTTGTTATTTATCTGTTTAGAATAAAATCCGGGATACATATTTCATCTTTATGTTTACAGATATCAGTCTAGAATATGATTCATCCAAAATTCAATTCCAAGATTTTGATCTCAAAGGGGTACTTGATGAAATAAACACTGTTGCTTTTATTGAAAGAATCCCCCCAGACGGGGAATTGGAAGAAGTTGTTAATGTCAACAAAATCTTGCCTAAAGAAGTTTGGAAACAAAACTGCCATGGTGTTACAAGTGAGTTAATCAAATATAGGTCAGACCTGCAAATGGTCTACGGCTACCTCATGATTGGGAAAGTTCCAATCAATTTAACTCCCCCTTATCTAGTAGTTGATGAGTTTTCTAATTTAATGATTAAACACAATGAGGAAAAAGGACTCAAGTCAGAAGCTAATAGAATTCGCGGAAATACTTGGGAAATGAAGATCGACGAAGAAAATAATCAAGTCATGCTCAGGTTGCGTCATCACTCCGTAGTTCAAGATGAAAGGGGAAATCTTATTGAATGCCTGTACGATAAGTATCCTTTAAATAGTGAGAAGAAGTATGAATATGGTTATGTGTTTCTTCCTCACGCCTCAGCTGAGTTCCTTGCCAATAAATCAGCTATATCACCTTGCAATCTTGTGATCTCCTGTAGCATGTAGTTTTGAGGTCTTTCAGAGAAAATTCACATTCTATGGAATTTTGTTGCTCCTGATCTCTCCAACGCCCCCTCCAATCGCTCAGCAAACACCGACCTGCGATCGCAGCTCAACACCAGCACCTCGATCGCCCTGGTCATGGCTACATAAAGCAACCGGGCCTCATCAGCCACATCGTTATAGCGGTTCGGCAGGTAGCCCACCCCAGGGATGAACACCACCGGGAACTCTAGTCCCTTGCTCGCGTGCATCGTCATCAGCTTGATGCTTTGGGTCGAGGGGTCAAAGTTACGGCTGCTGCTGCTCTGGTTGAGCCAGTCTATGGGTAACCCGGCCTGCTGGAGCTGCTGAAACGCCTTCTCTCCCATCCAGTTCTCGCGGTAGATGATAGCTATCTCATTCCAGGGGATGCCCCGTTCTTGCAGCTGCTGGGCTCTCTGGATGATGTGATCCACCTCTGCCCTATAGCTTTTGCACTTGACCAGCTCCGGTATCGGCCCCTCGCGCCCGGCGCTGTTGGGCTGCACCAGCGGCGGCATGTCCTCATCTGCGCCATCGGTGGGCAGCATGACCTCTTTAGCAAACTCGTAGGCCAGCATCAGCACCTGGGCGGTGTTGCGGTAGTTGAGCTTGAGGATTGTAGTTCTGCCCTGGGCCTTAATGCCGACGCTCTTGAAGCTGAACTCCTGCTTGGCCCGCTGGCCGTAGAGGTTTTGAACATCGTCGTAAAGCACCAGCAGGGAATCGGTGGAGGGGTTCACCATCTGGGCGACCAGCTTTAACCACTCTGGTGCAAAGTCGTGGCCTTCATCGACCATCACCGCCCCATACTGGCCGATGGGAATCTTCCCAGCCTCGACGGCGGCCACCACCGCAGCCTCTAGCCGCTGGATGTACTCAGACCCCTTGTATTGCCGGTAATCAGGGCGCGGCAGCTGGTGTTGCTTCAGCACTTCGGTACACCAGCCATGGAAATGGCGGACGGTGACCAGTTTGGTTAACCCCTTTTCTTCCATTAGCGATCGCAGTCTTGAAGCCAGCGCCACGTTAAAGCACAGCACCAAAACGGTCTGCATGGCCTCTGCTAGATGCTGACAGCGGAAGGCCAAAATTAAGGTCTTGCCAGAGCCAGCCACCCCGTGAATGACTCGGTGGCCCTCGCCCAGGCTGCGGGCCAGCTGCTCTTGCTGTAGGTCCATAACCTTGAGCACCTGCGGGATAGCGGTCTGTAGGGTGTCGGCGGGCTCATCGTCGAAGAAAGAGAGCTGCTTGGCAGAGATTCGCATCTCTGGGTAGAGGTGCCAGCGGATGCGGTCGATCTGCTCGTTGGTGAGGGTGGTGCCAAAGTTGTAGTGGCTCATGGCCCAGAGCTGTTCTTGAAAGGCCCCTGGGTCTACGGCCTCGGTCATTTCGTCCTTGCAGATGACCACGTGAGGATCAATGACTTGGGCCAGCACCGGCTCAGCGTCGAACATGCGGCGGGTGATGTTGGGTAGCACCACACCATAGGCGTAGGGGCAGCGTAGCTTGCCCTGGTAGCGGCCTGCGGGCTGCACCAGCTCTGGGTCTTGCTCCAGTAGTGAGCACATGGCCAGGACGTAATCTCGCGCCTGGTGGAGGGGATTTTTAACCTGTTTGATCAGGCCCTGGGGTGGGGTTGCGATCGCAAACTCATCCGGGTTTACAGACTTGATGGTGTCTAGCTTCCAGTCTTTGACCTCCAGCACGAAGAGACCGCGCGAGGGGTGCAGGAGGATGAAATCGGGATGCAGGGCTTTGGGGCCTACGGGTACGTCGTACCAGAGCAGGTAGTCATCATCGAGCTTGGTTTCGAGCCGCTGGGCTAGGCGGCGTTCTCCCCCGGTCATGCGAGAGGCGCAGCTGCTGTAGGAAGGGATGAGAGTAGCCATGGTCTAAAACCCTGTGATTGCCCTCAATGTGCCCTTGGGACAGAAGGCTGATGGCGAAAGCGCAATGAACTCACAGAATCTTGGGGGGATTGGTGGCGATCGCGTGTATAGGCATGCTCCCTTTTCGCTGATGACATGGCGCTAACCATATCGCGAACACCACTAGGAGCTTCCATGAAGACAAATTCTCACTTTGCTTGGGCGTTAATCGTTGTTGGGGTTGAGTGAGTAATCGTACAGGAAGTTACCCTAAGGCTGTATGCCCTGCAGGATAGTCACTCTAGGTGAATTTCTCATTAAAATCGCTGATGCTAATTTTGGCTTCAAAAAGTTGCATTCCTCGCAACTAGTCCGACCGACCTAAGGTGTGAAACGTGTGATTTCCGCCATATTTTGTCAAAATGGACATCTTATGCTCTACAGGACTGGTTTCGCGGTATCTAAGAACGTAGCCTCGACGTTTCAGCGGCAGCAGGGCCGTACTATTGGACAAAATATGCTGAAAAGCTAGCGATCGCTAGCTTCTACGTCTACGAGGTTTAATTAGTTTTGGCGATTGCTTTGGACAAGATATACCTTACTCCTCAGACACAATATCTACAAAGTCACAGCCCGAAAATGCAGCTTTACTACTTTGGAGCCTATGTGAAGTGCTGTATCCGCTGTTTTTGGATGGCGATGCGGTTGCAGGAAATGCTGGATGATACGTGTTTGGCAGGAGAGAGCGTGGCGTATACAGTGGCGTTGCAGGTATATAGCTACGCAAGGCGAGTGGAAACGTAGCGAGGTTGGATGCGGTGGTGAGTTAGATTGGGCAGTGGTTTGCTCGGAAACCTCGGAAGGTTAAGAATTAGGAGGCAGCCGTCAATAGTGAGGAGCAGCAGTTTAGCTCAAAGCCTAAAATTTGACCTTCTAAGTTCATGATTGAGGCTCAGAACTTAACGGATAGAGTAGAAAGCTCGACTTTTCAGGTTCTGAGCCTTATCTTCTAAGCAAAAGGTTGAGATTATGACTTCATAGTTCAAAATTTCAAGTTTAGAGCTGAATTTGTTGAGTTTGGAGACCGAAAAGTGGTATCTGAAAGGCTATCTTTGAAGAGGTAAAAAGCACTTCTATATCCCTAACGTTCATCATAGTTTATTGGCTCACAAACTCATCTTGAAATCGATCTCATACTTTTGTGTGCAGTATAAGTGCTCGTGTTCTAGACGGCAAAGTACAGAAACTACTTCCATCCTCTTTAAATTCAGTTAAAGGAATTAAAGTGATATGCCCTTACCCGGTGGTGCAACTGATAAATTCGGCAATCGATATGAAGGATTATGGACAGTTGCTTGCATGATAAGGGTCATAGACGAGAAAGCTGACTCTATTCGCTTAGAACCGCCCGGAACAGAAGGGGAGGGAGTCGAGTTTTGGCTCAGCAGGGCAGGCGAGCGCGAATACCATCAGGTAAAAAGGCAGCAGAGCGCTAGCGGACGTTGGACTCTAGCCGACTTAGAGAATAAGAAAATATTGTCCAACTTCTGGGAGAAGCTAAAAAACCCTACAAAAGCCTGTGTTTTTGTCTCTGGACATGCAGCATTCCAGTTAGATGAATTGGCTGACAGAGCAAGAAGATCTGCATCCTGGCAAGAGTTTCATGAAGAATTTTTAAGGGCAGGAATATCAAAAGATAGTGCCCAATTTAAGAACTTTCAAGATTTGTGCACAGCTTGGAGCGGATCTTCTGAAGAAGAAGCTTACGAAGCTCTTAAGAGAACTCATGTTGAAACAATTAGTGAACAAACCCTACGAACAACAGTCGAAAGCTATATAGCGCCGTTAGTAGAAGGTGAGACAGCAGCAGCCATTGATACACTAGCCCAATATGCTTTAGATGAAATTCATCGTGAGCTAAAAACGCATGATATTTGGCAGCATCTGGAGAATCGAGGATTTCGTCGTCGTCAGTGGAATAAAGATACTCATGTCTGGGCCGCGGTGGATAAAGTTAATCATCTCTACTTCTCTCGGTTTGAGAATGAAAAGGTAGCTGGGGAGATCATCTTCAGAGATGAAGTAAGTGTTGTTATTGATAAGCTACTATCATTTAGCAGTAAACGTGGTGTATTGCTGACTGGTGAAGCGGGGGTTGGTAAAAGTGGTGTAATTGGTCAAGTTGTCACTACACTCCGTGCAAGATGGATTCCATTAATTGCTTTCCGTGTCGATCGCTTAGAGCCGACACAATCACCGAAGGCCCTTGGGATGCAATTAGAAGGACTACCTGGATCGCCTGCCGATGTTTTAGCAGCAATCTCTCAGAGGCGTGAATGTGTCCTGATCATTGACCAACTTGATGCAGTTAGTGAAGCTTCTGGACGTAACCCGTGGTTTTTTGAATGTGTCGATAAAATTATTAAGCAAGCTCAGGTGAATCCGAATATTCACTTGCTTTTAGCTTGCCGAAAATTTGATCTGGAGAATGACTCCCGGCTAAGACGACTAACAGGGCAAGATAGTGTTTTCGAAACGGTAACAGTTAATTGTTTGTCACATGAAACTGTCAGAAAAGTTTGTCAAAAGTTGGGTTTAGATACGACTCGCTTGAATCAGAAGCAGTTAAACCTTCTGTCAATTCCTCTGCATCTCAGTTTACTGGCAGAAGTGGCAGAGGATGAAAGTATTGATGTACTTGATTTTAGGACAGCTAAAGATCTGTATGACCATTTTTGGAGATATAAGCAACGGGTGCTTGAACAGCGCCTTGCTCGTCCTGTTCAGTGGACAAAAGTGATTGATGTACTTTGCATCTACATGAGTAGTCAACAAAAGCAAAGTTTGTCGGCTCCTCAAGAGGTGATTGATGATTACGCCAAAGATGCTGAAGCAATGGCATCTGAGCATGTTTTGAATTGGCAAGATAACCGTATTTCATTCTTTCATGAGGGATTTTTTGACTATGCTTTTGCTCGTCGCTTTGCTGCTCGTGCTCAGAACTTATTGTCTTTTCTGCAAAGTAGCGAGCAACACCTATTTCGACGTGCTCAAGTTCGACAGATTATTCTCCATGAAAGAGACGCTGATTTCGATCGGTATCTTGATAACTTGAAAGAACTTCTCAGTAACCCAGCTATTCGATTTCACTTGAAACAGACGGTGTGCGCTGCACTTGTATTAATCGATAATCCCACAGAGGAGGAATGGGAGGTTCTTTTTGCCATTTTATCTAATCCATTGATGCCTTTGGCTAGAGAAGCTTGGCGGCTGCTAAATAGTTCTTTAGCCTGGTTTAATTTTATTGATGGTCTAGGAATTGTTGAGGAATGGCTAGGTGGCGAGAATGATGAGGTTATCAATAGAACTATAAATCTTCTATCAATGATGCAAGGAACGATACCAGACCGGGTAGCTACATTAGTAAAGCCTTACATTGGCATCTCGGAAGTTTGGAATAATCGCTTGATCTATCTAATTCAGCGAGTAAGCTTGGGAACAGCACGTCCAATTTTTGATTTGCTTCTACAACTTTTTAATTCAGGCACTTTCGACAGAGAAGAAGAAGAATTCATTTTTATCAGCGATGGCATCTGGAGTATTATTTACTCCTTACCCAAAACTCGTTCCGACTGGAGTTGTGAGATCATAGAAAGTTATCTCAAACGACTTTTAGAATTGAGTATTTCTCAAGGTGTGAGCAATCCTTTCAAATTAAAGAAGGGCGGCTCTAATAATAATGGTGATAGTTATTCAACGATAACTGAAAGCGCGAATTCTGATCCAGAATCATTTGTCCTAAGAATACTGCCACTTATGCTAGAGATCCTCAACCTAAACAAGGAGCAGGATGAGGAATTACCTTGGAAAGATTCAATTTGGACAAGCCTGATTGGAGGTATTAGCAGCAATCCTAATCATATAGAATATCAACTTATTATAGCCTTAGAAAACGCTTTGGCGAAACTTGTCGAACTAAACTCAGGCATTCTTCCGGAAGCCATTAAACAGTTGAGAAACTCAAAATTTGAGCTTTCTCAATATCTTTTAATCCGTACTTATACTGCAGGGCGAGAGCGATTTTCGGATGAAACCATAGATTATTTATGTGAACAGCCATCAAGACTTAAGGCAAGCTATTCCTATCAGCAGTATTGGGCTGCCCGTAACTTGCTTGAGGCTATTACTCCACACTGTTCTTATGAAAAGCTGGAGCAATTAGAAGCAATGCTTCTAGACTATTATTCCGGTTGGGAAAGGGGAGCAGGAATACAGTATGGCTATCATGGGCATGCACAGTTTATTTTGTTGGATGGAATAGTAGCTTCTCGTAGATCTGAATCGATTTCTCGACGATTAGCCGAATTATACAGAAAATTTAATCGGCAACCAGAGCCTCGCTTTAGGGGCATGACTCCAGCTAATCTCGTACCACCAGCTATACCTAAGAGCGCCACAGAAAAAATGACAGATGGACAATGGCTAAAAGCCATTTCTAAATACTGTTTATCTCAACAACATTACGCTGAGGATAGGTCATTAGTGAGTTCTGGAGCAATTCTAGAATTTTTAGAAGAACAGGCTAGTAAACAGCCTGAGCGTTTTGTTAAATTATTGCTGAAGTTTCCGGAGAACACAAACTCTCACTACTATGATGCAGTTCTAAGAGGTGTTTCTAAGTCAGAAGTAGCTGTAGATTTGAGAGTTGTATTAAAGGCCTTGCAGCGTTGTCACCAGTTGCCATCACGTCCTTGCGGTGATTCAATTAGTTGGCTATTCCAGAAGCTGGCAAATAAGTCTTGGAGTTTATCTGCTTTGGATATTGTAATTTGCTATGCCTTAAATGACCCTGATCCAGAGGATGAGCCACGTCTCATTTTTATTACACCAGGGGGTTCTGATTATACTGATAGACTCTACACTGCTGGCATTAACTCTGTAAGGGGCAGTGCTATGATTGCTATGGCCAGCCTGATTTTTGCAGACAAAGATCGTACAGCTTACTTTTTACCTGCTTTACAACAGGCAGTCAGAGAGCCTTCTATTGCTGTAAAGTCATGTGTAGCTGAGGCACTAGTGGCTGTGTTGAACTATGACAGAGACTTGGCTGTCAACCTTTTTATAAAGTTGTGTGAGGCTAAAGATGCTTTGCTGGGAACCCAACCTATTGAAGACTTCCTGTATTATGCCTTGCCAACACATTTGCACGAGCTAACGCCAATTCTTGAGCAAATGCTAAACTCCAATTTGGCGAGGGTAATAAGGGCTGGTGCTCGGCAGGCTTGCCTTTCGTCTATCAATCATAAAGAAGCAACATCACTTTTCGAACGGTGTCTTAGTAGTTCAGAGACACATCGACTAGCAGCAGCAGAAATTTTTGTTGCCAATCTCCGTTCAAATCAATCTCGTGAGTTCTGCGAGAAAAGAATAATTCAGCTCTTCGCCGACTCGAACGAGAAAGTTCGTGAAGAGGCAGCCAAATGCTTTTTCAAATTTGAGGGAGACGAGCTGGGTAACTATACCGATCTGGTTCAGGCTTTTGTCGATAGCTCAGCATTTAAAGCTAACTGCCATGATTTGATTTATGCACTTGAGAAGACAACAGCTAAACTTCCAGATGTCACCTGCTTAGTCTGTGAAAAGTTTGTTGATTCCTTTGATTCTGATACTCATACTGGCAGTGCTGCTGATGCAGATATTATCAGTGAGTTGTTGATTCGTGTATACAGCCAAAGTAAGGAGCAAGCCCTGCAGTCACGCTGTCTTGATGTTGTTGATCGTATGGCTCAATTTGGAGCCTACGGATTAGATAAAGCTTTACAGCAGTTTGAAAGATAATTTGTGATTGCTATCATAAAGTTTGAGTTCGTCCTCATCTTTCAGTTCTCATTACTTGATCTAGGATCACAAAATTCTGACCTTGGAAGGCTCAAAGGTAGCGAAGCTGCGACTCTAATATCCTACTGTTTTACGATTTTTTGCAACTGTTCCTTCTATCCGATATTGATAAGTTATTTACCAGAAATCGAGAGTTTCAACCTTGTCGTCTTCAATTTCATGAATACTTTCATTGCTTCATGCAAAGGTTATTATGCGATTACATCCTGAGCCAATTAAGTGTCACCAACAGTCGTTAAGTTGTAAATGTAGAACTCGTGGCGCTGGCTGCCTGACAGAAGTGGGTAAAAGTCAGTAGTATCAATGCCCTCGAAAGAGGGCAGAGCGATATGCAAGGCTAGAGTTACCACACAACCGCTTCAAGCGCATGTCAAACTCCACCCAGCTCTATAGTCAACTGCTGGACTTTCTGCGTCAGTACAGCCAGTACCGAGATATGCGGCATCTCAAGGCCCTCGCTTGGATGGTGAGTGCCTTGATTTGTAGTTCGTTATTCAC
Organism: Leptolyngbya sp. CCNP1308; assembly: GCF_034932455.1. Classification (NCBI taxonomy): domain Bacteria; kingdom Bacillati; phylum Cyanobacteriota; class Cyanophyceae; order Leptolyngbyales; family Leptolyngbyaceae; genus Leptolyngbya; species Leptolyngbya sp. CCNP1308. The sequence goes on along the minus strand of NZ_JAYGIH010000011.1, from coordinate 49,243 downwards.
TTGCAATCGCCCTGCCGGTCAGCCCAAGTCTTTGCTCTAAGCAAACTACACACCACACCCCCGCTGGTTCCCTGGCGGGCTTTTTATTGCCGCAAAAAAAACACCGTGGCTACTCAAGCTCGGTGGGAGGCTACCTATTCAGGGTGTATCTATGCCTGCGTTTAAGTTACCCGGTTAATTGGATAGGATTGCGATCGCACCACCACCTAAGCCTCAGCTAGATCGAAGCCGGAGAATGTCTTCCAGAATGCCCAGGGGTGCGATCACCCCAGACTGCCTTTCGATAACTAAGCCGTGAACAGGGAGAACCTAAAGGAAGTTAGCTACCTCATGAACCCATGACATAGCCTATTGACGGGGCAGAATAAAACGGTAACATTGAATACAGATACGAAAAACGTTCATCTCTCTACAAAGAGACGGAAGTAAGGGAAACCCCCCGAAGGAACGCGCCTCCGTTTACCCCTTCAGTTACTAACGAGGCGACATTATGACTCTGCAATACCGTGGAATTTCTTACGAAGCTGCTGCTCCTCAATCTCATATTTTTGAGGAATCGATCGGGCGCTATCGGGGCGCTGCGAATGTTCGTCATGTCTGCATCGATGAGCATCCTGAATCTCATATCGAAGGTCTGAAGTATCGTGGTGCGGTCGTTCGCTAGACCGTTCGCTGACCTGTAGATGAATTGAGAAGACAATACATCTGTGGCACCTTCCCTGGTTGGGGAGGTGCCTTCTTGATTAGGTTGAAACTATATCTGCGTGAGATAGCCCCTCAGGTATGGCGCTAGTGGATCAATATCTTGACCTTGTGAACCGCCAACTACCCGAGGCGGCTAAGCACGACAGTCGTTATCCGGTACGGTTCAACCACTGTTTTGCCAGAATTGTTTTAGATACCCTCTGCGGGGGGGAATGGTATCAGTACATTCAGAAACCAGCTTATAAGCACATGACAGAAAGGCAGTTGCAGGAAGCGATCGCCCTAGGCCACCAGTTCCTGACTGATCCCCAAGCTTGCGTGGACGCGAACCAAGCCAGTCTTCAGTACAGAGGCAAAGGGAAGTAGCGGACTGTCTTGCTAGAATCACCTTTCTCCCCAGCCCAATCCAATGTATCGGCACCGATAAGCCAATGCTGGGGAGCTACTAGGATGCCCCCACCCAATTGAATAACCCCCGATGCGCAGGGCACCGGGGGCGGTTTCGTTATATAGAGTTCGTTATAAGGAAGTGTGCTTGAAGGAGCGGCTATTGCCACCCTTACAATGCCGTAGACCAGCTGTGTTGGCTTTAGTTCCTCAGCACATTCATTGAAAACTGGCCTAATCGTGGGGCCTATCAAGCTTGGGGTTGATTGTGATGGCCGTCACTTACAAAATTTAAAACCTTTTAGTGATAGCGGGCTCTTGGCCAATTGATGGCTGTTTTGCTGTTGTAATGGCTCGGGCAGGCGATAGTCATACCCAAGTAGAATTTCACTCTATGCCGCCCCATGAGCAGGCTGGGGCTCTAGCTGTCCTAAGCTCTGGCTTTCCTAAATTGAGGGAACTGCCATCTCAGTCAGGGTTGAGGTATGGTGTCCGGCTCATCAGCCGTTATTTAATCGCAGACAATAAAAAACCCCTAGCCGTGGCCAGGGATTAACAATTTCAAGCAAATTAGAAGATTTAAGCGATGAAACCTAGCTGACAGCCAAAGACACCAGCAGCAAGCCAGCTACGAGTAATGAGGCGAATGCGGCCTGCAAAGCGTAGCGCTTCTGCTGCTCAGGCGCGGGGTAGGAAGCGAAATACATATCAGGCTCTACAGCGTAGTTGTTGAGGATGCCGTTGTCGCGTTGGATGGTGGTGAACATTTCAAGGCTCTCTTTTTGGTTGAATGTTTCTTTATGTAAACAAATGTAACAGTAATGTAACAATTCTGCAACAAAGCCTTGCCTTGATTTTGCTTATGCGTTAACGGTTCGCTGTTTATGTCCCATAAAGAAGCCCCACCGTGGCTACCAGGCTCGGGGGGCTCTATCAGGATGTATCTACCTGGATTCAGGTTGCCCGGTTATGGGGCGGGATTGCGATCGCATCACCCAAGCCTCAGCCAAGTCAATTACTCCGCCGATAGTCCCAGGGCATCAAAGGATTTGGCTGATCCCAAAAGTTCAACTCCTGCTGCTGGGCCTCGGCCTCGGCAGCTTGGAGGGCGCTACCTGTCTCAGGGCAGCTGTTAAGGAACTGGGTATGGACCACGGCATGGCCCTCCTGCACCATCTGAAGATTAACGTTCTGGCCATTGGCGTAGACCTCGGCCACAGTGCGCCCGTAGCGATCGGTATCGGCCTCTCTGAACTGAATGGTTGAGTTTTGGGGGGTGAGCTGGCGCAGGCGATCGGTGGCATTGGCCCCCAAGGCGTTTGAGCTGTCTCAGGGGCATCAATATAAGCCAGGCGCACGGTTACGGTCTCGCCATAATGGTTAATTCTCATCGTGTCGCCATCGCCCACAGAAACGACCGGCCCCAGTCTTTTGGCTTCGTTTTAGCGCTACTTTTTTATTGTTTTTTTCGCTTATTCTTTCCTTCTTTTCCCTTGTCTTGGTAGTATTCTGAAAGCGCCTGAATCGAAGCTGTAACTCTTTCCAAGAGTTCCAACCCTTTGTCGTCATTTTCAATAGTCTCGTCAATACGAAGAGTTCTTAGCTGTTTCAAAAGCTCTTTCAGAACAGTCGTTGCATTTGTATTTTTTTCAAGTGATTCAGCACCAGCTAGCGTGACTGATCTTTGCAAGTTCGCTTCACTTGCAATATCTCCAGAGCCTGAACTTGGTTCGACTTCAGCATTGTCAGCGTCAATTGTTGTGCCGTCATTCGCCGCCAATGTTGGCGATGAATCGGCCATCTCTAGCGCTAGTTTGTTGATGAGCATTTTCATCTTGCGCTTTGGCATGGTGCCGTTTTGGCCCTCGATCGCTTTAGCCCAGATCGCTTCGGGGGCATTTCTAAGTATCAGCGCGTTGCTTGGCGTTAGCGTTCGATTATTGATTGATTCTTTGAGTTTGTCTGGAAGCGACATCAAGGGCAATCTAGCATTTACCATCGTCGCTATCGTGATATTTAATGAGGATAGTAATCGCAGAACGATTTCAGAACCATCTACATTTTCATAGATCCATTCGATCGCTTCTTTTTCATTTCCCTTTGAAACCAGTTGATTCTGAATCCTGTAAAGGAGCGATACAACTTCCTGCTCAGTTTTCTTCAGTTTTGACCTGAGCAAATTGACGATCGATTCCCCTTGCTCTAGGGCATTGAAACGATTCTTTAGGGCATCACCCACCAGCGTGTACGCTAGGGCTTCCTCGTCGGTGCACTCATGGAACCTGGCCTTGATCTTCGCCTGGCCCAGCACATCCTTAATGGATCTCCACCGCGTCTCGCCATCTAGCAGCTGGTAGCGGCCTTCTCCCACTGTACGTAGGACTACAGGGTCTTGCTGCCCCTCTATTCTGAGGCTTTGGGCCATGCCCTCTAGGTCGAAAAATTTTCTAGGCTGCCCGAAAACTTCGACCACTTTGCCTGAACCGTCAGTGATCGAAATCGCCATCGGCTCAATTAGGTTGACATCAATCCAAACCCAATCTGTTGTCCCTCCAGCAACCCCTGCCTCAAGCTGCTTAATCCTTTCCTTGAGAGCTTCAATTTCCTCATCCTTCTCCCCTAAAAGCGATACAGCCTGGGCTGTGTTAGCCCCTTGAGCCAAATTCGTGAAGGAGCGCTTTACACCCTTAGCCATGATCAGCCTCCAATACAGCTTTAGCCAAAGCCTCAAACAGCCCCGCGATCTTCCAAGTGGTGCGATCACTGCGATACAGGCGCAGGGGCAACCCTACCGCTCCAGCGTTGGTTAAGTACCGAGTTTGTTGGATTGCCGGGAAGACATGGATGGGCTCTGGCAGCGATCGCAGCACCACTGGCAGGGAATCCTCAATGCCTGGCCCATCGGCCAGGCATTCTCGGTGCATAGCTGCATCTTTATCAAAAGCGTTTGGTTGGACTCCCAGTATCTTGGGCTTAGGCTTTAGGCGCAAATCCCGGCTAAATTCCGCAATCCATTGGATCAAGCCAAATCCAGCGTTTATGTCCTTTGTGTCTGGTTTGAGTACGATCAGGATTTGGTTGCAGGCTGGGAGAACCATTTGGTGAAACTGCTCTATGGTTCCTGGGCAATCAAAAATAACCACGTCATGGGGGAGAGGTGCGTCTTCGATCGCGTCGGCCAAGAGGTATGCTGCGCGGGGCTCTTTTTGGATCTGCCTGGAACCCTCGTTGAGAAAGTGGCCACCTAGGACAGCATCAACTTTTTCAATTCCGTAATCCCGCCATACAGGTTTAAGGGGCCATGGCCCCTTAAATCCTGGCTTAAGTGCTGCAACTAGAGTTTCCCCAATACTACTGGGGTTTTCCAGGCCCGTAAAAAGGGCGGCTGTGCCGTTGCTGTCGCAGTCAATGAGGCAGACGCTTTGTCCCAGGCAGGCAAGCGAATACGCCAGGTTAGTGGCCACTGTCGATTTACCTGTCCCTCCGGCGCAGGACATGATAGCTAATCGTACTTGTGTCATGCTCAAGACCTCAACGTAGTGCAAGAATACATCTAAAAATCCGGTTTTTTAATCGGCGGCGTTACCCTTGCTGACTCGGGGCGATCGCATGGCTGCGGTGCCAACTTAAAACGGCACTCCTTCATTCTCCTTGTACAGTGCGGCCATAAGCTGCTCGGCATGGGCCAGGGCACGGTCTGCTGCCTTAGCTCGGTAGGGAGTGGTGATGCTTCTGAATTCCCACTCTGCTGATTTACAGCCCCCGTAGATGCCCTTAGAGTAGTAGCGCACCTCTAGCCAGGAGTGATTTTTCATCAGGGTGCCAATGCGATCGCGCTTTGTCGTTATCCTTGCTATACCTACCATCCCAGTAGCTCGAAAGAACTTCCTCAATCACTGCTGGCGACTCCGAGATGTCCCCGACCAGCCGCTGGGTGTACTTGGCCGACGCTTGACGCGTCTGATCTTTACATCCAGCGATGCTACCTACTTAGGCATGCCATCTGAATATATTACATTGCTATAGAATAATCAATACCAATGTAATAGCGAGTGTATCAGTTTTCTCGGCCTTGGTATTGGTGTTGTGCTGTATAGTGATCTGGCGGAAGCGAATGGTTGGCTCATGAGCGATAGAAGTCTGCTGAATTTGACTTCTCCACCACCCCGCTATGGGGTGAAAAAAAAGTTGAGGCACATTCTGGCAACCTCAGAGGCGATCGCTCGGATTGACGCCCTAGCTGTGCAGTTTTCAGTAAGTCGCTCTGAGCTGGTTGAGTTGCTCGGTCGCGCCCACCTCACTCTCACATTGCCTGTAACCCGTGCTGAGTCACCTGCTAGCCATGATCTGATTCGCCATGCGGCATGGGTCACTGATGATGGGTGGGCCGGAATAAAGAAATTGGCCGCAGGGAATGGTCTTTCGTTGAAAGATTTTTTTGCCCAGTTTGAGTATGAAGTTATTTTGAATAAGGTTTTCTCATAAGCGGTACGTTAGCTGATTAAGGTGGATGCACCGTATAAGAATTTTGAGATAGTCTTCGATCTATTTGTTTTCGTAACAAAACCTTTACTGCGATACCAGGGAGATATTGCAGGTTTATTGTGTGAGTGCAAAGATTTTACATGGTTTCGATGGTGAAGAAATCCTGCTAAATCTATGCTCTTATCCCCGCAGTTTCCTGGAGGTTTCTATGGATCTACTTTTTAAGGAATAGAAAGGAAGAGTACCCCAACCGCAAGCGCTCCACCCCTTGTGAGCGACCTTGGGAGAATCCAGGCTCTGGGCCACTGCGCAGAGGGAACCCAGAATCCCGTTGTAAGTAGCCCTGCGGCTAATGCCAGTATTAGGTGTCCTTGATGGTCAAAAACGCTGCCAAACAAGAACAACGCAGTCATCACTGCAAAAAAGCTACCAAGGACAAGCTCTAGCCACCGCACCACTCGCGGAGTTGGGGTCATAGCTCATTCCTTCCACTTTTCTCAAGGTTTACCCCTTCGTTATAGCGTTTTTGTGTAAGACCCAAAACATGCAGGAGATATAGGCATGGCTAACGACGCTGCACCACACTCGGCCACTCCACCAGGCCGTGGTGATCCTTTGGATTGGGACGAGAGTGCGATCGCTTTATTCGCTCCTCTCCTAGAAGAACTACTGAATGATGATCTTCAGCCAGAGCCGCAGCCACAGCCACAGCTCAACCTCCTGCAATCTCTAGTTGAGGTGGCCAAGGATTTGGATGACATCTGCGCTCGGCTCTCCGGTCGCCCGTTGACTGTCTCCCAAATGAAGGCCTTGGCTGGCATTGAGATGCTATCAGGCTCATTGTCTGCCAAGACTGACGACTTTGTTGCTCTCTTTCAGGACTAAAGCATGCAGAAGCGCGAATTCCTTAGGCCCGGTGAAATCCAAATCATCAAACAGTCCTTAGGCGATGTATTCGCAATCGCGGCTGTTGGCATCCCTCTCCTTGTACTTTTGAGGAGTGTCATTCCCCTTAGCCACATTCCTAGCGAATCAATGGAGCCTACTCTGCATGGAGGCGACCACGTCCTGGTGAACAATATGCAGTATCTCACCAAAGACCCCGAGCGGGGTGACATCGTGGCCTTTGACTCAGGGTTTAGGGCAGGACTTATGAACAGAGAGCAGGTTCTTTTTGTAAAACGAGTTGTCGGTATACCCGGCGATGAGCTGCAAATCGTAAATGGAAGTCTCTACATTAACGGGGACATCTTTACCGAATCCTACGCTATCGGGCAACAGAGGGACTTCGCTTTAACTAAAGTTACTCCAGGGCATTATTTTTTAATGGGGGATAACCGAGATAAATCCTATGATTCTCGGTATCTTGGGCCGATTCCTGAAGGTCGTATCAAAGGGAAAGTTCTTTTGACATTGCCTATTAATTAACGACCTATGCGGTCATTGCTGTTTGTCGGGCGAGATGGAATTCACTGGCGTCAATTTCCCCTTCCATCTTGATCGCATCAAGGAAAAAGTAGCCCCCAGACCGCTCTGTGTGAAAAAATCCTTCTTTGTACCTTTTATCAATCCACCATCCCTTAGGAACACCTTCTAGGGCATCCCTAATAGCTTTCCTGAGCCTATAAATATTTCCGTCAACTACTCTGATATCAAGGCTTTCAGTTATTCTCTGAGATTCACTTTCGATACTCAACTGTTCGAGTAATTCAGGCCGTGTCCAGATTCTCTGCGGGTATCGCAAAAAGCACTTCAGCAAAATGAATTGAATCTGACCTACATTTAGACTTGCCAGGAGTGTGCCCTGATTGGCCTTGAGAAAAACGTGGTGAGTATGCAAATCGACTAGCAGATGGGGCGAGGCCAGTGTTCTACAAGATATGCCTAGCCGTCGATCTAGTGCCATCACCTGGGCCATCAGCACCGGCTCACGCAAGGGAACTTCGCTGACCAGGTCAAAGCCCATATTGTAGAGGCCATCTAAGTCAACCTCTTCGTGATGGGTGATCGCGATAATGACTGGATAGTAGCTAGTCCGATGATTGAGTCCGTATAGCCGCTGCAATTTCAAAAAGAAACTTGGCAGCGATGAGATATCCCATGTGGTAATGAATACAAGATCAGGTCGATTTTGGGTTATTGCTGTCAATGCCATCTCGGCGGATGATGCCTTCACCTCATGCCCCGCTTCCCTTAAGCACTGGATCATGGACGTAAGGCGTTCGGGTCGGTTGCATATCAAAAGAGCTCTCACTGCAATACCCCTTCATCAAGATTCTTTCTACTTTCGATAATCTTTCTGTAAATCTCAGGGGATCTGCGGAGGCTTAATGTTTTATTCAGATTCCCGAGTAACTAGAGGTATTTTGAAGCGTTCTGCAACATTTGTTTATCTCAGGTGTATTTGCGTAAGTTTTCTTAGTCAAAGTTAATCAAAGAGGGCAGGTTTTCCATACAGGGGAGAAATTCGGCTGATACGGTTTTACTCAACGCCGCAGAAGGCACCGGTTTGTTTTGTTCCTTTCTCTGTGATTCCTGTCATGAGCGTAAGTACTGTCCCTCTCCAATTGACTCCTGCTGAACGGGAAGCTGCTTCTCGTTTTTCTTCAAGAATTGTTGACCAAATCAATGCCAATGGTACGGCCCAAGCTATCTCCGTTAGCGAGCGAAACCTCTTCAGTTCACTATCAGACAACAAATTCCTTCGACAGGTACTCAAGTTGCTGCCCTGGTTTAGCGTCGGTGGTCTGGTCGGATTCCGTCTATTAACAGCATCTCCTGTCCTAGCTATTGGTTCTGGCTTGGTTATGGCCGTCAGCCTTATCCTTCGTCGGGCTGCCAAGAAAGACAACTTTGCAAATCGCATCTTGAGCAAAATCAAAGGCCCTCGTGCAGTTCGGCTGGTTATTGGCGTTCTCTTCGGCTCAACACTGTGGATGAGGCATACCAATCCGCTGTTTGCTCAGTTCTTCCAGGTGGCTGAGGACTTCTTTACGACCACTTTTCCTGACGCAGGGGATGTTGTTCCCCTGGTGTTTGGGGTAATTCGAGCGCTGTTTTTGCTCTATATTGCGGTTTCCCTTGTGCGCGTTATCCAAGCAGCCAGAAATGACGACGATTGGCAGCAGTTGGCCCGTGCTCCCATGATTATCGTCATGGCTGTGGTTATTGGGGATGTGCTGGCAACCTTGGTAGTTGGAGCCTAGTCTCTAGCGACCTCATATCTAAATGGTTGTGCAGTAGCCATTTAGATATGAGGTCAAATGACTGTACAACTTCGTTCAGAGAGTAATTCCCAATGTTGGGACACCCCGATGATTTTGTCCCGGTAAACGGGGCGATCAATATGAAGCCAGGGTTTGGGCCGATACCGGCAGACCAGCTGGTTCCCTGGTGTGTGATTGCCCTGTTCAACATCGTTATTGTCAATCGAATTTTTGGGGCTGGATGGATACCGACGATTTTGTGCATCGGCTGGGGGGCCGCGACCTGGTGGGTGCTGACGGGGTCTGATGCATCGCGTTTTCTCTCCAAGTTTCATTCACCTCCCAGCTGGTGCTACGGCCATCTTGCTTATTTCACGCCACTCGCGCCGTACCCTGACCTGAATCCGAAACTGAGCAGGGGAAAGAAGACTAAAAAGGCGAAAAGGAACCTAAAAAAAGCAGAGCGAAGGAAGGCACACACAACTTCTAGAACTTCCCAGCATCGACCCAGAGTAGATTATTTCTGAGCAATGAGTTTAAGGCAATTAGAGAGTCAAGCGCATGGCAAGTGGAAAGCTTGGAAAACGCAATATAAAGCCTCTTAAATCAACAAAAGGTGGATCGGCAAAGACGACGCTAAAGGCGTTTGAAGATTTTTGTAGCCTCAGAACCTTTATCAGATTTAAGATGAAAGGCCGGAGTGTAGGAGCAGCTCTTTTATCCTATAAAAATAGCTATCGACTGGTGTTTGGATTTACCTGTCGCGGCCTTCACGACACGTTGCGGTCTGAGCAAATTTTTCCCACGGTTGAACGGCTAGAGTCTGGGCTTAAGGAACTGCCTCGCAATGGCACGATGACGGTTCAGCTCAGCAGCTTTGCTACCGACCGGGATCGCCAGACTGAGCTAGATGAGCTGATTGCGTCGGCCCCATCGGCTGAGATTAAGCTCATTCTTCTCAGCGAGAAGAAACGTGCCCAAGACCTGGCCAGCCAAGGGGTTCGTAAGGTCAAAACCATGACCATTTACTGCACCTACACCATTGCTGGAGATGATCGAGCTGGGGCCGAGGCTGACCCGATTGAGAGAGCACTGGCCTCCTTGGTGTCCTTTTGGGAAGGGTTTAAGGGCAAGGGTAAAAACGTCATCTTGAGGCGGTTCGAGGAGATGTTTAGCGCTGCCTTTGAAGAGGGCTATATGCGTTGGGAGTCTCTACTGGCTATCAAGATGGGGCTTGAAATTACCCCCATGTCTGCGGAGGATCTTTGGGGTAAGACCTGGGACATTTTCAATACGACTCAGCCCCCCGATGTCCCCAACCCCCTGACGTTCGATGGGCAGACGATTACGGAAGCTGTCACTAGCGAATACGATCCAAAATCGCTGTTGATTCAGGGCGAAGGCGGTGAGATGACCGTCCCCGATGCGGATCGCGCCTGGGTCAAGGTGAGGGGCAAATATGTTGCCGTCATGCCCTTTGTGGCCAAGCCTGCGGGGTTCTCCAACATGCGTGCCCAGTTAAGGTATCTCTGGGATGTGCTGTGCCGCCATCAGGTGGTGGATACCGAGATTTTTTGCCAGGTTTCCCCGGCAAATCAGGCGATTGTCAAAACTCAAATGCAGCGGCTAATTAAACAGTCGAACAATGCCGCCACAGCGGCGGCTAGCTCTAACTCCATAGACGTGGGGGCTGCCCTCAAGGTGCAAAAGTCGGTGGAGGCGACCGCACAAATTATCGAAGGCGCGATCCCCGTCAAGCTAGCAACGGTGATGGTCATCCATCGCTCCAGCCGGGCTAGGCTGACGGAAGCCTGTCGCCACATGGCCGAGGGATTCCTATTGCCCGCGAAGGTGGTCAGAGAACCCGAGGTGGCGTGGCAGCAGTGGCTCCAGTGTCACCCCACGCTGGCGTGGGAGAAGCTGCTGATGTCCCCGTACAACCGGACCCAGACCTACCTCAGCAGTGAGGCTCCCGGCCTGATTCCGTTCACCATGACTCGCCAGGTCAGCCGTCAGGGCTTTGAGTTGATCGCCGACGAGGGCGGGAGCCCGGTCAAGATCGATTTCATTGGCGAGCATCGCAATATAGCTGTATTTGGCACCACCCGGTCGGGTAAATCGGTATGTGTGTCAGGGATGCTGTCAATGTTTTTGGCGAAGGGTTACCCCATCGTATGCCTGGATTATCCCAAACCGGACGGTACTTCCACCTTTACTGACTACGCTAAATTCCTGGGCGACCACGCCGCCTATTTCGACATTGGGCGAGAGTCCAACAACCTGCTGGAACTGCCAACGCTCACCGGTCTGAGCCCCGAAGATCGCGATGAACGAATGCAGGACTATGTCTCCTTCTTGGAGTCAGCCCTGGTCACGATGGTGTTGCCCTCCACCGAAAACCAGCAGCTGCTGGAGCAAACGGTCAGAAGTTTGATTGGCAGAGCCTTGAGTAAATTCTTTGTCGATGCCGAAATATTGAGTCGGTACAGGGCGGCTGAATTGGACGGGTTTGGCAGTGAGGCCTGGAAACGGATGCCCACCCTTGAAGACTTTATTGAATTTTGCTCCTTCGAGAAGCTAGAGCTGGAAGAAAGCGGGAGTGATGAAATTGCCAATGCCGCCAGCCACATCAAGCTTCAGCTGAACTACTGGCTAAAATCACGGATCGGCAAGGCGATCGGTCGGGCTAGCTCTTTCCGCACTGACGCCCAGCTCCTGGTCTTTGCGCTGAGGAATTTGAGCAACGAAAACGAGGCTGCGATTCTTTCGCTCTCGGCCTATTCTGCTGCCCTTCGCCGCGCCCTGGGTAGCCCAAAATCAATTTTCTTTATCGATGAGTCACCGATCCTCTTTGAATACAAAACGATCTCTCAACTGATTGGTCGGTTATGTGCGAACGGTGCCAAGGCGGGTATTCGCGTCATGCTCTCGGCCCAAGATCCAGACACCATCATGAGGTCAGTGTCTGGGGCCAAGGTCATGCAAAACATGAGCACCAAGCTGATTGGCCGTATCCAGGCGGTGGCGGTGGACTCCTTTGAGACGTTGCTGGGCTACCCCAGGGAGGTGATCTCAAGGAATGCGACGGAAGCATTTTTCCCGAAAAGAACGGAGCTGTATTCAAATTGGTTGCTCGACATAGACGGGCAGTATCTCTACTGTCGCTTTTACCCTGGTGCCGTTCAAATTGCAGCAGTTGCCAATAACCCAGACGAACAAGAACTTAGAGATTTGATGCTCAGTCGCCTCCGGTATGAAGGCAAATTTAAGGCAATGGCCAGATTTGCTGAATGCTACGTCAACGCCATTCGTAATGGCGGTGGAATAGCCGATCTCGTTGAGCAAGAAAAAGCTTTGGTGCAACGCGAAGTAACCCACGTCTACCCATCAGTGGAACGTCCCTCTCGACCCTTAAGTTCAGTTAATTAGTTATGAGGCGGATCTATGAATCGGCAACTCTTAAAACCTGGATTGCGCTCATTAACGCTGGTTGGCGCATTCACTATGGCGGTGGCCCAGGGGCAGCCAGTACGAGCTCAGGTCGTAAATCAGACTGCCATCCCTGCTGACTCGACTGCAACATTCGCCCCGACATCTGCCACTGGCTCTATCCCTGGACTTGACTTAGGGGCGCTTGCCAATGGGGGCTGGGGGAGTGGTACGGGTAGCATTCTCAATGGCGACCTGAGCAGCATCCTCAACGGTGGGGGGCTAGGTAGCATTCTTAACGGCGACCTGGGTAGCATCCTCAACGGTGGTGGTCTAGGTGGCATCCTCAATGGTGGTGGTCTAGGTAGCATCCTCAACGGCGACCTGGGCAGCATCCTCAATGGCGGTGGTCTGGGTGGAATTCTCAACGGCGGTGGCCTAGGCGGCATCCTTAACGGCGGCTGGGGCGGCACCCCCACTGGCGGTGGCCTGGGCGGCATCTTGACAGGGGGTGGTGGGTCTAACAACCCTCTCGGGGACATTCTCAATGCCGGTGGCGGCTGGGGCGGCGGCGCTGTGCTTGGCCCCGGTGGTCTTTTTGGCGGTGGCGCAGGCGCTGGGCATCAGGCTAATGTCAATATCCGGACTCCAACCTTAGTGCAGGGGGTTGCGGCTCGTTCTCCGCGCGTTGCTACGGCGGCAGGCCGCTTTCTCGACAATATTCGAGGCGGCTTTGGAGCACCGCCTGAATTCATCACCGGCAGCTTAGGTGTTCCCGATGTTCTGGCATCGCAGCTCGCGCTCACCGAAGCGATCGTCTCTGGGTCTGAAAATGGCTCACCTGGTGCCGCCTCGCAGCGAGTAGACCGATTCAACATGAACCCGATTGCCCTGGCTGACACGGCGAGTAAAGAAGTCTCCCGTGCGGCCGCCGCAGGCTTCGCCAACTCGCTACTCAGCGAGGAAGGTCAGGAAGCAATTGTGGCTGAAGTCAAGGCCACAGACGACACCTTGCAGGAAATCGTTGTCCTAGCTGAAGAGGCTCAGGACCTGGATGTAACGCAAGACATTATGAAAAGCCACATTGCGGCCCTGGCGCAATCGTCGGCTATCGACGTGGCTCAGTACGGTCAAAGCATCCAGATGCGGCAGCAACTGGCGGCTGACTCGCTGGTGCAGATTGAAGCTGCCCGAGAGCTATCGGCTCTCAACCGGGCGCAATCTCGGCAGGGCATGGCCCAGGCCGCTGAGGTGATCAACAGCTCGGCGGGCTTGGTGCTTTTTCAGTAACTCAACCCAGGCAACGGTTCTATTTGGTAACGGCAGATGAGCGTAATTTTCACGCAGATTTTAGGAGTGCAAGGTGCTGGCGAGCTGCTCCGCCAGGGCTTTGAGATGAGCCGTGATATTGGCGATATCTATAGCCTGTATTGGACGCAGCTGTTTACTTCGGAACTCTACACCCAAATTACTGGCCTGGCGCTGATCTTTGCTGTTGGGGCGCTGGTCTTGTTCATGATGCGATTTGCCTATATGGCCGTGCATGAAGATGACTATCGGGAGCCGCTGAGAATGCTGGTGTGGCCGCTGATTGTGGTTGCCCTGCTGAGCAATCAAGGAAATCTGTTGGGCATCTCGACGCGCTCTGTTCGTGACGTTATCAACCGGACGAATGAGCAGGTGCTGCAAGTCTCGATGTTGAACGTCACCCTGGAAGAGGCGATTCGGGGGGCGATCGCCAAGGGTGTTGTGGTCGCCGAGGTAGATGCCCAGGTGCAGCAATGCCAGTCTCTTTTGGGTGAGGCCCAGATTCAATGCCTTGAAATGGCCTACGAGCAGATCGAAGCGACAGTGGGCGACTTCAAGCAGCATTGGCTGGTAACGGCTACGGGCATGGCTGGCAGTGTCTTTCCTCAAATTGACATGACCTTGCAGATGGTTCGAGGAGCCATCGATGCCTATAACACTGACGGCAGCGTGGGCGATATTCTGCCGGGTGCATTTGGTGGCCTGATTGGCTCCCAGTCCCGCGTGATTATCCATGCCTTTTTGATGGCCTTTCAGTGGGCGTTTGTGAATTTGATTCAAATTTCGCTATTACTCACAGCGCTGATGGGGCCGTTCGCGGTGGCGGCCAGTCTGTTGCCCTTTGGCGGCAAACCCATCTTTGCCTGGATCACCGGATTCTTGAGTCTGGGGTTTGCTCAGATGGCCTACAACATCATTGTCGGCATGTGTGCCGTCGTGATTATGAATGCCAACACCTTTGATACCAATGGTTTCCTGGTATTAATCGCCCTGCTGGCCCCGGCGCTGGCGCTGGGGTTGGCCAGTGGGGGAGGCCTGGCAATTTTCAATATCATGCTGGCCGGGTCAACGGGCGCTGCGACGATCCTGCTCAGCCGGATGGCGCTAGCGACTACCCACGTCAGTACCAACCATTCCTCTCAATCGGCCTATCCAAGACTGCCCCAAGGGGGGCGTTGATTTCTGCCTGGTTGAGATTCCTTTGGCCGTAGACCCTGTAGGTAAATGAGATGACGTTAATCAACCCGAAAAGACAAGGTTTACTCGCAACCGAAAACCTCCTCCCCCTCTTTGTGTTGCTAGCGCTAGTGCTGGGCGGCCTCAATCTGTTGCTGACGGCAGTGCTGGGGATGACGACCAGTCAAATTGCTAGAAAGCCTGTCCCGACGTTGGTGCAAACCATTGACGGCAATTCGTTTACGGTGAAGCCGATCGACAACCTGGATAGAACCCCGGAGTCGATTCGCCTGTTCACTCGGCAGGCAATGACGATGTTATTTACCTGGAATGGCGTCAGTCAAGCTCAGGATGCGACCGGGACCATCCAAACAACGACTGATTCAGGCGTCAAGGCAGGAAGTAACACGGTTACGACCAAGGCGTGGCAAGCGAGTTTTAGTCTTTCTGAAGACTTTCGGGCTTCATTTTTGGAGCAGGTCGGTGCATTGACCCCGCGATCGGTGTTTCAGGGGCAGGCGCAAAGCGTTTTCAATATTGAATCGCTGTCTGAACCTCTGCTCATTGCGCCTGGGTTTTGGGACGTAACCATGGTCGCGAACCTGATTATTTTTGACGTGAAAAATCCTGGTGGGATTGCGATTCCGGTCAACAAAGTGATTCGTATTCAGGCCGTTGAGCCCCCCGCTGACCCGATGGAGGCTGAGGCGACGGCAGTGCAGCGGGCCGTCTATCAGGTGCGTTCGGCAGGACTGCAAATTACTGACATTACTGAGATGACGGAGGCGGCGAGATGATGACTGGAACTGAAAATGGGAATGGGGCGGCGATCGCTCCGAACACTGTAGATTTGCTGCTCGATGAAGGCGATCTCGATCGCGATGAGCTCTATGAGCTATCCCTGTTGGTAGGCATTGACCCAGAGAACGCCCCTTCTAATTCTGGGGCATTGGGTGATGAGTCGCTGGATGGTGTGGCGACCGACCCCGATGGGGAAGGGGATGATGAAGAGGAGTTGGTTGACCGCGATGTGCTGGCCGGTCGTGTCCATGCAGACGGAAAGACCCGTACCCCGATCTGGGCTAACCCTCTGGTGAAGGCGGGTTCTGTTGCCCTGATTGGGGGGCTATGCATGGTGGTGGTGGGTGGTGTCTTATCGGGTTTTCAAAGTGCCGGAAAGCGAGATTTAACCCCCACGGCGAGGCCAGAGCAAGCCCCAGAGCCGCCTCCAGACCCGACTCAGTTGGCCCTAGAGCGGCAGCGGCAGGAGATTGGGCAACTCAAGACGCGCAATGCCCTGGGGAATCAAACCCAGGCGTTGCAACTCCACGAGGCTCGAACCAATGGTGAAGGGAATGATCCATCAGCCGCCGAGTTGCTAGCGTTGCGCAATCAGATGGCTCGCGCCCAGGCCGTACAGGCCGAAGGCGCTCAGCCTGCGCCGAATGCTCAGACTGCCGCTGCTGTCTCTCCCCAGGCCGTGCAACCCACTGGGTCAGTGACTCGTCCTGCGCCGACCTATGCCCCTGCTGCGCCGCGTCCGGCACCATCGCCTAGACCCAGCGCATCGCCGCCGCCACGACAACCCGTAGTGAATATGCCTCCCCCGCCTCCCCCCGAGGTGCTTTGGTCCTCATTGGCGGCGATGGGAAGCTATGGTACTGGCACGGGAATGGAACCCGCCTTTACTCCAGGCCCACAGGAACCTACGCCGGTAGAGTCATTACCCCCGGCCAGTTCTGCTTTGCCCCAGCAACCCGCAGCAGATGGGCCTACCGCGCAACTCGTCAGCGATGCTACCCCCGCGTCGTTGCAGATAGAAGAGGCCGCAATCCTGGGGCGGACTCTGAAGCGAGTGGCTCCCGGCACCACGGCGACGGCCACCCTGGTCGCCCCGATTTATTGGGCCGAAGATTTGAGTCGAGAACAGCAGAGTCAGCGAACGGCGATCGCCCTCAGTCAGCCTCTTTTAGCTGATAACGGTACCGTGGCTCTGGATGCTGGCACGGTGCTAGTAGCCGAGGTGTCTGTGCTGGCAGGCTCGGGGATGGTGGAGCTGTCGGTCACCGATGTGGTCACAGTCGAAAATGGGGTGAGCAAGGTGACGCCAGTGCCACTGAATCACCTGCTGATCACGGGTGGTAACGGTAACCCTCTGATCGCCAAGGAGATGCGCAATGGTGGCGAGGTCAGGGCAGCACAGATGCAGCTAGCCGCCCTGGGCGCACTCGGCCATGTGGGTGAGCTGCTCAATCGCCCCCTCAGCCAGCAGACGATTATCGGCGAGGGAGCCAGTGCTGTCGCCACCGAATACGCTCCGGTCAATATCATTGCGGGTCTTCTGTCAGGCGCGGCTCAGGCCGTTTTACCGATCGAGCAGCAGCGGGTGACTCAACGCATTGACGACTATGACTCGCGTACCCGGATCTGGTTTCACGACACTGCGGAGGTGTCTGTCTTTGCCCTGAACGAATTTGTCTTTGAGCCGTAGGATGCCACGATGAAAGACCGGAACAGACTGCTATGCATAGCGCTGACGGCTTGTGCCGTCCCCCTCTGGTGGGTGGTGTTGGGGGTACCTAGCTTGGCCCAGGGTCGCCCGCTGCGACAAGAGGTGCGGTTAGAAGCGGCTCAGGCCGGTACGGTACCGATCACGGTTTGGCCGGGGTCTGGGGCTAACCTCGACTTTTCTCGCCTAGGGCTGCGCATCTATCGAGCCTGGCTAGATGACCCATCTAAGCTGACCATCGACTTTGACGCGCCCCTCGATGCCGGTGGCGCTCAGGTGGTACACCTCCGGCGCATCAGCGGTGTGCATTCCAGGGATTGCCTTCTACCCCGGCTACCCTACTCTCTGTGGTGGCGCGGGATGCCTCCGGTACAGCTCACCTTTTCCAGTTTCCGATCGCCTATGGCTCTGGGCCAGCCGACTACTCGACGATCGCGGTGGTTCCTGCCCCGGCACCAGCTGGCCCCAGGGCCAGGATTCAAGCCTCGGCCATCCCTGTCCAGGGTGCTACTCCCCTAACGTTCTCCCACGGGATTGCGGCACTGATTGAAGCCGGTACGATCGCCCCCAATGGCCCCATGCACCAAAGTCTGAGGGCATTTTTGGCGTTGATCGCTAACGGTGTGCCGGTGGCAGAGGCGTCGGCTCAGACTGGTATAAGCCTGGAGGTAGTGCAGGCGGTCGCGAGGCGGGGGCTGGAGCAGCAGCGCCAAACTGTCCCGAGGCCAGGTGGTGCCCCTGAGGATGCGGATGCAGCACCGCTCGACCCGGCTGAGGCGGTTGGGGGTGACGAATGATGGGGCGGGTAGCCTCGCTCCCGGCGTTGATTCTCCTGGTGGTGCTGGGGGTAGTGTCTAGTGCTGGTGCTATTGCACCCCCCCTCGACCCAGCCTCTGCTCAGGAGGCGGAGACGCTGGCCCAGCCCGAAGCTCTCCAAGGGACTGCAACAGAGCAACCCTCCCACTCGGGCTTGACTGCCGCTAATTTTAATCTGCCGCTGGGGGTGCTGCGGATTGGCGATCGCCATGCGGCTATGCCTGACTGGCGGCTGATAGCCTTCTCTGACCTGCCCGTGTTGGCGGAGTCGGGAACCTGGGGGGCGGTGTCGTGGCAGCGGGGCGATGCGATCGCTGATGTGCTGACGGTGGGTGATTTGCAGGGTGGGTTTGACGTTCACCTGCTGACTGTCGCGGCGATCGCCGATCAGCTAGGGGTGTATGCCAGCAAGGGCAGAGATGGAGGGATTAGAGCTATTCCCTTGGACAAGTTTGGGCTGCTGAACTATCAAACGCTCTCGTCCTTGGTTAGAGCTGCTCCGGCACTTTTGTCTCTAAAGGTAAGTGACTCTCGGTTGGTCAAAGACCTGATTGCCATTGTTGATCCCACCTTTGTCGCTACCAATGGCACCCTGGGCGAGCTGATCAAGCAGCAGCCAAAGTATGGCGAAATCAGCTTGTCCTATCTCGACCTGGACAACTACACCATCGGTGAGTTGCCGGGGATTGAGATCGCTCCGATCCAAAACTTCAGCCAGTGGGAGTCGGCCAAACTCACCGAGGTGCCGCTGCTTGAAAATCTCAGCCTGTGGACGCTGCCGGGCAAAATCGGCGTGCAGGGTGAGATCGCGATCGCCACCGTGCAAGAGGCCGACGAGGGTGCCCTGGAGGTGGTGTTTTCGGCCCCAGAGGCAGCTCCAGGGCAAGCGCGATCGCTGCGCTGGCGGGTGGGGCAGTTCCAGGTGGGTGGCTTGGGAATGGGCGACCTCACTACCGTCAATCAGGGGTTAGAGCGGCTGGGTACCGTTATCTACAACCCGTCATTCAAGGTTGTGCCGCATCGGGTGTCCCGCGACGAGATCCAGCTGGTGGCCTACTTTAGAACCTGTCGGCAGTCGGGGGAGGGTACGGCGGCTGACTGTTCGCCCTACGGTATTGGCCCAATTCCTTTCATGTTGGTCAAGCCCGGAGAGGCCGTCTTTTTGGGGCAGCAGGCCTTTGGCGCTATCCCCTACAGCCCTACCCCAGAGCCTCCAGCTCTGGCCCCAGATGAGCCGAGCCGGGTGAGCCAAGCGATTGAAGCCCTGGCTGACAACCCAGGGCCAGTTGGGCTGGTGGCGTTTTCATCAACCCTGGCGCTGGCGCTGGTCTGGGGGCTGTGTAAGGTCAACCCAGCCCAATTATTCACCTTGCTGGCTCAGGTAACCCGCGTTCTGCGGCCTATCCAGAAACATTCATCGACTCGATCTCGACCTAACCCCAAGGGCCAGAAGAAGGCCTAGGTAGCCCAAGATGTTTGACACCGAACAAGCTCTATTGGCACAGTCTTCTCCCCCGGCCCGGCCAACGGCCCTAGAGTCGGTGGGGCATTCGATCACTCCCGCGCTGAAACCGCTGATGGGCAGCAATGGCGTCATTCTGGGTGCGATCGCGCTGGTGTTCATGGTCATGCAGATCATGAAGGGCCGAGGAACCAGCGGTAAGATTGCTAGGGGCAGCGTCAGCGGTGGTGCGGAAAAGGCGCGGGCGAGAAAGCGGGCGATCGCCCAGCTCAAGGCCAAGAAGCATAACTCTGTGGCCCTCTACATTGGCTCTCTGCGCCGCAGCAAACAGGGCAAGCCCCGCAATGCCAAGGCCCTCTACCTGCCTGATGTGCAGCGGGGGGTGGCGATCGCGGGTGGCCCTGGCTCGGGTAAAACCTATTCGGCGATTAACCCGCTGATTCGCGCGGCGCTGGATGAGGGTATGCCCGCCCTGGTCTATGATTTCAAATATCCAGGGCAGGCTGAGTGTCTGGTGGCCTATGCGGCCCGCCGTGGCTATGACGTGCGCATCTTTGCGCCAGGCTACCCCGAGTCCGAGGTCTGCAACATCCTCGACTTTATGGCGGATGCCGACGATGCCCTGATGGCCCGGCAGATCGCGTCGGTGATGAATCGAAACTTTGCCCGCTCTAGCAATAGCTCCGAGGATAAGTTCTTCGCTGATGCCGGTGACCAGCTGACCCAGGCCATTCTCATGCTGGCTAAGGGCATGCCCAACCCTGACTTGATGACGGCCAGCGCTGTGCTGGGTCTCGATGCGCTACCCGCCCGAATTATGGAAGGCAAGCGTCTGGGGGAATTGGGCAGTCTGCCCCAGGGCTGGCACATCTCCCACTGGGTGTACTACGCCTTTTCTCAGCTCTTGCAGCTGAAGGACTCTGAAAAAACGGTGGCCGGGGTGATCGGCACCGCCAGCAAGGTATTTTCGCGGTTTATGGCCCCAGAGCTGATCTCAACCTTTTGCGGTCAGACCACGCTGCCGATTGAGCTGTCCGGTAAGCAGATGGTGATTCTGGGGCTAGATCGGCGCAGGCGTGAAGCCGTCGCGCCCCTGGTGGCCACGGTGCTGCACATGATGGTGACGATGAATGTCACCAAAAAGCGTAGCGATCCGCTGCTGCTGGCCATTGATGAGCTGCCGACCCTTTACCTGCCCTATTTGACCCAGTGGCTCAACGAAAACCGCTCCGACGGCCTGTGTACGGTAATTGGCTTTCAGAACATTACCCAGCTAGAGGATGCCTACAAGCGAGAGCAGGCCAGGGCGATTTTGGGCGGTTGCGCCACCAAGGTGTTGTTTAACCCGCAAGATCCCGATAGCGCCCGAATGTTCTCAGATTACCTGGGTGAAGAGGAGGTGACGATCAAGCAAAAGTCGCGCAGCAGCGGCGGCAAAGGCGGGGCCTCACACTCCACCAGCGACCATTTGCAGAAGCGCCCGATTGTTGAGCCTGCCCAGTTCAACCGGCTGCCGGTGGGGCGGTGTGTGCTGATTAGCCCTGGCTTTTGCCGCAAAGATGAGACCTCGATTCCTCTAATTTCGTCGATCAAGGTGCCCAAGGCCGACGTTCTCGATGACGACTGGAGCGTCAAGACCTGGCCTAAGGTGAAGGCGAAACTGGAGGCCCGTACCCCGCAGTCGCTGGGTGATAGCGATCGCGCCCGGCAGGAGATTGCCATTCGGATGGCGATCGCAGCGGAGCTGTTGCCGCTGCCGGTCGATGGTGAGGGCGCTGAAGCTTCGGGGGGGCGGTTTAACAGTGGGGTGCCCTCCATTTTGCCGACACCGAAGGCTGGAGCACGGGTGATCAACGCAGCGGCATTGATGGAATTTACGGAGGCATTCTAATGGCAGACCCCAGCTATCCCCCCAATGGCATCGACCCCGAAATGGTGAAGAAGGTGAACCAGATTGTGGCGTTCATCACGGGCCTCGGGGCGAGCCAGGCGATGACGGATACAGCTGCTGCTCAGGCCTCTTCAGATGCCCCGGTGCCACAGACCAAAGAGCCTGCCTCCGAGACCACTATCCCAGACCCATGGGAGGACGTTTGATATGGCTGGACTGGAAGAAACGACGGGGGTGCGCGGACACGACGGCGATAAGGCCGAGCACTCTATCCGTGACGTAATGAGTGGAATTTTGGCGGCTATTGCCCTAATCCAGGGGCGACGGGTGGTGGTTCACGATTTCCCATCCTCGGCGGTGGAAAAGAAGGATGAGCCATCGCCTCTAGTGCCTGGGCTTGCGCTAGAAGGTGCCCCAGAGCGCCTGGGGCTACCGGCGGGGCCGATTCATGCTGAGCCGGGAAAGGTGCCTGATGGCCTGGGGCCACATCCCCCGACCGATCTGGTGGCTACCCTTGGACGATCTCCCACGGTGCAAGGGGTAGTGCAGATTCAGGTGGGTGAATCGGTGTTGTTGACCACCGAGGGCACCCTGGCTGTAGACCTGATGCAGCACGAGCAGGCGAATCCTGGGTTTATTGACGGGCTGCAAAGGGCGACAGTAGATCGCGAACTGCCTGCCGATGCACCAGCGGTTTCGGTGTTTCGGGATGGCAAGCTGGAGTTTTACCGAGATAGTGAGCAGATGTTTGCTTCGGCCACCTTTCGGCGGGAGCACGATGTCTCGGTGATTGATGTGGATGAGGTTGAGTCGAAATCAGCTTTAGCTAAAGCTGGTTTGGCTTCGGCGGGAGGGGAGGCAGATGGTGGACCTGCTGATGCGTTGGGTGGGCAGCAGCTGGGAGTGGGAAGTTTGTTGTCTCAGGTGATGGATACCTGTTTTGACCCAGGGGGTGGCCCGGCCAAGTTAATTGGGGCTGACTATGAGGTTGAGCGCGGTGCAGATCGCTCGATCTCACTGCGGGCGAAGGATGGCCGGGGGCAGATTTTTGCGGCGGATGTGGCGGGTGTGACGACGCAGAATGATTTGACGGGGCAGGATTATGAACGGCTGCGGGTGATTGAGCAGATTGCGGTGCGGCAAGGGGTGAGTGCGATCGCGCCTGCGGTTGCGCCGCACACGAAGGGGATTGAGTTGGACTAGCTAGCCATTGTGGTACCACGATAAAGAATTGCTGAAGTCATCTTGGTAAAACCCCGATTATGGGGTGATAGACCGATCCAGATCTGCATAACACCCCACTTTTGGGAGTGATGCAGAATTTTTTCAGTCTAACTACCCTTTTCGAGGCGATATTCAACTCAAAATCGGGCTAATCACCCTGATTGGGGGTGTTATACAGAGTACAGAAAGAGAAAGCAGGCTAAACACAAGTTATGCAGCTGAATCTCTGTTGGAGCAGTAATTTGAAAGTTGTTCGTGAGCGTTCAGAAGTTAGATGAAAAACGTTTTGTAGCATTTCGTAGTATAGTCAATTAAGGTCATAGATTTTTGTTGCGATTGCCTATGAGTCAGCAAACCTTTCTGAAAGTGCCCTTCGTTTGGGAGGAACCGAAACCACTGATTGAAGTTCCATCTCGATTGACCTTTGAACCAGTCCAAGCAAGGCACGACAATCAGCTAATTTCAGTCGTTACGAGTGTAATGGCTTCATCATTGGATGCTAGCGATCAGAAAAGAGTATCAGAGGATGATCCTCATACAGCGGCTGAGGTGTTTCTAGATTCAGCCAGAGAGGATTTCTCATATCAAAATGAATGGTGGCAATTTGGAATTAACGAAAGTGGAGACATCATAGGCTTTGTTATTTCGGTCACGTTTAACGGAGGTGCTAAAGAGGGTTTAGAAGAGGGAACCCTCTACTACCTTGGAGTTTTGCCGGAGCATCGAGGGTTTGGCTTTGCAACCGATCTCTTGGCGCAAGGAACGCGGACATTACAAGAAATTGGAGTTTGGCGAGTATTTTGTGATACGGCGGTTGCTAACGTCCCAATGATTTCTGCATTTAAGCAGGTTGGATATCGGCAGTATAGTGAACCTTGGGAACGTCCTGTTTAATCGTTTTAGATTGGCGCGGCATAACAACGCAGTGGAGCGGCGAGTAGAGTCTTCGCGATTCGTTTGCGATTGGTTTGTCGCCGCTCACTTTAGCCGTTATACTTCTCAAGCTATCGGTGTGGACGATGAATAAGGCTTAACTGGTCTGCGCCCATCAAAAATTTAAATCGATTTTTCCTTTAAAAAAATACAGAGTGCGACGAACATAATCTTTCCATGACTCATTTGCAGGCGGAAAAATGAGGGCATAGAGCATAATTCCACTCATCGCATCAAAGACTAGCCCTGCTTCCAAGCTCTCCTCAACTTCATTTCTTTCTTTGGCTCGTTCTAAGACAATTTCAAATGCTTGTCGTCGAGGTTGTAAATATTTTGTCCAGTAGATTTGAGCAAACTGTTGCGCTTACCTGGTTGCCCTGGTGTTGGGCATGATGCTGGTTAAGGCGGGCCAACGGACTCGTCTAGATTGGTATGGCGACCGGGGCTTGAGCTTTCTACAACTGGGTCTACGGGAACTGGCTCGGCTCTGCTATGAGCGACTGCCCTGGCCTGTCCTCCAAGCATTGCCTAAGTGCAACCCACTGCCCGCCTGCGCGTCTCGGTGCAAACGAGACGCGCTAGACTGCCGCCTTGAGTTCGCTAGGGTTGTCACCTTCTCATGTTGAGACTGCCATGAGTTTTCTGCACCACTAAGCGTGAAGGCCTTACCGGAAGTGGCTTGCTCAGCCTCCCAAGGGGCCATTCAACACACCTGACACCAGTGGCGAGAAGGCTTAACGGTGACGTTCACACTGCCTCAAGAACTACCGCCCTTGCGACTCTTGTTGGTCTGGGACAACTTACAAAGGGCATAAAACTCCCGAGTTGATGCTGTGGTTGTGTGACCACGGCATTTTGCCTTTGTATACCCCGCTTTCAGACAGTTGGTTAAACATGGCCGAGTTGATCCAGCGCATCCTCAAGCGACGCGCGTTGGATGGCCAGTATCCCGATACACCTCAACTCATTATGGACCGATTTGAGACCACCGTTGAGGTATGGAATCAGCATCCAACACCGTTTGAGTGGGGGGCAAACGAGCCGCACGACGGCAACGGGCACGAGCAAGACGACAAGGTCATCGAGTAGGAGGGTCTGGAGCCGTGACTCAGGCTCTAGTGGCCTAAAAGTTAATGGCTATACTTCCAGCAAATGACACACTAGTTGAGGGCAGCGACTTTGCCCTAGGCAGCCCGTGATAGCTCGGCATTAAAGGACATCTGACCGTCTAACACCTGGCGCATCAGCAGGCAGGCAATTCCCAGGCTGTCGATCGGCTTTGAAAAGTAGTAGCCCTGCATTTTTTTGTAGCCCAGTTCTTTGAGGGCCAGAAGGTCATCGAGAGTTTCGACCCCTTCGACAATCACATCGAGGCGCAGCCGCTCGGCCAGCATAAAAATGGCCTCGCTCATAACCCAGTTTTTGTTGCGAACAAACGAACGATCGATCTTGAGGGTGTCGAAGGGCAGGTCTTGCAGCCGCCCCAGGGAGGAATAGCCCGTGCCAAAATCGTCAATGTAGAGCTGAATGCCCATCTGACGCAGTTCGACTAGGGCCTGGAGGGCGAGATCTTTATTTTCAATTAGGGCACTTTCGGTGACTTCGATCTTGAGGCTGGAGGGGGCAATGTGGTGGCGCTCGATGATTTGGCCAATGTTTGCCACTAGCTGGGGATGGCGCAGCTGCACCGCCGAGAGATTGACGCTGACGCTGAGGGGCGTCATGGACGGAAACTGGGTTTGCCACTGGCGCAGCTGGCGGCAGGCCTGGTCGAGCAAAAACAGCCCCAGGGTATCGATCAGACCGGCTTTTTCGGCCAGGGGAATGAAGACCTCGGGGGAAATGAGCCCCCGCTGGCTGTGCCGCCATCGGGCCAGGGCCTCAAAGCCAATGATCCGGTTGTGCTCGATGGACACAATCGGCTGGTAATCGAGGTAGATGGCCTGCTGTTCCACCGCCTGGTGCAGGTCGTTTTCGAGCTGAAGCAGCTCTAGCTCGGCGCCCGATAGCAGCGTCAGCAGGGGAGCGGGCTGGCTCTCTAGGGCGTTGGCTAGCCGGTTGAGGCGATCGGCATTGTTGATCGCGATCGCCAGCAGCCGTTGACCATCGTCGGAGAGTGACCCCGACTGCTGATACCCCAAGAGCTTGAGCGCCCCCTGAATTGAGGCGAGGGGAGTGCGCAACTCGTGGCAAATCAGCAGCGAGAGATCGTCAAAGGGATGGGTTGAACAGTCGGCAATCGAGCAGAGATCCTCACTGGGCCGGGCCGAGTTGGAATACGCCATGGAAGATGCTTAACACCGTAGGAACGTCGGGGGATGGGGACATAGGGGGCGGTGGGTAGGGGGCAGACAGGGGCGGGGGGCTAGGTGAGCTGCGATCGCAGTTCAACCCAGATGGTGTAATGGGTCTTAGAGACGGTAATGCACACCTTAAGACCTTTACTGCTTTCCAGGGTGGCTTGGCTATAGGCTTGGCTCCGTTCAGCCAGGGGGAATTGCTGCAAGCCGATGTAAAAGTCACTACGATGGAGCATGCCGTCGTGGATGCCCTGGTTCCAGAATTTAAAGGTCGAGATTAATTCCTCGACTACGATCAGGGGGAGCATAGTAGGACTTTTAGGGGGGAGCATAGTAGGACTTTTAGGAAAGAGCAATAGTAGGACATCTTCATTAAGATTAAGGAACAAATGTGGCAACTCTGTGAACGCCCCAAACCCTAGAGAACGCGCCTACTGCCATCCCAGGGCCAGCTCAATCTGACCGCCCAACAGCCCTGGATCAAAGGGTTTAATCAGCACCGCCCGCGCCCCGGCCGCCACAAAGGACTGCTGGGTAGCCAGCCGCAGGGTGGCCGTGAGTAGAATCACGGGAATATGGCAAGTCTCGGCATTTTCACCGAGCTTAATCAGGGTGGCCAGCCGGTCGACCTTGGGCATGATCACATCGAGCAGAATGGC
The DNA here is from genome assembly GCF_034932455.1 of Leptolyngbya sp. CCNP1308. NCBI lineage: Bacteria > Bacillati > Cyanobacteriota > Cyanophyceae > Leptolyngbyales > Leptolyngbyaceae > Leptolyngbya > Leptolyngbya sp. CCNP1308. Next base: position 22,753 of record NZ_JAYGIH010000011.1, on the reverse strand, counting down.
GTCGGGGTGGTGGCTCTCGGCCAGGGCTACCCCTTCCTCCCTCGAGGCGGCGGTGGTCACGTCCCACTGCTTGGTGATTTCGAGACTCATCTTGGCGATTTCTCGTACGTCGGCTTCGTCGTCAATGATCACAATGCGTCTAGCGGTCATAGTCTAAGCTCCAGTTTTTTAGCGAAAAATTATCAGTTCTTCATCCCCCCCATATCGCGCGCAATATAGCAGCCATATTGCCCCATTACCGTTCAGGCATCCGCGCTCCGCGTATCCTGAATGCTTGCAAAAATTAGCCTGGCTGCCACCCAAAAAGCAGCGACCCTCAGATCGCTGCTGTTCGCCCTGCTGGCCGCCCTCGCCCTCGCTGGCCTGCTAGCCCTCGCTCAGCTCAACCCTGCGCTCGCCCAGTCCGCAGCCCCTGTCACCTACCAAAACTTCCTCACCACCACCTTTCGCGACCTGGGCCTCGCCACCACCCCAGGGCAAATTGCTGGCCTCCCCCCCGAACTGTCGAGCCAAACCGGGTTTGATACCGCCCGCAGCTGGCAGCCCGGTGCAGCCTTCACCGATATCCTTCGCCTCGGCGACCTGGGCAGCAGCTTTTTACCCCAGGCCCTCACCCTCGCCGAGATTGCCCAAGCCTCTGGCGTAGACACCGGCAATGTTTCCCTATCCCAGTTTCACACCCTCTTGCAGCGGCAGACCCTCGGCAGCTTGGCTAACTTGGCCGGTGTGCAAGACCTGGCCCTGCAAGACGTGCCCGCTTTGCAGAGCGCCTTCAACGCCGCCGTGCGCCCCGAACTGCTGACGCTAGCCCAGCAAACCGGAGACTTACCTGCCGGGGCCATTAACCCAGAGCAATTTGTCCAGCAGGCCCTCAACCAGTTCGGCGTCACCCCCATCACCGACCTGATTTCCTCCCCAGATCACCTCCTGGGTGGGGCCAACCTGGGGGAGATTCAATTTACTGGGCCAGCCCTCGACCAGCTAGAGAGGTTTACCGTCGGCGACATCCCAGGGCTGGATCACATTGAGATCGCCGACCTCGACGGCTGGCAAGAGCTAGCGATTGGCGACATCCCAGGGCTTAAGCAAGTCCCCTTGGGAGCATTCCCCGGCCTGCTGTCGGGGTTAGTCAACGGGTTTGGCGGCACCCACGACGTCACCTATGGCGACCAAGAACACACCCAAACGCCCACCCAATTCTCAATCACCGGCTCCGACGTGGAAGGGTGGGCAGTGCAATGTGCCCAAGCACGGGGCTGCGCCTACCTGGAGCTAGCGGGGCCAGGCAAGATGCACGGTGCCCAGTGGATTGCCGGGGGCACCGGGCCGGGCCAGCAGATGGTGCGCGGCGGCAGCGGCATTCTCGCCGCCGTCAATGGCGGCATGGAACCCACCGGGCGAGTGCCCTTTGGGGCCGTGTTCAAAGTCGTACTGTCTGACACCACCGAGTCAGAGGGGACGGGGCAATTTTCGCTATACACCCGCTTTTGCAGCAATTCGTTCTTTGCCCCCCTGGGCTGCACCCCCTACTTTATTGGGCCTATCCCCATCTGGAGCACAAAGGAAAAGGGCTTTGTTCTGACCGGCCCCCTGGACGGCAGCGGCGGGGCTTCGGGTGGCCTAGACGTCCCGCCCGAGCTTCAGCGCTACGTCAGCCAAGACCTGGGCGGTTCCTACTATGGCTCCGGTGGCTCTCCCGTGCAGATGGATGAGCCCTGCCTGGATAGCTTGATCGGTGCCCTGCGCCATTCCAGTGAAGCCGCTGGAGCCCGAGAGCACATTCCTCGCATCATTGCCGCCGCTAACGAGGCTGGGGTGACCGATAAAGCTCAGCTGGCCTACATCCTCGGCACTGTTTCCACCGAGTTAGAAGGGCGTTGGAGCCCGATCAGTGAGCAGGGGGTGGGCTGTGGCACCTATGGCAGCGGCTGCTACTACGGCAGGGGCTATGTGCAGCTCACCTGGGAGGCCAACTATCGCAAGATGGGCCAGGTTCTAGGCATGGATCTAGTCAACAATCCTGATCTGGCTAACGACCCCGACACCGCTGCCAAAATTACCGTCATTGGCATGCGCGATGGTCTATTCACTGGCGTGGGCCTCGGTACCTACATCGGCAATGGCAAGGCCGACTTCCGCAATGCTCGCCGCATCGTCAATGATGCCGACAAGATGGACTACACCGCCCAGCAGTCCCAGCGTTTCTACGAGGCACTGCAATCGTGCTCGACCCTAGAAACCCAGGCGGGGGTTGGCGGCGACCTCAACGCCAAGATCATGGCCGGGGTCATGGCCGTGCAGGCTGAAAACTTCAGCGCCTCTCGCATACCGGGCACCAACCAGGGCCGATTGGGCTGCGCGGGTATGGTCAATTACGTGCTGCACAAAGCAGGCATTCAGACCCTGGGCGGTGGCCCCCCCTACGGCAACCTGGCGGTGCGCGGCGTCGAAAGTGCCATCAAAGGCGGACGCGGCATTAGCGTCAACACCAACGAAGCCCAACCCGGCGACCTGAACGTAATTGACATGGGGGGCGGACGACAGCACATCGGCGTCTGTATGAATGCGGGCTGTACCCAGGTGGTGTCGAACAGTTCATCCAAGGCGGCCAGAGGCGAAGCCTCGTTTACCTGGGTGTCTGATGGCTATTTCTCGCCCTCCTATGGGGGTGGGCGACGGGCGATCTATCGAGTAACCAATTAGTGAGGCTGGCAATATGTTGGATCGATTCTTACGAAAAGCGCTCAGCGTCTTTGAGAGCAAACCCTCTGCATGGGCGGTCTTTGGCCTGTGTTTGGCCCTGGTGCTGCACACCCTCATTTTTGTGCTGCCGGTCACGGCTCAAGACAGCCGTGAGATCACCTTCTCGGGGCGCACTCCCCGCGCCGCTGTGCAGGCTCTGCTCGACGACCAGCGCCCCCCCGAGGTGGAAGCCGAGATTGGTACCCTCTCCCAGACTGGTGACTATGGTATTGCCGACTACTGGTATGGCGAAGGCGGCGGTATGGCCCTGCTGCGCCGGGTGTCTGGCGGCTGGGAAACATTTTGCGGCACGGGCGGTGCCTACCGGGCCAACGACCTAGTTGACCTCTGCGGCCTGACGATCGCCGATGCCCAAGCGCTCTGGCAGCAGTACGTTGCCGATGGGGGTGGGCAATGAAGACACAGCTATTGGGTTTACTCCTATGCGCCCTGCTCACACTGCCAGCCTTAGCCGGATGTTCAGCGCGGGCACAGAGCGATCGCACCCTGGGAGCCGAAGTAGTGCCCCCGGTCTTTCGGACGGTGGCGGCAGAGGTTGAGGCAGCATCGAGCATCCCGGTGCTGTTACCGACATCTATCCCTGAAGCTGTACTGAGGGAACCTGCCCCAGGTCAGACAGATGCCTTCTACACATCCTCTGAAGTGGCTGATCGGGGGGGCTATGAAATCAACCTCGACGCCACCGACCAATGCTATGGGGCCGGGTACTGCAACTTTGGCGTATTGGGTGCCATTCGCCTCACCGCAGACACACCCACAGTGGATGAGGAATACTCCTTCTACCTCAACCCCACCTATCAACCCATGATGCGCAGTGAAGAACCCATCGCCACGGCCACGCTGAGCGGGGGTATCACCGGCACCTTTATCCCCTGGGTGTGCGGGGCTAACTGCAACGCGGCCAAAGTCTTTTGGGAGGAACAAGGGATTCGGTACTTCGTCGGCATTCGCTCAGGCCGAATGCGCGATGTGGTGGCGATCGCCAACTCCATGATTGAGAATCAGCCTGTGTCAGGCATACCTGCTGCCGTTATTGAGGAAACGAAATGAGCCAAACAGACCCGTTCGGTAGCCCTGGTCAACCCGATCGGCTCTCCCCTGAGTGGCTGGAGCTTCTCTATTCTGTCTGCCCCACCTTACCGGAGTACGACTCTGGGCCAGGAGGCAAATCGGAATCGGTAACACCGTTTCCAGCTAATGACCCGTTCTGGGATCAGGCAGCAGCCTTGGGGTATGACCGACCCGATGCAGAGCCAGTCTTTTATCCCCCCGTCAGCGACGTGCTGATGACTTCGTTTCTAGATTCTGTGTTTGACCCACCTTCTGTTGATCCCTAGCGATGGATATCAACAATCAAATTGAGCTGACCCACGCCTACGGCGATCACTTTAGGGCGGGCCACGCCTTCAAAAACATCGTCGAGGCCAGGGCATTTGCGGCGACGGTTCTGGGGGTGCCCGTCGAACCCTCTACGATGCTCGCCAAGGAAGTGGATGAGGCGATTGAGTCGGGTCTGGTGCAGGCGGCCCGACAAATCGTGAGCGATGCTGATGGCGATCACCTGCTGGCCTTTGACGACCTGCTATCGCTCTATGAGGCTCAGCCCAACCTGCTGGTCAGAACCTCCGACAGCATGGCGCGGCAGGCCTACTCCACCCCGTTGCCGATGGCGTTTGTAGCAGGGCTGATCGCCCAGGTGCATCCCTCGGTGACCGTCTACGAACCCACGGCGGGCAATGGCTCCCTGCTGCTGCTGGCCGACCCGGCCCAGGCGATCGCCAACGAGCTTCACCCACCCCGCGCTGCCCAGCTGCGATCGCAAGGGTTTACGGTCACCGAATACGACGCCACCCAGTACCGCCCAGATCGCCCCTACGACGTGCTGGTGAGCAATCCCCCCTTTGGCCTGCTGCGCGAGAACGGTACCGGCCCACCTCAGCGCTGGCAGCATGGCCCCGTCAGCACCCAGAAGATCGACCATGCGATCGCACTCCAGGCCTTACAGGGGCTGGCCCCAGAGGGCAGGGCATTACTCATCATCGGTGGGCACATGGGTAATGCCAGCGCCCGCCAATCCGCCTACCGGGGTCAGGCCGATCGCAGTTTCTACTCATTCCTCTACCAGCAGAGCGGCTGGAAGGTAGACGATCACTTCACCCTGCAGGGCTCGATGTACCGACGGCAAGGGGCCGGGTTTCCCATCGACTTCATCTCCATTGCGGGCCAAGGCTCCACCGACCTCAGGCTGCCCGGCGCTCAAGCCCCCCGTATCTATGACCGCTATAACGATCTCCGAGAGGTAGTCATCCATGTCGCTAGAACCTACGACGCAACCTATGACGCAAAGTATCTGGAACTCTCCCCTCCCGTTGAGTTACGCCCTGGATCACCCCGACGAGCCGGTTCAGGTCTGGACGCCGACCCGGTGGACAGCAATGACCCAGGCGGAGGCAGGCACCTGGTGGACGACGGTGCCGGTACCCCCCAACGTACCGTTGATGACCTTGGAGGATTACCGCGCCCGCCTGCTCTGGTTGCTAGAGGTGAAGCTGTCCCAATTCCTGATGGACAGGCAGGCGGAGGGGATGGCACCCAGTCAGGCGATCGCATTGGCGAATCAACTGATCAATTCAGTGCTACCGGAGGCCCACTGGATGCCGGGAGCCGAGAGCCCGCTGGAGCGTCTGCTGAATTTGGATTACGCCCCCCTGCGGGAATTGCTGTCCCCCCAGGGAGTAGAGGAGTTCCCGGTGCTGCCCGAGGCGATGGCGACCGACACCCTGGAGATGATCACCGACAGCTGGAACCTGATCGACTGGCTGAACAACCTGCAAGCCCTGCTGATGGAGGACTCCCGATGGTAGCTCAAGCGAATACCGAGGAGGATATCCTCCAGCAACCCCAGGATGATGCCGTCACCCTGCCCTACAGGCCGCGATCGCAGGGCTACTCCCTGGGAGTATTAGCCCCGGCCTCGGCGATCACCGCCTACGGCAATGTGTTCGACCGTATCGAGGCGACCACGGGTCTGGAGGTCGATGCCTACGTCCAAGATCGACTGCAAGAACCCGACCTTGACTCCCTCTATAGCCACTACGCGGCAGAGCAGATTGACACCCTGGCCTTGGCCATTTACAACCACGAGTACAAGCAGCAGGCGACGGTCGTCGGGCACGATACAGGCATTGGCAAAACTCGGATTGTGGCAGGCCTCTGTCGCTACGCCCAGAACCAGGGGTTAACGCCTGCGGTGGTGACCGCTGACCCCACCCTCTACAAAGACCTGGTCTACCGAGATGGGCCAGACACCGGCAACCAGTTTCGCCCCTTCATTACCGACAATGGCCTCAACGTGCGGGTCGAAGACAGCAATGGCGAGCTGATTGGGCAGATTGAAACCCCTAAAAAAAACGGGGTCAATGTCCGTCGGTTTACCGAGCTGGGCACCATTGGCGACCACAACCTGCTGATGAGTACCTACGGGCAGCTCCAGGGGCTAGCCAGCAAAGATCGGCGGGCACTGTTCGAGGCGCTGGCTCCCAACCTGTTTTTGATTGCCGACGAGTCCCACAAGGCGGGTGGCCCCGCTGGAGAATTCGAGATCAGCAGCTATGAGGAAGCGGCCAGGGCCAAGAAAATAGCCGCAGGTAAGTTTATCGCCCCGGTGACCGAGTTTTTTCAAGATCTCACCCAGCGAGTGGGCGGGTTCGTCGCCAGCTCCGCAACGGCGATCAAAGAGCCGGTGGTGGCCGCCCGGCTGTTCTACCACACCACCGACTTCAAAGATGCCGCTGAAGATCAAAAGACCTTTGCCGGGCACCTCCAGGCAGGCGGTGCCGCCATGCAGCAAATGGCCTTTGGGCTCTGGTCAGAGTCCGGTGGCTGCATTCGCTTTCAAAAAGATTACTCCGGCGTTGACTTCAGCCCAGCCCCGGTAGCCGTCAACCTCGATCGCGCCGAGGCCAATATTCAGCTGATGGCCGCCATCAACTGCTTTGATGAGTACAAGCAAGGGCTGCTCGAAGAGCTTGACGAACGCATGGCCGAGACCGGCGAAGCTCTGTTCCGCCATGACACCCACGTGGGCTATGCCGGAGTGGAGTCAACGACCTTCACCTCGGTGGTGCACAACCTGGGGGCCATTTGCGCGATCGCCCTCAAGGCTGAAGCTACTGCCGACCTGGCGATCGCAGAGCTAGAGGCCGGGCGCAAGCCCGTGATTATGCTTCAGCGCACCGGGGAGTCGGTGCTCAAAGACCTGGTGAAGCTGACCAATGGAAGCATCGAAACCCATAATGCCCTCTTTCCTGACGACCAGCGGTCTATCCTCAAGCCGGGCGATGCCTTTGACATTACGGCGGGAGAATACTTCAAGCGATACCTTGACGCGGCTCGAACGATTCGGATTGTCGGTGCCCACGAGGACGAGGGCGGCGGTAAAGTCATTCTGCCCCACTACCTGACCGACGCCGAACTGGGCGAGCGGGGGGTCGAGATGTATAACCAGGTGCTGACGGCGATCGAGTCCAGCGACTGGACGGGGCTACCCGCTGACCCCATTGCCTACATGGAGGCCCGCATTCGACAGGCGGGCTACAACGCGGTGGAAATGACCGGACGGAGCCAGCGGCTGGAGTACCAACCGACTGAAGACGGGCAATTGGTGACGACCTACCAGGCTCGCAAGTCGGGAGCTGCTGCGAAGGTAGCGACGATCGCCGGGTTCCAGAACGGCACCGTCGATGCGGTGATCACCAACCTAACCACCGGCTACTCGCTCCATGCCGCGATCAATGGGGCCACAGACTTCAGACGCCGCTCGATGCTGATTCTTCAGGCCCACCCCGATGTGAACCAGTGCGAGCAGTCGATCGGGCGCACCCATCGCAGCGGGCAGCTCGACCCAGAAGTACACCCGGCCACCGGCACCGACTCTCAAGGTAATCCCCTGTGGGGGCAGAAGGCCGGTGAGTTTGGCCTGCCCATGTTCAAGCTTGTCTACGGGGAGGGATTGCCCACCGAGGCCAGGGCGATGGCCGTTTTGATGAACAAAATGAGGGGGCTCAAGTCCAATACCGCAGGCACGGGCGAAAGTCAGTTTTCTGGGGCCGATGTGCCCGACTTTTTGAATAAGTATGGCGACCAAGCGGCGGCCAACGCTATGGCGGCGATGCCCGAGGTCAATCAAACCCTGGACTACCCCTGTAGCCCTCCCGACAAGGATGGGGATGTCAGCTTTGGCGATGTGCGCAAGCTGACTGGACGGGTGGCTATTCTGTCGAGCGATCAGCCGCCGACCCCAGATGATCCGTACCCATCCCTGGCTCTTCAGGGTGAGGTTTACGACCTGTTGATCTCCGAATACAACGGGCTCAAGGATCGGCTAACCGCGATGGGGGCCTGGGATCTCGATGCTCAAAAGATGGATCTAGACGCCAGACCCCTGCGCCGCAAGATGCTCCACAACGGCGATGGGGGCAATCCATTCCGGCAGCCCGTCTACGCCCTAGAGGTGGAGGCCAAGACCGGGGACAAACCCCAAACTACGTTGCAGGTGGTGCAGTCAGTTTGTGATGCCCTGGAGCTAGCTAAACCCGATGACCTGGAGGGGGTTGATCTAACGGTTGAGGGCGCGATTCGCCAGGCCGGGCAGGCTCATGCCCAGGAGACGGTGGCGCGGGTGACCGCAGAGGGCGAAGCCTTCCGGGAGGGCAAAGCTGGGCATTTCACAGAAGCCCTGAACCGGTCTCGCCAGCAGCTTGAAGATGTCAATACCCGACGTGAGGGGCTAAGGGATGAGCGCGATGCGTTGACCACAGCCCTAGAGCAGGTCATCCCTGAATACTCCGCTGCCAGAGAAGCGCTGAGCCAGGCGGGAGAGGCAACCCCAGAGCGGGAAGCTGAGCTGGAAGGTCAGTATGAGCAGCGCCGGGTTGAGGCTCGCAACGCCCTCAAAAAAGTTGAAGGGAAGCTAACCAAGCAGGAGCAGCGGGTCAAAAAGGCTGAAAAGAAGGTCGCCGATGCCGAGAAGGATAAAGCTCAAAGCGCCATGATATTGACGGCCCAGCAGAACGGTGTGCTGGGGAAGCTGCGGGAGTTTCCCATCGGCGCTCCGGTGCAGCTGGCCTCCCTCGATACCAGCCGGGCGCTGCCAGGGGTCATCGTCAGAGCCACCCGCCAGCAAAATGCCTCCAACCCAATCAACCCTGGGTCATGGCGATTCAGGATTGCCCTGGCGGACGAGGCCGGAGAACTGTCGGTCAAATTTAACGAACTTGGCCGAGATGTCGCCCTCAAACCCCAGGAAAATTCCTTTGTCTTCAAGAATCAGCCGGGGCAGGTATTGCAGCAGTACACCGAGGTGCCGACCTACAGCGTCTTTGACGAAAAGCAGATGGCCTCCCGCGAGCATCGCATAATGGTGGTGGGCCAGGTGCTCAAGTCTGATCTCGTGGGTCGGTTCGCCCTCATGCAGGACAACGAGGGGGAGTACCATCCGGCCTACCTGCTGGCTAAGGGGATCGATGCCGGAGAGATTGATAACCGCCCGATCTCGATTCAGCAGCCCGATCAGTTGATGGCCTTTCTCGCGGCAACATCGAGGGCGGCCAGCTTCACCGATCGCGATGGCGTTCTAGACGCTGAGTTTAACCTGCGCAACGAGCTGGTGTTGACGGTGCCCACCAGCAGTGCGGGCAAGAAGTTTTACCAAGACCGAGAGCTGCTTGACCTGGCGCAGGGGGAGTTTATCTCTGGGACTCGACGGGTGGAAGGCGACAAGCCAGGCCGCACCACCGAAGAGAAGATGATGCAGATCAAAATTGGCGATGCCAAGGCTCAAGACGATGTACTGGCCTACCTCGTTACCCGGCGCGGCATCAAGGCCACATCGCACCTGGACGAGGCGACCGCCGCCGTGGGGGGAGAAACGGCAGGCTGGGAACCGGCCACCACCTGGCTCCCAGCGGGTAACGAGGTCACCAGCCGTGACCGGAGCCGGGCCATTCACCCCATTTTGCGGGCCGAGCTGGAGCGCAACCCTGAGCTTATTCCTGAACCTGACGAGGACTTGTCCCCTAGCCGCTGGGAGGTGATGAACGCTGTTTCCGATCGCCTGTACTCCGGCAGCAATCTGGCCGACCTCAAGGCCGAATTCAACCTCTACGAGCCACCCCCACCCGCGTTGACCTTTGACACCCTGGTTAAAGGCGGGGTGCTACAGACTGACGGGCAGCCCCTGCACCCAGAGGCGATCGCCTTCCATGAGTATCTCGGTGACTCGTCTAGCGGTGCGACCCCCGATGTCTTGATGCAGCGGGCCGTAGAGACTCTGGGCGGCGAGATATCCCAAGATAGGGCAATTGAGGCGATAGGACGCACCTACCGTCGCTTGAGCGATCATCTGGAGGCTGGCCTAGATCTGGAAATGGCCAAGGCTGCGATCGACAACGATGACTCTGCCTTCTTGGGACAGTTTGCTGCCGATGGCCCTGAGCTGGAGGAACGCATTGCTGGGGTCGTGCGCCAGGTTGTTGCAGAAGCATTCGATGGGGCGATCGCTGCCCAGGCCCAGGAGCAACAGGATGAGGCTGTGCAGCAGGCGGGCCGACAGCGGCTGCGCGAGATGTCCCGCGAGGATGGCCCCCAGGTGCTGGCGCCGTCGCAGCAGACGTCCCCGATCGCCCAGGCCGTTGCCCGGCTGCTCCAGCAGGGCGAGCTCCAGCAGGCGGTCATGGTCAATGGGGACGACGATTTTCATCTCAGGGTGCCCAATGAACCCTACATGGATTTGGTGGTTGAGTCGCACCCCAATGGGGTGGGCGGCAGTGATTTGTATCTGACCCACTACGCCACCGGCAACGGCGATATATGGATTGATACTGAGATGAAGATGGCCATTCAACCGGACGGTCACCTTCAGTTCGTGGAGACTGCGGTGCAAGGGTTTAATGGCGGCGAACTGCGTGCCCCCGATCGCGCCTTTGGGATGATATTTGCTCGGAACTTGCTGGAGCAGGGCTTTGGGGAAGCGATCGCTGAGGCTTATCTGACGCAGTTGGGTCAGGAGGCGATGGCTGAACTGGGCCTAGACTCTGCTGCCCAGCAGCCTCTCCCGCCAGAGCCTTTGAGTTCCCTAGAGGCGCTATTCCAACAGCGTCCCGATCTATTCCATACGTTTGATCAGGCTGAATTTGAGGCGCTGGCTTCCGACTCGCCTGAAATACTCTATCAGGACGGTGAGCGGGGCTTCCTATGGTTGGAGGGTCACAATAACCCCTATGCCTATCAGCAAGATGCGGTGAGAGAGGCCTTGGCAGGGGCCTCGATTTCCCCGCCCGACTTCCTGGCTGAGGATGCCCTAGGTGAGCATCTGGGCTTTATCGGTGAAGACTGGACAATCTTCAAATTCCATGACCAGGCGCTGGGGGGCACCACCGGGGTGATTGAGTTCAGCCCGGCAGAGGTCTGGGAACTGCGGGAGGCGATTGCCGGTGCCCCCAGCGTCGATGCCCTGCGGGATCGCCTCATGGAGATTATCAACGCCCCGAGCGAAGAAGGCGAAAATCTCCACCCTGAATTTGCGCGGCCAGCCGCAGACTACATGATCAAAATTGTCCAGCGAGAGGGGCTGGGCCGATCGTCGCTCTGGGCTGATGACCTACGGGCGACGCAGGCCACTTCAGAGCCTGACCTGGTATCACTCCCCGACCCGCAGGTTAACCCGGATATGACCACGCAAGGGGTCGTAGGAGCCACAGATATGCGGCCTGCTCAAGATATCTATGATCAACTGGGCCTTACGGTGCAACCCCTGTACCCTCAATCCTCTCAGGATGCGCCTGTTAGCAGCCCGTCGCCGCAGCCTGATCCGTCTACCGATGTAGATGAGGTATTGCTTCCCGATATTGGCCCTGGGCCACACCATCCCCACTTGAAGCGATTCGCTGAACTCAAGGCCGACTACCCAGAGGCCGTTGCTTTTATCCGGGTGGATCAGGCCTACGAGACTTATTCTGAGGATGCGCAGATCGCGGCTTATGGCGTAGGGCGACCCACTCAACCGGTGCAGTGGGGACTTGCCCCCGACTGCGAGGGCTTAAGCGTCAATACAGCTGATCTGCAAGAGCAGATTATTCCGACCCTCACCCAGAAGGGCATTACTGTGGTTGTGGCTGAGTTGCACCCGCAGCTGGGCTTTGAGGCAAATGGGGCCGTGCGTGTCTATGAGGCCGACCTAGAGCGGTTTCACAGTGCTGTTGGATCTGCCCCGCCCCCGGCGGTAGAGGTGCCAACGGGGTCTCTTGGGCTTGATGCGCTAGAACGGGGTGGCGCTGTACTCACCTTTGAGGCTGGGGAGCGGATTTGGGAACTACAGCTTTCCCAGGATGAGCTGGCCATGGTCAACGCCTCCATGCAAAATGCCAAGGCCGTAGTGCGCGAGAGTGGTACAGAGGTTGGGGCTCAATGGATGGAGCGGGCGGCCACTACTATCGCCACCAAAGCCTTAGGCGATGAGCACGGCGACTCCGTGACCCTTAGGGGTGCTGTTGGTCAGCTCATGGCCGAGTTCTATACCTCGCTAGATGCAGCGGTCAACCCTGTGATTCAACCCAATACGCCATCCGAGCGGCAGGTTGATCCTGGTGGAATAGATTTGCCCCCTACGCTTCCCATCGCCGAGCAATCCTCCGTCGATGCTCCGTCTGAGGCGTCGCCAGTTGCCTTAGCAGAGCCGGTACAGAGCCAAGCTCTGCTTAAAGATTTGCGTGAATGGTATTCCCAGGCGCGGGCCTTGGGGCGATCGCCGTCGCACCTGGGTCGCATTGAGCAGATCGGCCATGCGATCAACTCGGGGCATGAGGGGGAGTACGGCGACGTAGACAGAATCACACGACAACACGACCAAAAGGCCTATCTCCAGCAGACCGCTAACGTTTTGGCTCAGTCTAAATACCTGCTAGCTCAGTTAGGGCAAGATCAGCCCGATGGCTCAAAAGTCTTTGCTGGCAAGACCTATACCCTTCTCAGTCAGGGCGATGCGATCGCTGTTTCGGCGAGAGAAAGAGGCGAAATTTTTAATGCCAAGGGTAGCCGAGTGTTACACAGTCAGGGGCTGAGTGCCGAAGATGCCCACAAGTTTAGTGCTCAAGTGTCTCGGGTGCGACAGGCCCTAGCGGCACAAACTACCCCTCACCCAGCCGCTATCCCGGCTGTTTATGATCGGTAGTGCCCATACAGGTTTTGGTAGATAGCCCAGCCTTTGATGTTGATGGACTGCCCCTGAGTCAATCCCACTCTATTGCTCACATTTCACCGATGAACGCACTATCGCCATGGCCAAAGCAGCCATCCGTGCAGGATGTTGTGAAGTGGTTGTTGAAAAATAACCTACCGCCGCTCCCCATTGCACCGGAGCAGGATGCTTACCAATATCCCAAGGTAAATCCTGACCGCCCGAACCAAGGGATTTATTGCAACATCCCCTTGGTTGAGGTTGATGGGAAGCTTTGCCCGGTCTCTAGATTTACCGGTAAAAACCCGAGCTACCTGGATGCCGATGGCCATCCGCACAGCGTCAATCATCGGGAATTTCAGTCTAGGATGCCTAACCCAAGTGAGCTAGACGCCTGGTTTTCCAATCCCCAGAATGGAATTGCCACGCTGGGCAATGAGCGGACTGTGTTCATTGACTTTGATGTTAAAAACTTTGGCTCTCGGGATGTTTGTGATGCCGCCGTTTTAGCGTGGGCTGAGACCCATCCTCAACTCAAGCAGACCTACGCTGAGCAGACCCATCGTGGCGGGTGGCATTTTATGGTGCAACTGGATCACCCCAAAGACTTTACCAACTTTGCCCTAGAGCCCGGTGGCCTGCACGTGGGTGAGGTGCTTGGGGTTGGCAGGGTTTGTGTACTGGCTCCGACCATTGGCTCCACAGGTAATCCTTACCGGGCTAGGCATCTCGTGGAGGCTCCAGTGGCCGTTGCAGATCTCTCCACGATCGGGATATTTAAATCAGGGGCTCAGACTGCAACAAAAAGCTCTGAGCATGGTGTTCCCCTTGGTGAGACTATTCCTATCAAGGCTCGGCCACGGCGCATAAAGACGCTCCCAGGGAGCTCGACGGTAGACCTATCAGATCTGATCTCAGACCGTGCCCGAGACGTTCTAGCAGGCGGTGGGGGTGGGCATAGCGATCGCTCCTATGCGATCGTGTTGTTGGCCCGAGAGACATTTGGCTGGGAGAACTGGGCCAGAGAGAATAGTATCCCCCTGAGCGGGCAGAGTGCTGAAGCGTTGACGATCCAAGGGGGACTCGCCCACGGGGCTGATGAGGATCACATTCATAGAATCATGGATGGAGCCTCATTAGAATTGGCTCGCCCCTCCTGTGAGTATCAAGGGGCTGAGTTCCCCTGGGTACGATTGAGAAAAGTTTCTCCGGCGATGTTCGAGCAGAAGGCTCCGCTGGCCATGGAGCTGCCGGTAGATCGAAGTCGGCTAACCGTGAAGCCTAATCAAATCGTTAATGAACCTGTGGATCTAAATCATGACTTGTTATGTGCGGCCAGTCGAGTGTTGCATGAGAGAGGGCACGTTGGAGATAACGATTTGATGCTTACTTTTTTAGGCGATCGGTATGCAGTAAATCTCGACAAAGAAGGAAAACTTAGTATTTTGAAGGATGGCCAAACTATTTTTGCCTATGAGAATAAGAAAACTGTCTTTAATCGATCTCAAGCAAGCGATCCAAAATCACTTCTGGTTGATGCAAAGATTGAACCTGGTTTACAATCTAGTGCAGAGAAACAGTCTGCTGACAGACAGTATTCTTCTAAATCAGTGGAATTACTAAATCTTGCTTCTTTGATTCTGTCTCGCGCTGGTCAGCCTAGTGAGCTTGGCGGGTTTAAGGTCGAGGGGCGAAGAAACTCAGTCATCTTGACCAAAGAGGGAGTTTTGCTAGCGACTCAAGAAGGGAGAACTGTCTTGAGGGCCAAAGGGTCAGCAATAGAATTTAGTCGAACATCTGAGCCTGTTTTAGAGGACTTTAGGAATGCAGTCTCTGTCTTAAACCAGCAAAGTCAGGAGCAGAGTAAACCCCAGCAGGCCCAGATTTAGTCTGCCTGACAACCTTTCTCTTTTAAGATGGTTGGTTTTGTCGCTGTAGAAGTTCCTTTAAACTAGAAATCAGTTCGCCAACTTCAAAAGGCTTAGTCATATAAATGTCCACCCCACTATTAATTGCTAATTCTCGATGAGCTTCATTTCTTAGAGAAGTCAGCATTAAAACATAAGTGTATTTTTCTGAGGCTAGTTTTCTTATATGACGGCAGACTTCGATTTTATGCTATGGACTGAAATGTCGTCCAGCAATTTTCAATATGGCTTTTCTGGGCATTTTTGAGGCGATAATCTTGTCTGTAGACTCAGATCTTGCACCTTGGCCTGGGGGATGAGAGAAAAGGGCGTGAAACGTATAGACAGCAAGGACCATGAAGATTCTTGCCCACGCCCAAGCGCTAATTTACCAACTGTTGGACGGGATGCCGAGCGCTTATCAGCGCCAAAGCCTGAAAGCTTTCCTAGAACTGTTTCTCAAGGCACAAGGAGCACCGCTGCCTGAGCATAGTCACCTGAAGTCCGCGAGCGCCTTGAGTCGGTTTCTCACGGTGTATAACTGGTCAGTGCGGCAGGTGATTCGCCAGGTGCGCCACGCGATTGGCCAAGAGCTCAAGCGCTATCGACCTCGGGGTCGTCGGCCCCATCTGCAAGTGATTCTGGATATGACGACGCTGGAGAAACGAGGTAAATTCAAAGCCTTTTCGGAGCTCATCAGCGTGTTTCATGGCAAACGCGGGGTGCATCTGGTGGTGCTCTACCTGGTCGTTGGACCCTGGCGGGTGCCCTGGAGCTTTCGCGTCTACCGAGGGAAAGGACAGCCCTCTGCGGGCCAACTCGGATTGACTTTGGTGCGTCAACTGCCCAAATGGCTGAAACGAGCGTTCAACGTCAGAGTGCTGGCCGACACCGCTTTTGGCAGTGTGGACTTTCTCCAGGGCATTCGCAAGCTGAAGTTGCATGCCATTACTGGGGTGCGCTATGACCGCAAACTCAGCGATGGACGGCACCTCTTTGAGTTGCACAAACCGGGGCAGCGCGTCCACCTCCAGGGGCTGAGTTGTCCGGTTACCATCGCCTGGTTCTACCTAAAACGCGACGGCGAAAAGAAACGCTCCAAACGCTATGTGCTCTCAACTGAACCCCTCAAAGCCAGCACGATTATTTGGTGGGGGCGGCATCGTTGGCAAATTGAAGGGTTCTTCAAAACCGCCAAGCACCGCTTGGGGCTCCATCGCTTCGGTCAACAGACCTTGCTGGGGATGTACCGTTGGCTCATCCTATCGCTGGTCGCCTTTATCCTGGCCCATTGGGGCTATCTCTCACTGGAAACCCAGGCATTACCCGATTGGGCGGAAGCCGCCGCTGTTGTGCTGGAAGCCGCCCTGGCCGATGTGTTGGTTTATCTGTTGCTGGCGGACATTGAGCGAAAACGCCCTTTGTTACAACAGCAGGGAATCGACGTTCAAATTACCAGGTGCAAGATGTGAGTAGAGTGACCTCAGGGCGGCAAAACAGCAAGTTTGACCTTAGAAGACTCTTCAACTGCGAGAATTTTTCTCATATTGAGAACTGTTGAATGTCGTCTAAGCTGCTAGCCTCCATCGAGTGAACTACGGGGAACACTGGTATAACGGTACTTTTTCAAAGCCAGGATCCACGTCAGGCACACTATGGAATTGGATCAATGAAATCTGTGAAACAATGGTCTGTCTTAGCGTTGTGTCTCAGTAGTCTTACCAGTTGCGCAGTGAGTGCCAGGCTCAGCCAGGGCGGAAACCAGCGCTTTGCCAATCAGCAGACGGAATACTGGTTTGTTGAGGTGGTCAACAGTGATCGGAGTTTGACCCTGGCGCGGGAGGGGCAGCAGCAGGAAGCTATTCTATGTGGCCTTCAGGCTCCAGCGATGGGCCACCCCCTTGAAGCAGCTAGCCTTGACCACCTCAAGCAGTTGTTAGCGACGAGTGCAGAGGATGAGGTGGTGGGAGTAGTGCCGGTGGGGCGCGACTCGCTGGATCGCCTGGTGGTTGAAGTGTTTGTGCCGACTGGAGGGGCTGAGGAGATCCACGTTAATACTCAGATGGTCTTGGATGGGTTTGCTGCGGTGGGGAACACTGCTGAGGACTGCCCTAATGGTCTAGTAATGGTCACGGCGGAAGACCGGGCTAAGGGGGCAGCGGTAGGATTGTGGCAGGACTCTGAGGTTAGCGAATGATAACCCCAGACAATTCAACCCCAGAGCGCATTGTCCGGTTTCCCGTTGACATGCCCGAATCCCTGCATATCAAATGTCAATTACTTTGGGCTCTCCAAGCTTTTGGTGAAGCCGAGAGCTAGTGAAGAAACTGTAGATCGCCCCTTTCAGTGATCTGCCTATGGAATTCCTTCAAGCCCTGTCGACTCTTCGGGAATGTCCACTTTTTCGAGGTAAGGTCAACCGGTTTATCACTTACTTGCGTAGACATCGACACCGCATTGTGAACTACGCCTACTACCAAGCCGAAGGCATCTCCATTGGCTCGGGGGAGATTGAGTCAACGGTCAAGCAAATTGGGCGTCGCCTGAAGATTTCGGGTGCTCAGTGGGACGAAGACAACGTGCAACAAGTGCTGCACCAGCGGTGTGCGTATCTCAATGGCTACTTCTCAAGGTGAGTCTTGCAAGACTGAGATGCACCCGGTTAAGAGCTTCTAACCATCAATGAAAGCCGGTCAGTCCCTGGATGAACTTAGGGCGGTTCAACAGAACTCGACAACGCCGGATGACCATGGCTTCAATTTGGTCCAAAGACTGAAAACTTTGGCTGGCGATTGCTTCATTGGTAACGGGTCAGAGGCGCTCTGCTGTTTGCAGCTCAGAAGACTTGGACTGAGAAACCTACAACTACCACCTTAGTGGTGCAGAAAACTCCTGAAACCCTTACGAATAGAGGATTTTTGCCGAGACAGCAGAGTTGGGATTTCTCAGAGGATTGAACGAAGGCAGTGGGTTTCAGCCGCTATTTTCACCGTTTGGGCCGTACACTATGAGACTCAAAAAAGTTTTCTGCACCACTAAGCAACTACCACTATGAGCAACATTTTCTGCGTGGGACAGTGTGTTGTGGTCAAAGAAGCACCCTACGATTGTTGACTATCGACTCCAATCGGGTGCGATCGTGGCAGGCGGACGGCAAACGTTGTGCCCTCCTCTGCCGTTGAGGCGACCTCTACCGTGCCCCCATGGGCAACGACAATCTCGCGCACAATGTACAACCCCAAACCGACGCTGCCCGGAACCCGTTGCGTTGTCGATTCTGGCTTAGTGTGGCGCATAAGTGGATCGAAGATCGTGTCCAGCATCTCTGACGGGATCGGTGGTCCTTCGTTATGCACGCTCACGATCACGGTTGATCCTTCTGAAGCGACCGATAGTTTCACGGGACCATCAGCTGACCCGTGCTGAATTGCGTTGCCCATGAGGTTGGAGACCACCTGGCGGAGCCGGGCCGCATCGCAGTCGCCTATAAGATCGCCATCTGGTTGAAAGCGCAGCGTGCGCTGTGGGTAGGCAAGGCAGAATCCCTCGAAGACGTTGCGACAAAGTTTTTCCAGATCGACCGCATCGCGCGTTAGCGGCATCACGCTGCCTATCCCTGTCGAGGCGAAGTCGATCAGGTCGCTAATCAATCGCGTGACCACCTCCATGTTCCTCTCGATTATTGACAGCGCTTTGGCAGAGACTGGGTCTTGATTTGCGGTGCGCGAGACAAGTTGTGCAGCCATGCTGATGCCGTTGAGCGGGTCGCGCAGGTCGTGGCCAAGGATTGCCAGAAACATGCGCCGCGACTGATCGACGCGAATGGTGTAACTACCGACGGCTGCAGCGAGCGACTGATCGAGCGACTCGTTGAAGCGGGTGATGTCGCCAATGTCGTTGATGTCGATCTGCGGGTTGCTCGCGCGCCACAGGCGAAGCACGCTGGCGCGCAGGGCGCGGTATTCAGAGACGACCTCCATGATGTCAAAACCTGAGCCCACGCGGGCTGCACCGTGCAGTACTGAGGCGTTGTCGAGCTGGGCGCTCTCTTCCCCAACAACGCCGCCGTTGCCTTTGGACTTGCTCGCCTGCTGTGCAAGGCTCTGGTCGATCTGCATATCACGCCTAGTTGCCACCAGTATTGCCTCAGCATCGTTACACAGGGCGAGCTTGGTCATCTTCATCCCGGGCGTGAGGCTGCGCGCAAACGTTTCCCATTCGGCGAGAATGGGCTCGATGTTCCCAAGAATGAATTCTGCTAGTCGCATCGATTTCTCTGTTGGAAGCATCTTGAGAATAGAGGCATGATACCGCGGGGGGAGTCAAATAGATGTCAACCCCGAGTAATTCAGCTTAAGCTTGCTTTAATGCCTATATTTAGGCCCTCCGAGATTCTAAAGACCAAAACGAACCCATTATTAGCATCTTCTTTAGTAGAGGCGCTCGATCGCTAACGCAGTCAGCACCAAGAGTAGGACCTCCTGGGAAATCCGCCGTTCGGTCGTGGCTCCTCAATAACTACGCGTGTTATTTCGTAGAGGGAGAATCAACCTGACGCAGCAATAAGTAAGGGTGGCAAATGATAACCGAATTTCGCATTTTGCTAGACGCCTACAACCAGGCCTCAAATGACGGGGACAAGGGGACTGCTGAAGCGCTGCTAAGAGAACTAGATGGCATAGTTGTATTAATGTAGATGAGCAGAATTAAAGGTAGCGATGGAGGTATGCTTCAGAGCCTGCTAATCAGATGGTTCCAGCCATGCCCACACCCCCATTGCGAGTTGAACTGAGTTCAGACGAAGATCGCACTCTGCAAGACCTAAGAGTGGCAACTGGAATTCCTCAATGGACTAAAGACCGGGCAGAGACGCTCAGGTTAAGCCATCGCGGGTGGACACCCCATCAAATTGCTGAATACTTGGGCTGGCGAGTGGCGACAGCTCGTAGGGCGATTCATCGATGGCAGCAAGATGGACTGTATGGGTTATGGGATAGTCCTCGCTCGGGTCGTTTGCCGCAGTGTACGACCGCGGTGATGGCAGCACCTATCGATGGATGAGCGCACCGTCAATAGTCGTCAACTGGTGGAGCATCTGGCTGATGTTCATGGCATCAGCCTCAGTCGAGGCCACCTGAGGCGATTACTCAAAAAAAAGATATCGGTGGAAACGAACTCGTCAGAGTCACCGTCGCAACCAAGACCTGGTGGTTAGAGCCCAGAAACAGGCCGATTTGGAACTCCTCCAGCAGGCGGCTCGGCACTGGTCTGGTAAGCGATGATGGGTAAAATGGTTGTAGTGCAATTACCTCAAAGCTATGGATTGTCCTCACTGTCAGAGTCGCCAAGTCGTGAGAAACGGGCGTGAACCCCGTCCCAATGGGACGCTGATGCAGCGCTATCGGTGCCGAGATTGCGGCAAGCAATTTAATGAGCGCACCGGTACCCCAATGGCACGCCTGCGAGCGCCCAGTTCAGTGGTGGCTATGGCGTTGAATAGCCGCACCGAAGGAACCGGGGCGCGAGCGACAGGCCGCGTTTTCGGGAAGTCCCATTCGACGATTCTGCGGTGGGAAGATCGCCTTGCGAATCAGGTTGATGAGTGGTCCCCCCCTGCGCCAGGGGATCGAGAGGTAACCCTAGAAGGGGATGAAGTGTACACTCGCGTCGGCGAGAACCTTCCCCCCCGCTAGCTCCGAGGGTTGGACGATCCACTTTATTGAACGCAACAGTCGCTACTGGGACTCGGCAATGGCAGGCCACAAAGACGAACGGCTGTTTCAGCGGGGAACTCAACAGGCCTGGCAGTGGGCACAAGCGTGTCCTTACATTCGGTGGCTTAGTGGTGCAGAAAACTTTTTTGAGTCTTATAGTGTACGGCCCAAACGGTGAAAATAGCGGCTGAAACCCACTGCCTTCGTTCAATCCTCTGAGAAATCCCAACTCTGCTGTCTCGGCAAGAATCCTCTATTCGTAAGGGTTTCAGGAGTTTTCTGCACCACTAAGTATTTGGTGGTTCACCGATGGTGAGCGGCGCTATGCCAAGGCATTATGGGACTTGGCCAGTGTCTATCTGGCGCTCCGCGATTGTCCGAGTTATCGCACTCAAAAAGTGTGGCGAGAAGGCCTGGAAGTGGCGATCAAAATCAAGGGCTCTCAATGTCAGCGACGAGTGGTCTGGGTTAACCCAGAGCATCCCTTTAGGGCCATTAGCCCCATGGCAGAGGTGCATGCCAATCATAATGAGGCTCAAAATGCGGCTTTGAGGCGACGGTGCAGTGCGTATCGTCGGTGTCAAAATCTCTATGCCAAGACTCAAACAGGGTTGCAGCGGGTCTTGGATGTCCAGCGGATCATCCATAATTGGGTCAGACCGCATTGGGACTTAGGTAAACGGACGACTTCGGCGATGGCTCTCGGCCTCTGCTCTCGCCCCTTATCTACCCAGGAAATCCTTGGTATGCGAGGGTTTCAATGCATCTCCTCTTAACAGACCAGCGCCGGCTGGGTACTCGATGACCATAGCGCTGAAACTTTTGCCCCACTCTGGTCTATCGTCGCGGCTTGGAACTGCTACTTCTACGTTACCGATGGCTGGTCAGTGTATCCCGGCTTCATTCTAGCAGGTGATCAGATTGTCTCCAAGACCTACATGACTCGGGTTGAAGGCGAAAACACACGATTGCGACACTACCTGGCTCGACTACACCGCAAGACACTATGCTACTCCAAGTCCGTAGACATGCTGGCTCACTCCGTCCGATTGTTACTTCACTACCTCAAGTTCGGCGATGTCCCAGTCCCTCCAAGGTTCATCCCTTAATTCAGCAACGCCATAAAGTCCTTTATGCTGCCAGCATAATTGGTTTTAGGAAAAATCTATCTATGTTTAGATGAAGCTGTCCATGGTGCCCCTAGACGAGTGCGATGTCGCCAAGCGTTGATCAGACGACAAGTGGTGTATACCCCTCGGCCATGAAGAGCTTCAAGAACAGCAAAATTGCCCAGGCTAGTTGCCCCGCTTTACAGAGCAGCATCACGATCTCTCTCAGCGGCTCTTTCATGAAGCATTCCGAAAATTGTCCAATACTGTGCTGGACAATTTTTACTCAGCTACGCCAGGCCCCTCTTGTGGGTACAGGTGTGGGGTAAACCAGATCGGCTAGCTGCGCGCACAGGCAACTACTCAACCCACTACTCCGCTAATTTGCGACCTCAGCTTGTAAAACCTCACTTCAATTTCGGCTAGCTGCTGCTGCACCTGATCCTGGGGGAAAGGACTGAACAAACTATCGGCCTGGGCCATGGTTATCTGCCGAGTGATCACCAAAAATTGCGTTCCTGAAGCAACGATAATTAAGCTCACCGAACCCATCGACCTACAGGCTTTGTAAGCTGAGGATGGGTACTCTATACCCAAGCATGGGTCACTCCTCTACCACTCTAGGCTGATTTGTCTTCAAACGTTATGGAGACTAGATGACTGAAGTCTTAACTGTTCTAATCGTTGAAGATAGCGAAGACGATGCCCTACTGATCGTTGAGATCCTGCGTAGGGATGGCCTGGCGGTAACCTGGGAGCGGGTGCAAACCGCCGCAGACCTGAGCCCCATGCTCTCGACTCGCCGCTGGGATGCCATTATTTCTAACCACCACCTGTCGGGGTTCGATGCCCCAACGGCGCTGGCCATCGTGCGCGAGCAGGGGTTAGATGTGCCCTTTGGCGTTGCATAATTAGAGTATGAATTGAGGATGAGTTGTGATGCAGTGTCCTGAATGCGGCGGCACCCATATCCGTAAGAATGGGAAAAAGCAGGGTAAGCAAAATCACATTTGCGTAGCCTGTGGT
>NZ_JAYGIH010000010.1:0-75774 GCF_034932455.1 Leptolyngbya sp. CCNP1308 | reverse complement strand
CGTCCCGGCAATAAATCCTTGATGCGGTCCCATTGGTCATCGCGCAGCGCATAGCGTCGGGTCGTCATTGAACTTCGATGGGATGAGATACTACTGTCCCAGTTTACCTAATTGATGACACGCCCTAGCGTTCATCACCCAAAATTTCCCGTGCCTCCGCTACCGGCATGGCTGTAATAACGGGCACAACGATGCCCGCCTACACTGCAATTGCGAAGAGTTGACGGATAGAAATTTTTTACAGCTTCTATTAATCAAACAAATGATGGACTTACGGAAAGTTTTAATATTTTCGCGCCAATGATCGCCGAGAACATTTAGGTTATTACCCTTACAAAATAGGACTCCATTTAGTAACTTAAATTACTTTAATAAATGAAGTAAGCAGATTTGAGCTTGAATCAATAAATTCTTAACCATTTAAAAAGCTCAATTTGCAAAATTTTTAAAGATTCTGGCCCGTTTAAGATTCGTCAACGTGTTTTCAAAAACATCGTTTTACGTTAATCTCTCTCACAATGAAAAAAGATTCTGGTATTCACATTTCTACCAAGTCCAGGTTGGCAAAGACTGAAAACTGTCGCTTGCTTATCCATAGAATTCCACGTCTGAACTGGGATGAGGTTTAGAGCCTCAACCGGTAGATATCAGGCCAGGGAATCCACTGAACTATTGCAACCGCACCGGGTCTGCTCAGCAGCCTGAGTGCTCAGCAGCTAAAACACATCATTCTGAGGGAGACAATCCGTCATGGTTCAAGCAATTACTCAACCGATCGCAACTCCGTCAGAGCTGACCGAGGCCGAGGTGCGCAGCATGGATGCCTACTGGCGGGCCTGCAACTATCTGGCAGTGGGGATGATTTATCTACGCAATAATCCGCTGCTGAAGCAGCCGCTGCGGCCCGAGCACGTCAAGTATCGCCTACTGGGCCACTGGGGCGCTTCTCCGGCCCTGAGTTTCACCTACATTCACTGCAATCGGCTGATCAAAAAGTATGACCTGGACATGATCTTCATGGCGGGGCCGGGGCATGGTGCTCCCGGCGTGTTGGGGCCGGTGTATCTAGAAGGCACCTACTCCGAATTTTATCCCGACAAGAGCGAAGATCTGGCGGGCATGGGCCGATTCTTTAAGCAGTTTTCCTTCCCCGGCCACATTGGCAGTCACGTCACCCCCGAAACCCCAGGCTCGATCCATGAAGGGGGGGAGCTGGGCTACAGCCTTTCCCATGCCTACGGGGCCGTTTTGGATAACCCAGAGCTGATCGTGGCCTGCGTGGTCGGTGACGGTGAAGCCGAAACCGGGCCATTGGCCACGGCCTGGCACTCGAACAAATTTATCAACCTGGCTCGGGACGGAGCTGTGCTGCCGGTTTTGAATCTAAACGGCTACAAAATCGCCAACCCCACCATTCTCGCCCGCATCTCGGTGGAGGAGCTGGAGTGTTTGTTTCGGGGCTACGGCTACACGCCCTACATCGTGGAGGGCAGCGACCCGGCAGAGATGCACCGCAAGATGGCGGCGGTGATGGAAGAGTGCATTCTCAGCATTAAGGCTGTCCAGCGGGAGGCGCGCATCAGTGGCAACATCGAGCGGCCCCGCTGGCCCATGATTGTGCTGCGCACCCCTAAGGGCTGGACCGGTCCCCAAGAGGTCGATGGTCACAAGGTGGAAGGGTTTTGGCGATCGCACCAGGTCCCCATGGGCGGTATGCACAGCAACCCAGAGCACCTGCGCCTGCTGGAGGAATGGATGCGCAGCTACCGCCCCGAAGAACTGTTTGACGACCATGGCACCCTGATCCCCGAACTCAGGGCTTTGACCCCGGCGGGCGATCGCCGTATGGGGGCCAACCCCCACGCCAACGGCGGGCTACTGCGGCGAGCCCTGAAGATGCCTGCGTTTCAAGACTATGGGATCGAGATGTCTCGACCCGGCACCGTGGAGTTTGAGAATACTAAGGTGCTGGGCTTCCTGATGCGAGACATTATGCGGGATAACCCCCACAACTTCCGCCTGATGGGGCCGGACGAAACCGCGTCGAACCGCTTGCAGGCGGTGTACGAGGTAACCAAGAAGGTCTGGATGGCGGATCTCTACCCCGAAGACCTCGATGGTAGCCAGCTCTCCCGGGATGGTCGGGTGATGGAAATGCTCAGTGAGCACACCCTCCAGGGCTGGCTAGAGGGCTACCTGCTCACCGGGCGGCACGGGCTGTTCCATACCTACGAGGCCTTTGCCCACGTGGTCAGCTCGATGTTTAACCAGCACGCCAAGTGGCTGGATGTCTGCAAAAACCATGTGCCCTGGCGGCGGCCAGTGTCGTCGCTGAATATTCTGCTGTCGTCCCTGGTGTGGCGGCAGGACCACAACGGTTTTAGCCATCAAGATCCGGGCTATATCGACCTGGTCACCAACAAGAGCCCGGAGGTGGTGCGGCTCTACTTCCCCCCCGATGCCAACTGTCTGCTGTCGGTGGCCGACCACTGCTTCCGCAGCGTGGACTACATCAACGTGATTGTCGCCGACAAGCAAAGCCACCTCCAGTACCTGCCAATGGAGGACGCGGTGAAACACTGCACCAAGGGCATTGGCATCTGGGATTGGGCCAGCAACGACGACTGCGGCCTAGAGCCGGATATGCCCGACGTCGTAATGGCCTGCTGTGGCGATATTCCCACTAAGGAATCTTTAGCGGCGACAGCCATTTTGCGGGAAGAATTTCCCCAGCTCAAGGTGCGGTTCATCAACGTGGTGGATTTGTTTAAGCTGATGTCGGCCGGAGAGCATCCCCACGGATTGTCCGACTGGGACTTTAATTCTCTATTTACCACCGACAAACCGGTCATTTTTAATTTCCACGGCTACCCCTGGCTGATTCACAAGCTGGTGTACCGCCGGGCCAACCAAGAGCGCATTCACGTGCGGGGCTACAAAGAGCGGGGCAACATCAATACCCCGCTAGAACTGGCGATCAACAATCAGATCGATCGCTTCAACCTGGTGATTGACGTGATAGACCGAGTGCCCAAGTTAGGCTCAGCCGCCGCCTACGTCAAGGAACGGATGAAAAACAAGATCATTGAATGCGTTGCCTACGCCCATACCCACGGCACCGATGCCGAGGACATGACCCACTGGACCTGGCCGTATTAAATAGACCCGTCTGTACTCCTCACACAGTAATTCCATGGCTATCCCCTCCTCACCCAACCCAATTCCCATCGACGACGATCGCACCGGTGTAGACGTTGAAACCCTGCGGCGATCGCTCACCGAGCACCTCTATTTTCTCCAGGGAAGGCTCCCCGAAACGGCCTCCCAAAATGACTTTTACTTAGCTCTGGCGTATACGATCCGCGATCGCCTGATGCCGAGGTGGTTGCAATCTAACCGCACCTACTACGAACCCGAGTCGCGCGTGGTGTGCTACCTCTCGGCGGAGTTTCTCCTGGGTCGCCATCTGGAGAACAACCTGATCAACCTGGGCATTCGGGAACCTGTTCGCCAGGCGCTGGCCACCGCCAACTTAGATCTACAAACGCTGATCGACCAGGAAGAAGAGCCCGGGCTGGGCAATGGGGGCCTGGGTCGATTGGCCGCCTGCTATATGGATTCCCTGTCTACCCTGAACATTCCGGCGATCGGCTACGGCATTCGCTACGAGTTCGGCATCTTTGACCAGGAGATCCGCGATGGTTGGCAGGTAGAGATTACCGACAAGTGGCTGCAATACGGCAATCCCTGGGAAATTGCCCGGCCCGACTTCGCCGTCAATGTGGGCTTTGGCGGCTATACCGAGTCCTATGTGGATCGCAGTGGCCATTACCGGGTGCGGTGGGTGCCCGCCCAGATGGTCAAGGGCATTCCCTACGACACCCCCATTCTGGGTTACCAGGGCAATACCACCAACACCCTGCGGTTGTGGAAGTCAGAAGCGCCAGAATCCTTCGATTTTCAAGCGTTTAACCGAGGCAACTACTACGGAGCCGTAGATCAGAAGGTGGCCTCTGAAAATCTAACCAAGGTGCTGTATCCCAACGATGAGCTGATTCAGGGCAAAGAACTGCGCCTGGCCCAGCAGTTTTTCTTTGTGTCTTGCTCCCTCAAAGACATGATTCGCATCCATTTGCGCAGCGGCCAGGGGCTAGAGACCTTCCACAACAAGTTTGCGGCCCAGCTCAACGACACTCACCCGGCGATCGGGGTGGCGGAACTGATGCGGCTGCTGATCGACATGCACCAGCTAGACTGGGATACCGCCTGGCACATCACCCAAAACACCTTTGCCTTTACCAACCACACCCTGCTACCCGAAGCGCTCGAAAAATGGCCCCTCGAACTATTTGGCAAGCTGCTGCCGCGCCATCTGGAAATCATTTTGGAGATCAACTACCACTTCCTGGAGCAGGGGCGGCAGCAGTCCCTCAGTCCGGTCCAAATGGAAGCCCTGTCGCTGATTGACGAAAGCGGCGATCGCTACGTACGCATGGCCAACCTTGCCTGTGTGGGCAGCCACTCGATCAACGGGGTCGCCGCTCTCCATACCGAACTGGTGAAGTCAACTATCCTCAAGGACTTCTACGCAATCTCTCCCGAAAAGTTCAACAACAAAACCAACGGCGTCACCCCGCGCCGCTGGATCGTGCAGAGCAATCCTCGCCTGACCCAGCTGATCTCCAGCCAGATTGGCGATCGCTGGATTCGCCACCTCGACGACCTAGAGCACCTGACCGACTTCGCTCAAAACAGCGATTTTCGGCAGCAATGGCGGCAGATCAAGCTAGCCAATAAGTGCGATCTGGCCGAGCACATTCAGCAGCGCACCGGCATCGTCGTCAATCCTGACTCTCTGTTTGACGTGCAGGTGAAACGCATCCACGAGTACAAGCGGCAGCACCTGAATGTGCTCCACATCATCACGCTGTATAACCGCCTCAAGGCCAACCCCAACCTTGACCTTCAACCCCGCACCTTCATCTTTGGGGGCAAGGCCGCGCCGGGGTATTTCATGGCCAAGCTAATGATTAAATTCATTACGGCCGTGGGGGAGGTGGTGAATAGGGATCCCGAGGTGGGCGATCGCCTCAAGGTGGTCTTCTTGCCCGACTACAACGTCAGCTTTGGGCAGCGGGTCTACCCCGCCGCCGACCTCTCGGAGCAAATTTCCACCGCCGGCAAAGAAGCCTCGGGCACCGGCAATATGAAATTTTCGATGAACGGTGCCCTCACCATTGGCACCCTCGATGGCGCGAATATCGAAATTCGAGAGGCCGTGGGAGCCGACAACTTCTTCCTGTTTGGCCTGCGCACCGAAGCGATCGCCGCTCTACAGTCCCAGGGCTACCACCCCTGGGACATTTATCTCGAAAACAAAACCCTGCGCGCGGTGATTGACCGGGTTCAGTCGGGCTATTTTTCCCCCGGCCATCCTGAGCTATTTCGGCCCCTGATCGATACCCTGCTACACCACGATCCGTTCATGCTGCTGGCCGACTATCAGGCCTACATCGACTGTCAAGATCGGGTGAGTCAGGCCTACCGCGACCCGGAGCACTGGACCACCATGTCGATCTGGAATACGGCGCACATGGATCAGTTTTCCAGCGATCGCGCCATCCGCGAATACTGCCAGGATATTTGGCGGGTTGGCCCAGTTCCGGTGCAGCTAGAAGCCTATGACCAAGCCAACACGGCATTGACTATTTAGAGGCATCCCTGCGGGCACCATCACGGTGCCGTCTAACCCCATGTTCTAAACCCTATATCAACCTACTCAGGAGGCAAACCCGTGCCTAAGCTACGAGTTGGAATTAATGGATTTGGCAGAATTGGCCGCCTGGTTCTGCGAGGCGGGATACATCATCCTATCAACCCAGGAAGTCCTCTGTATGAGAGGGTTTCAATGCATCTCCTCTTAACAGACCAGTGCTGGCCATTGTGCTCCCATGCTGCTGCTGCTGCGAGGGCTGCTGAAATAGCTCCAGGATGTAGTCGAATTGATAATCTGTGGCCCAGCGCCGTAGCCAATGACTCAGCTCAGCTCCCTCGGGGGGAATCATCTGGAGCAGAGCTAAAACCGCACTATCATCTCCCAGGGTTGCCGCTTGCCGTAACTGGTCGCACCACTCTTGGGACATCATTGCCAAGTGCTCGGCCTGGAGCGGTAGAATTGGCGGGATGTTAAGCGAACTGCTGGGAGCAGGGGCGATCGCGACTAGTGCCTGGGCACTGCCCGGTACCGTGACTGTGAACTCAAAACAGCTGCCGAGACCGGGTTGACTCTGGCACTGGAGCTGTCCCCCCAGCAGGCGAATGTACTCTTGGCAGATAAACAGACCTAGGCCGCTGCCCTGCTGCGATCGCTGCCCGGATGTCGCCTGTTCAAAGGGGCTAAACAGGTGCTCTAGCTCGTCGCGATCGATGCCGGGGCCCGTGTCGACAACCGCAAAGGTCAGGTGATAGCCCATGGTTGCCGGGATCGCTGCGACCTCGGCGGACGAGGGAGGGGCGGCCCTTTGCGGCTGGCCCACCACTCGCAGGGTGACCTGCCCGGCGACGGTAAACCGAACGGCATTGTCGAGCAGACTCACCAAGCTCTGGTGCAGCTTGGCCTCGTCAATGCGGATGCGCTGGGGCACCGTCCCCGCCGCCGCCACCCGAAATTCCACCGCCGGATGCGCCAGATGGGTCAGGTGGGCCGAGAACTGGATCTGAAGATTGTGCAGCAGCATCCCCAGGTCTAACCAATCCGCGGCCAGGGTGGGAGCCTCCTCAAGATCGAGTTTAGAGGCTAGCAGGAGATTGTTGATCTGCACCAGCAAATAGTCAGCGCTGCGGTACATACTGACCAGCGCCTTGTCATGGGGCTCCGCCAGAGCTGCATCCCGCTGCATCACCTGAATAAACCCCAGGATGACATTTAAGGGCGTCCGCAGCTGGTGACTCATGTTGGCCAAAAACAAGCTCTTAGACTGATTGGCCGCCTCTGCTGCCCCCTTAGCTTTAGCCAGTTCGGCGGTGCGCTGGGCCACCCGGTTCTCCAAGTGATCGAGGGCATCGGCCATCTGGGTCGCCATTTGGTTAAAGGTACTGGCCAGCATGTTTAGCTCGCGCAGGCCTTGCACCGCTACAGGCTGGGTGCGATCGCCCGCCGCGATCGCCCGACTGGCCACAGCCAGCTGCCGAATGGGGCGGTTGATCCAGCGATCGGTTAGCAGCGCCATCAGCATCGCGATCGCCAAGGACAACACCGCTACCAGCAGCGTCGTGCGCACGTAGGTATCCATCTGGGTCAAAAAGTCCGTCTCGGGCACCACCACCACCACCACCCAGTCGAGCCCCAGATCGTCTCCCCAGGGCACAGCACTGACAAACTGCCGCCCCTCAGGCAACCAGACCTCGCGCTGAACCGGAGCCGCGCTGGTCAGCCAATCGCGCTGGGCCAGGTGCTGAGCCGCCGCCCGCACCTGGGGGTTGGGGCTGTCGGTGGCCGCCCGGCGCTGGGCCTCACCATCTACCATCGCAAAGGGCGCACCGCCCGCAGAATTGGCCACCAGAAGCCCACTGCGCTCCACTACAAAAATTTGGGTAGAGGGACTCACCTGAATATCCTGCAAAAACTGCCCCATCTGGGTGAGTCCTAAGTCTGCCCCCATCACCCCCAATAGGTCGCCCTGGGGCGTGTACATAGGGTAGCTGGCCGAAATGGAGAGCACCTCGGGCTGGTCATGCCAGGCGTAAATGGGGCTCCACAGCGGCTGCCCCGCCACCGCCGCCGTCGCATACCACTCCTCTTCCTGCACAGGCTCGGGAGCCGGGGTCACCTCAGCCTGAGTGCGGTGACCCCGATCGTCGGTTTGGTAGATGGTCATGTGCTTGAGGTGATCTCGACGGGTTTCGTTGACCACTAGGGTGCCGTCGGCCAGACGCTCTACGCCAATAAACTCTCCATCAGGGTTGGCGTAGTTCAGGTAGTCCACCGGGTAGCTCTGCATCTGCTGCCAAAAGAACTGCCCCATCTGCTCAAAGTTATTTAAATCGAGCAGCTGGGTCTCGACGGCGGCCACATGGGTTGCGTTTAGCCGAGCCACCATTGAGGTCTGGTACTCAATGTAGGCGGCAACCCGCTCTGTGGTTTCCGCTTGCAAGTTGGTGGCAATCGCCGCCACGGTCACCTGACGATACTGCACCAGCACCCAACTGGCCAGCCCCACTACCGTCAGCATTTGTAACAGGTAGGGCACCTCCAGAACGACGACCAGCGGCAGTCGCTCCAAAAAACGGATCGGTTTAAGGCACAATCTAGACATTGCCATCGCCAGACTCGTTGAAGGTAGGTTCAGAAGACAGGGGACAGTGGGGCATTGATTCGAATATTCAGCCAAACCTATGGCGGCTAAGGGCTAGCGAGGGTAACCCCAAACCCCTACAGCGAAACCGAGGGCAGGCAGGCCAGAATGCGGTCGAACTCAAAGTTTTCAGCCCAGTTGGCCAGGGTTTGGGCGATCGCCGGGGGAACGCCGTCCGCCTGTTCCAGCAAGTGGAGCAGCCGCGTATCTGAGCCCGTCATGGCGGCCTGGGCCAGCGTCTGTTGCCAGTCGACGGGCATGGTTTGCAGCCAGGCCGCCATCGTCGCTGGGTTGGAGCGATGGGTGGCTAGCGAGGCGGCGGAGCCAGGGGCGGGGGCCGAGGTTTCGCCAGCGTCAGTCTTGTAGAGGTAGTGCACGGGCAGATGGACGGCCACGGTTTGTAAGATGGTTTCGAGCAAGAAGGGCTTGGGCACGAAGTCGTCGCATCCGGCGGCTAAGATCCTAGAGCGCTCTTCTTCAAAGGGGCTAGAGGTCAGCGCTATGATCACCGGGCTGGGGGTCAGGTTGAGGGCTCTGATCTGGTAGGTGGCTGCATAGCCATCTAAAACGGGCATGTGCAGATCCATCCAGATCAGGTGGGGGCACCACTCCTGGGCTTGCTTCACGGCGGCCTCACCGTCGGCAGCGGTTCGCACCTCAAATCCCGACGACTCGAGCAAACGCACCAATAGATGGCGGTTGGTGGGATGGTCGTCCACCACCAGCAGTCGATAGGGAGGCTGGTCGGGATCCACTTTTAGAATGGCTGTCGGGCCGGAAGCGAGGCTGACATCGGCACCGTCCACCCGATCGACCGGCAGGGTAAACCCAAATACTGAGCCCTGGCCCACCTGCGTTTCCACGGTCAGTTCGCCCCCCATCAGGTGGACAAACTGCTGGCTAATGCTGAGCCCTAGCCCACTGCCCCGGTGCGATCGCCCCAGACCGGTCTCTGACCATTGCAGTCCGGCATGGGTCTGGCTAAAAGGCTCAAACAACCGATGCATATCCTCGGGGGCAATGCCGGGGCCGGTGTCGATGACCGCAAACTCCAGCGCCGTGCTCGCTTGGGGAGAGGCTTCAGGCGAGCACGGCTGGCATCGCACCCGCAACATCACCCAGCCCGACTGGGTAAATTTAACCGCATTGCCCAGTAGATTGATCAGCACCTGCCGCAGCTTGCCTTCATCGGCGGCAATGTAGGTTGGCATGGCCGGATCGCAGTCAAAGGTCAGCTCTAGGCCTTTGGCCTCCGCCTGGAGCAGCAGCATCGCCTCTAAGCCCAACAGCAGGTAGGACAAATCGAAGTGCGTCACCTGCATCGAGACGCACCCTGCCTCAATCTTAGACATTTCGAGCACGTCGTTAATCAGCGTCAGCAGGTGTTCGCCGCTGTGGCGAATGATTTCCAGATAGCCGACGGTCTCGGCATCGACCTGGCAGTCGCGGTTGATCAGCTGGGCAAACCCAATGATGCTGTTGAGGGGGGTGCGCAGCTCGTGGCTCATGTTGGCCAGAAAGGTGCTCTTGGCCTGATTGGCGGCATCGGCGGTGGCGCGGGCTAGCTGGAGCGCCTGCTCGGCCTGTTGCCGCTCCAGTTCGGCGGCGGCCCGGGCGGCAAAGATTCGCAAAATCATCTCGCGGGTCGGGTCAGCCACCATGGGTTGATCGTCGATCACGGCCAGGTGTCCAATCACCTTCCCGGCTTGATCGACTAGGGGAATGCCCAAAAAGCTGGCGGCCTCCAACCGCTGGAGTTCTCGGTCGGTGGGGTACAACGACTGCACCTGGGAGGGAATGTACAGCACCTCCCCGGCCACCACCCGCTCACAGGGGGTGTCTAGGGTGTCGTACTCTTGGGGCTGGTTCAGCCGCCCGTTTTGCCAAAAAGCCAGGGTGCTCACCCGCTGGTTGCCGAGGGGTAAGCACTGGGTGACCAGGGCATGGCGCACCTGGAGAATGTCGGCTAGGTGGCGCACCAGAGATTCAAAGAAGTCCTGGCCGGTCTTGGCGGCGGTACCCTCCACCACCAGGCGCAGCGCTTCTTCCTGGCGTTTGACCTGGGTCAGGTCTTCGATCACCCCCACCAGGCGGTACACCTTCCCTTGCTGATTGC
Organism: Leptolyngbya sp. CCNP1308; assembly: GCF_034932455.1. Classification (NCBI taxonomy): domain Bacteria; kingdom Bacillati; phylum Cyanobacteriota; class Cyanophyceae; order Leptolyngbyales; family Leptolyngbyaceae; genus Leptolyngbya; species Leptolyngbya sp. CCNP1308. The sequence goes on along the minus strand of NZ_JAYGIH010000010.1, from coordinate 65,304 downwards.
AAATGGGAAAGGCGCGCGCCCGTACCCAGGTCTGCTGCCCCTGGGGCTGGGCCACACGAAACTCCTCGTCGTAGGTAAAGCTGGCCAGGGCCGTGGCGTCGCTGAGTCGAGGCATGCTGCGGTAAATGCGGCAGAGATCGTCGGGATGTACCGCCTGCAGCCAGGTCATGGGGTTTTGGTAGAGATCCTCCCGGCGGCGGCCCCAAATGCTTTCGTAAGCGGGGGAGACGTAGCTGACTCGGTTTTCCTGTAGCTCGTAGATCCAAAATACGCTGTCGATGTACTCCGCCAGCTGGCGGAATTTTTCTTCGCTAGCCTGCAACTCGGCCTTGGCCCGCTGCTGGTTTTGCTCCAGCCGGTAGGTGCTGATCACCTTGCCGATGCTCTGGGCCATCAGCTCAATAATTTCTGTTTCGTGCTGTTCAAACCCCTGAAGGCGGGGGGCGGTATCAAAAAAACAAAGGCTGCCGTACACTGCTCCATCGACCACGATCGGCGTGCCCAGATACGACTCCAGCCCTAACGCCTTATAAAGCGGGTGCTGGCGCAGGTTGGGATCGGCTCCCACATGGGCTAGGCACATCGTCTGCCGTTGGCGAATGGCCATACCGCAGAAGGTGTCGTCTAATTGGCAGCGCAGGTTGGGCTCCAGGCCCGGTAGGTCGGCCAGCATGGCCTGGGCCACATAGTCGCTCTCCTCTACCCGGCCCACCAGGCCGCCGCTAAAGCCCAACACCTGACGACCGGTCTGAAGATAGTCTTCCAGCAGCGCATCGAAACTGACAAACTGAGTCAGGCTGAGACGGTGCAGCTCCTTCAGGCTGCGGCTAAACTGCTGCAGAACGTCAGAGCGCTGCACTAGCAACTGTTCTACCTGCTGGTGGGTGGTTAGGTGTTCAATCAGAGCCGAGAGGCGATTCGAAACCTGTTGCAGCTTGAGCCCGTCGCGATCGCGAGCAGCCAGCTCCCGCTGCAGCCGCTCATTTTCAGCCGTCAACTGCTGCACCCGCAGATAGTTCGCCACCTTCGCCAGCAGTGCCTCAGGGGCGACGGGCTGAGCCAGGTAGTCGATCGCCCCCATCGCCAGGGCTTTGACCAGCCCCGTCTCGGGGTCTAGCGGGCCGAGCACGATCACCGGCAGGGTCTCTGGGGCCGAGTCAGCCTGCCAGGGCCACTCCAGATCGTCGCTATGGCCATCGAGCCTGGCGAGATTGAGCAAAATCAGGTCGGGAGCCGCCGACTGGATCTCCCTGAGAGCGATCGACGTCCCCTGGCGGCAGTGCACCTCATAACCTTGCTGTTGGAGGGGATGGATTAAATCGCTGAGATCCTCTGCTGTAGGGTTCACAATGGCGATGGTTGCAGAGGCCGGGGAGAGGTCGCAGTGGGTCATGGCAGGAGCTAATTCAAAGGGTGGAGTTGGGTGCGGGCTGAACGGCTCCCCTAAGGTCTGGCTCACTGGCGTAGACATACTTCAAAGCTAAGCAATTCGCTATCTTCTCCAATATCACGTCGGGCTGAACCGGTTTCTCAACCCAGTCATTGCAGCCAGCGGCCCGCATCCGAAAGGCATCGTCGCGATCGCTGTCTGTCAGGGCGATGATCTGAGTCGCCGCAAACTGCTGTGGGGGAGTCTCTGGGCGGAGCTGTCTGTGCTCTATGGTGCGCAGATGGCGCACTGTTTCGTAGCCATCGAGATCAGCCAGAGTCAGGGCTATGCAGACCAGGTGAGGCTGCCAGTCCGCCCACTGGACAATGGCATCGCGGCCGCTGGTGGCCACCTGTAGCTCAAAGCCTAAAGGAGCCAGCAGAGCCTGAATCAGCACGCGACTGATGAAGTCATCCTCAACGATCAGAATGCGACAGGCAGGAGAGCCCGGGGCCAGGGCCACCGCCCGCCGAAAGGATGATACCGGGGAAGCCGCAGGTTCCGGCTGGGTCATGGTCAGGGTACTGTTGATCAGGCTGAGTAGGCCCTCGCTGCTGGTATAGACAGTATCCAAGGCCTGCCGGTGCTGAGGCGAGAGACAGGCCTCCTTCAACAACAGCTGACTAAATCTCAAAATAGCTTCGAGGGGGGTCTTCAGATCCTGGCTCAGGTCAGCCATCAGCTGGTGGTTGATGCGGTTGGCCATTTCGGCGGTGCGCTTGGCCTGGCGGAGTTCGGCGGTACGGGTGGCGATTCGATGCTCTAGCACTCGGGCCTGGGTCGCTAGCCGCTGCACGGTATGGCGAACGCGAACCGATGAGATCTGGGAGCTAACCCAGTAGTCATCCGCTCCCTGGTCGAGCCAAAGCGCCGCCTCAGATTCCTGTTCTCTTTCCAGGATGACAATCACCTCGGCAGCGGGCCACTGGGCTGCCAGGGCCGCCAGGCTGCCAATCCCGGCGGCCTGTCCCAGCAAAATCAACTCTGGTGGCCAGCTGGGGGCCAGGGCAAAACTGTCGTCACTTTCCCAAAGCATCCAGCGATAGCGGCTGGAATCGCCCAGCCAATGGGCGAAGCGATCGCCATCGGCCGGGTTGCAGGCAATACCCAGCACCGTAATTTGATCAGGATAGAGAGAAGATTGCATAGACGTAGGGGGAGTTGAGGTGAAACCATGGCCGATCGCCCAGCTGCCCGGACAAACCTGAGCCAGAGCCGTCTGCCATGGTTCACCCGTCCGTAGGGACAGTCGACTATTTCAGGAACAGCCCCATCATGGCCAAAAACTGTGACAATCCTGTGGAAGGGTAGCGGTTGCTTAGGGCTGTAGGGAAAGAACAAGGTTGCGCTGGGGCCGCAGCCCCCTAGACCAGCGGGCAGCACATGTCGGCAATAGCTAGGGGTGTAGGGTAGAGCAGTTTTCAGCGCCGAGTCCGGGCACCGTGGGTGAGCAGAGGCAACTTCACCAAGCACTCCACTCCCGCCGACCCCAGGGGTTTCACAAGAATGACACATTTCTCTTTTAGGCTAAGTACTGAACCCAATCAGGATGTCTTGACCGGTAGATCAGCACCTTTGCCCCCTGCTGTTGCCAGTCCAATGCGCCTCAAAGCCCCCAGAGGTGATGTCTAGACGCCCCACGGGCATCACCTCTTCCAATGCCTGCCTAACGGCGGGAACCACGCTCGCAAATCCGAAACGTGACTGGCTGCCGGTGTGCTCGGTGTGCATAGCCCATTACCCTACAGACTTTTTCTGAATGCTAACGATCCCAATCAACCCGACTCAAGATACGTCTCTGCTCCTCTGTCACGAGCTGAGAACTCCGCTGACATCTATTCAAGGAGCACTCAAGCTGTTGGGCTATCAGCACCTTGACTCGCTGTCTGACGATGCCCAACACCTGCTAGCGATCGCTACTAAAAATGCCGACCGCCTCGTCCGACTGACCAATGCGCTCGAAGTCCAGCCAACTCCATTGCTCACTGTGCTGTCCTCCGCCAAAATTGAACTGCTTCAGCTAGAGAATGATCTGCATTCAGCCGCAGAAGAAAAGAATTTTCACCTGCTTTATCAACCAATCATCTGCCTAGAGAATAGAAGAATTATTGGCTTTGAAGCTCTGGCTAGGTGGCAACACAGCACCCGGGGTGACATTTCTCCGCAGGTTTTTATTCCTCTAGCAGAGAAGACGAACTTGATTTACGGCATCGGCCTTCTTCTTCTGGGTCAAGCCTGCCGACAATTGCATCAGTGGCAAATCAAATTTCCATCCACCTCTCCACTCACCATGAGTGTAAACCTCTCCGCCGTACAACTTCAATGCCCCCACTTAGTGGAGCAAATTAGTCAAATATTGACGAAAAACTTTCTTCTACCCAGCAGCCTTAAATTAGAAATAACAGAGAGTACCTTAATAGAAAATGCAGATGTGGCCGTCAAGACACTAGCCAATCTTCGGCAGCTTGGGGTGCAAATCTACATCGATGATTTTGGCACTGGCTATTCTTCCCTGGGCAGGCTCCAAGAGCTGCCTTTCGACACCCTAAAGATCGATCAGTCTTTTGTCCGAAATAAAAACTGGATTATGAGCGAAACGATTCTTATGCTTGCCCAAAAACTAGGACTAGATGTGATTGTAGAGGGCGTGGAAAGCTTAGAGGAATTAATCAGTCTCAAACAGCTAGGGTGTCGAAAAATGCAGGGTTATTTTTTCTCTAAGCCTGTTGACCCTGCTAGCATTGCAAACCTTCTGAGCCAAAAATTTGTAGAAAAAAGACTTAATTTTCTTCAGGAAAGTATGCCGACAGAATAAGGCGACCGTATCTAAAAAGTTAGAGAGCAGGTTCCGTCTATCGTCAGCTCAAAAATATGAAGCTCAATCAAGAAAGAGAAATCCACCCATTAAATCCGCTAAATTCGAGGCAATTTATTCTCCTCCTTCAGGACGGAGAACGCCAGAAAACCATACCTTTAAGCAGAAGCTTTTACTCCATTGGGCGCGATCAAGATAGAGATATCCAGCTGTCCCATCCAGGGGTATCTCGCTACCATGCGAGCTTGGTATGTTTGAGCAATGGCTATCAAATTATAGATGGAGAGCCCGGCGGTAGGCTAAGCAGAAATGGTGTCCATGTAAACGGAAAAGTCATCAAGAAAAAAATTATAAAGGCAGGAGACAGGATAGTTTTTTGCAAGAATGTGCGTGGAGAAGTAAAAGATTACTTATCTATCTCACAAGAAGAAAAAATGGATTTAGAACATTCATTTTATAGCGGAAACTTAGATTGCCTGACACCGAGTGATAGTTATGTGGCTCTCGAAGACGAGGCCGAATCTAATCTTTTTTCTACATGTCCTGATCTGTTTATCAAGGTTGATTTTGAAGGTCGGCTTCTGAGTTTCCAGAATGGGAACGACGCGGAGCTACCAAGACTCTCTTCAGAGCATCTAGGTAGACCCATCTCAAAGTTTTTTCCGGTCAATTTTTCTCTCAACTTATTTAAACACATTCGGCAAGTTGAAAAAAATGGAGGATTACACTCCTTTGAAACCTCTCTGCCCCGCAACGGGAACCCTCTGTTTTGTGAATTGAGGATTTTTTCGGCGACAGACCACAATCAAATTATCATCATTCGCAATATAAATCAGCGCAAGTCTCTAGAAAAAAAAACTCAAGATTGAGGCCGTTCATGACAGCTTGACAGGGCTGCCAAATCGCACACTTTTTTTGGAAAAAACGGCTTATTCTGTTATTCTAAAACAGCGTAAGCGAGGCTACGAATTTGCGGTTCTATTTGTAGACTTAGATCGCTTTAAGATTGTCAATGACAGCCTAGGTCATCTGGCTGGCGATCGCCTGCTGGTTGAAATTTCGACTCGACTAAAAGCCTGCCTAAGACCTCAGGATCTGGTGGCCCGGCTGGGCGGAGATGAGTTTGCTATTTTGCTACATGATATTCAGGTAGTTGAGGATGCTATTGAAGTCGCTGAGAGATTGCAGGCCAAGATCACCACACCTCTCATGCTGGAGGGCAGAGAAATTTTTCCGAGCGCCAGCATTGGCATTGCCTTCAGCACTAACGTATATAACAGCGTGGAGGAGGTCATCAAAGACGCTGACACTGCGATGTACCAGGCTAAGGCTAATGGTCGGGCTAAATATGCTATTTTTGAACCGGATAGTATCAAGCCATCCCTTACCTTTCTGCAGTTGGACAGTGCTTTAAAGCGGGCGATTGAGAGACAAGAATTTCGGCTTTTTTATCAGCCAATTTTTAAGCTTAAAAGCCAAAGGCCAGTCGGCTTTGAAGCTCTAATTCGCTGGGCGCATCCCCAGGGAGAACTGCTGGGTCCAGAACAATTTTTGGGGCAGGCTGAGGAAACTGGACTGATAGACTCCATCGGTCAATGGACGCTGCAAGAATCCTGTCGCCAGCTAAGGGAATGGGGGCAGCGATCGGAGTCAATACTGCCGCTTATTTTGAGTGTCAACATTTCAAAGCATCAATTTTATCATTCAGACCTCATTAACCTACTCCGAAACTTAATCGAACAATATCAAATTAGTCCCTCTAACCTGAAGCTCGAGATTACCGAGTCTACCATTATGGAAGACATTCAAACTGCCATCAATATTGCTAGATGCTTAAGAAATTTGGGGGTGACAATTTTAATTGATGACTTTGGTACAGGCTATTCCTCGCTTAACCATCTCCATGAGCTCCCTATTGATGCCCTTAAGATCGATCAATCTTTCATTGGCAGCATTGATCAGGATGCGTCTAGCGCAGGGTTTACGATTATTCAATCCATCATTGGCTTGGCTCACAATCTGGGCATTGAAGTCATTGCTGAAGGTATTGAGTGTGCTCGCCATATGGCCTGGCTAAAGGCATTTAAGTGTGACTATGGGCAAGGTTTTTACTTTGGCGAGCCGATGATGGCAGAGCAAGTTGTTTCCCTACTTGCGACTAATTGAGAAACAGACTGAAACCATAGTAGTTCTAAATATTTCGCGTCAATGTTTGGAATCGGCACCTTGCTTGTATAGGCAATCTACCAGTTCTAAATTGATCAGCTAATAGAATGGCTATCGGTCTTTTAGAGGTCATGGTGTGTCTGGATAGGAGAACTAGTATGCGTTTGTCTTTGAGAAAGCCGAAGTTTGAATTTCATTCTGAGGCGAGCCAGAATCCTAAGCCTGAGGTGAAAGCTAAGGTTGAAAGTGATGATGCCATCACGGCTAAGTTGATGTTTTTACTCAAAGAAAATATGGATTTTTGTCGTAGGTCTTTGAGATGATATGGCAAGAATATTCAAAGTATGAAAATGATATTAAATTAATCTCTAAAGCTATAGCAGTGGGTGCATTTGACGTACTCCTGAAGTGGTGGCTTTGAAGTAAGGCCTTGGGAGTTTTGTCAATGAATGTTACTTTTGTCAGTGTTTCCCAATGCCTCTAGAAGAGTTACAGCTAGACACCTGGAACGAGCGATCGCTAATCTCAACTATTGGGATCGAACCTGTGCGCTGATTTTCATTGACCTGGATGGTTTTAAGCAGGTCAATGCACACCAACAGTCATCAATCTCTACAATAGCCAGCCCCGCCAAACTATTGATCAGGTGCTCGCTGATGCCGATAGCACCATGTAACCTGGCCAAAGCCCAGTGCAACTGTATTGCTCTCCACGGCGAAATGTATTAAGTCAGGCGAGCTAGTAGCGGTAGTGTGACCTCTAATAGCAGAGTTGACGGCCCGGTGGGGAGTCAACCCAAGCTAGGGCACCGAGATGGGGAAAGCTATGGTTATGCTATTGCCGATAACCCTTTGCCAACGTCCTTCGTCCTTGGCCAAAGCCGCTAGCTTCGACACCCACGCACCAGTCGCCATGTCTCCATCGTCCCCTTTCGCCGACAGCGATCGCCTCCGCCACATTGCGCGTCATATCCCCGGGGTGATTTATGAATTTGTCCAATACCCCGATGGCCGTATGGCTTTTCCCTATGCCAGCGTCGGGCTTGAGGATCTCTGTGGCATTTCCCCAGCAGCCGTACGCGAGGATGTCAGCCCGCTCTTTTCTATTGTTCATCCCGATGATTTAGCCTATGTAGCTCAGTCTATTCAAGACTCCGCCACTCATCTCACCCCCTGGTGTTGCGAATATCGCCTTTACCATCCCCAGGGGCGCTTGCTCTGGCTTCAAAGTCACGCTACCCCCCAGCGAGAACTAGACGGCACTACCCGATGGTACGGCTGTATTCAAGATGTTACCCAGCAAAAGGCTAATCAGCTAGCCCTTGAGGCTAGCGATCGCAAGCTGCGTCGATTGATTGACACCATCAACGGCCTGGTGTTTGTGATTGTCTCCGACGGCACCTTGAGCTTTCTGAGCCCCATGGTGACCACGGTGACCGGGCATAGCCTGGACGAGTTATTGCATCGCCCCTTTGCCGACGTCACCCATCCCGACGATCTGGCCCACGTTGTTGAGCAGGTACAGGCCTGCCTGCATGGCAAAAGCTGCCGGGGCTTAGAGTTTCGAGTCCGGCACCAAGATGGTCGCCACTATTGGTACTCCGCTAACTTATCCCCCTTTGTGGCCGAGGCCGGGGCCGCGATCGCCTGTTTAGGCATTGCCACCTACATTGACGATCGCAAACGGACGGCACTGGCTCTGCAAGAGAGCGAGGCTCGATATCAATCGCTGGGGGTGAATGTGCCGGGGATGGTCTACCGCTACTTGCCCAGCGGCGAAGGCGGTGCTTTTACCTACGTCAGCGCAGGCTGCTATGAATTATTCGGGGTAAAGCCAGAACAGGTGCAGCAGGATGCCAATCTCCTCTGGGACTTAATTCATCCCGACGATTTGCCCTCGCTGCAAGCCTCGGTGGCCAGTGCAGTAGAACAGGGTGCCGACTGGGCTTGGGAAGGACGGTTCACCACAGTAACGGGGCAACCGCGCTGGCTCCAGGGCCGTTCGCGCCCCCAGTTCACTATAGAAGGGCTGGTGTGGGATGGCCTGTTGATCGATATTACAGCCCTGAAGCAAGCCGAAGCGACCCTCAGCCAAGAGGTAGGCTATCGTCGCGCCCTCTTCGATGCTTCTGGAGATGGCATTGTGGTGTTAGATGCAACCGGCCAAGTTCTAGAGGCCAACCGCAGCTTTGCCACCATGCTGGGCTACTCCCTAAAGGAGGCCATTGGCCTTAATGTAGCTGACTTTGATGTTGCCCTAGAGCCCACTGAGGACAAGCAGGAGACTTCCGAGCTGTGCCTAAATCGCTTCGAGCGGCGGCATCGACGGAGAGACGAATCCACCTTTGCCGTGGAAATTTGCGCCAGTGCCGTTCAGTGGAATGGGCAGTCGGTTCACCTTTGCGTGTGCCGTGATATTGAAGAACGGCGGCGGGCTGAAATCACCCTGGCGGCCAGCGAAGCCCGATTTCAGCAGCTTGCCGCCGCGTCGCCTGCGGTAATTTATACGGTGGTAGAGAACGCGGCGGGCATTGTGCGCTTTGACTACATCAGCCCGGCAGCAGCAGAAATCCACGAAATACCCTTGACTACCCTGATGCAAAACGGGGCGCTCGTTTCTGAGCAAATACACCCTGAGGATCGGGAGCGGTATTTAGCGACCTATGTCGCCAGCCTGCGGGATATGGCTACTTTTACCTGTGAGTGGCGGATTATAACGCCCTCGGGCAAGACCAAGTGGCTCAAGGCCAATTCTCGTCCAGAACGGCGGCCCAATGGCGATGTGGCCTGGCACGGCGTTGTGCTAGAAAAAACGGCCAAGAAGGAAGCCGAGATAGAGATTGCCAAACTACAGGCGGCCCTGCTAGAGGCCCAGCAAATTGCCCACATTGGCAACTGGGCTTTTGACCTGATTGGTCAAACAATCACCTGGTCACCGGAATTATTTCGTATGTTTGGTCTAGATCCGGCAGCAGGTGAGCCGACCTACGACGATTATTTACAGATGATCCACCCCGACGATCGCTCGCGGTTGGTGCAGGCCGTTGACCAAGCCATTACCCAGGGAACCTCCTACAAAATTGACTATCGAGCTTTGCTGCCCGATGGCAGTATCCGCTACCACGAAGGCCGTGGCAAAATTGGCCGCGATGGGGCTGGGCAAATCATCCGACTATCGGGTACCTGTTTAGACATTACCAAACGCAAGCAAAGCGAACTGGCCCTGCAAGCCAGTCAGATGCGGCTTGAGCTAGCCCTAGACAGCAGTGGTACCGGCACCTGGGACTGGAACATGCAAACCAACGAGGTCATCTTTTCGCAACAGCATTGGAAGGCGCTGGTGGGCTACGGTGCCGATGAAACGGTCGCCAATGCTGTCACCGAGTGGGAAGGCCGAGTTCACCCGGAGGATCAAGCGCAGCTAGAGGCAGACATTGCCAAACACCTCCGAGGGGAGACGGAAATTTATGAGAATGTGCATCGTCTCCGCTGCCAAGATGATACCTACAAATGGAATTCAGCCCAGGGAAAAATTATTGAGTGGGATGAGCACGGTAATCCGGTTAGGTTCATTGGCATCAATCGCGACATTACCGATCGCAAACATGCTGAAATTGCCCTGGCTGACCTCAGAGAAAAATTGGAAAAAGCTCAAGAAGTCAGTCATTTAGGACATTGGTCTTTTGATTTAGACACCCAAGAAATTACCTGGTCAGACGAGGTTTTTCGTATCTTTGGCATGGCACCAGAGCAGGATGAACCGACCTTTAGTGAGCATTTTGAGCAGATTTATCCTGAGGATAGATCCTTCTTTTTAGAGCGGATTGCCGAGGCCAATCAGGGTATTCCCCAAAACGTTGACTTTCGTATCTTGCGACCCAATGGGGAAATTCGCTACGTCAACAGCCGCCTTGAACTGGAATATAAAGGGGAACAGATTGTCCGTATGTTCGGTGTTGTCATGGACATCACCGATCGCAAGCAAAGCGAACTGGCCCTGCAAGCCAGTGAAGCCCGCTTTAGGGCTATATTCGAGCAGGCCGCCGCGGGCATTAATCAAGTCGATGCCTCGGGGTACTTTGTCGAGGCCAATCAGTACTATTGCAATCTATTAGGCTATGCCAAAGACGAGTTGCTGGCGCTCACCTTCGCCGATGTCATTCATCCTGAGGATCTGGCTCAGCACCGACCCCAGATCGATCGCATTTTGCGCGGCGAGATCGACAATTTGAACTACGAAAAGCGCGATCGCCACAAAAACGGCGACTGGATTTGGACCAAAATTAGCATCTCCACATTGCGGGATGAGGCGGGTCAGATAGTGGGCAACCTGGCAGTGGTGGTTGATATCCGCGATCGCAAGCGGGCCGAGCACATCGTTCGCCAGCAGGCGGCGCGAGAAACCCTGCTGCGAGAAATTAGCCAGCGCATTCGCCAGTCCCTCGATCTGCCCACTATTTTTAACACCGCCTGCCAAGAAATTCGCGCCTGTCTCAACGCCGATCGGGTGGGTATCTTCAAGTTTTATGCCGACTCGGGCTATGACGATGGCGAATTTGTCGCCGAATCTAGCGCCGATGGCTTGCCCTCGGTGCTGGCTACCAGAGTTCACGATCACTGCTTTGGAGCCAACTACGCCAACCTCTATGCCCAGGGGCATTACTTCGTTGTCGATGACATCTACAGCGCCGGTATAGCTAACTGCCATACCGATATTTTGGCCCGGTTTCAGGTGCGGGCTAGCCTAGTGCTACCCCTGCTCTGTGGCAACAAGCTTTGGGGGCTCTTGTGTATCCACCAGTGCAGTCGCCCGCGCCAGTGGCCCCAGTCAGATATTGATCTGGGGAATCAACTGGCCAGCCAGCTGGCGATCGCCCTACAGCAGGCGCTGCTTTACCGACAGCTCCAGTCAGAACTGCGGGTGCGGCAGCGGGCCGAGGCCCAGATCGCCCAGCAGCTTTACCAGCAAACCGCCCTAGGCGTTATCCTGCGGCAGATCCGCGAATCCCTTGACCTCGAAGAAATTTTAAGTATTGTCACGCGCCAGGTGCAGGCGATTTTTCAGTGCGATCGGGTGATTGTGTTTCGGGTATTTGGCGATGGCCGCAGTCAAATTGTGGAAGAGGTCGTCAAAGAGCCTTTTCCTGCTCTCAAGGCCATGCACTGGGAGGATGAGGCCTGGTCGCAGGATATTCTGAACCTCTACTGGCAAGGACAGCCCCGTGTGGTGCCAGATGTAATGGAGGACGTCTGGACTGACTGCCTGGTGGACTATTCCCAGGCCGGACAGATCCAGTCCAAGGTGGTGGCCCCCATCCTGCAAGAGGCGCATACCGCCAGTGGCGATCGCTGGGTTGCTCCGGACAGCCACCACAAACTCTGGGGCGTGCTGGTGATGCACGCCTGTCAGACGCAGCGGGTTTGGCAAGATACCGAGGCGCAGCTGTTGCAGCAGATCGCCAACCAACTGGCAATCGCCATTCAGCAGATCACCATCTTTGATCAGCTGCAACAAGAGCTAGGCGATCGCCAGTGCGCCCAGCAGCAGTTGAGCGATCGCAATCAAGAACTGGCGATCGCCAACCAAGATCTCAGCCGCGCCACCCGCCTCAAAGGCGAGTTTCTGGCCAACATGAGCCACGAACTCCGCACCCCCCTCAATGTCATTCTCGGCTTTGCTCAAATCCTCAATGCCGACCCCTCCCTCCAGGCTCAGCAGCGGGAATATATCCGCATCATGCAGCGCAGCGGCGACCATCTGCTGCATTTAATCAACGACATTCTCGACCTGTCTAAAATCGAAGCCAACCGCATTACCCTAGAGCCCGAAAGCATCGATCTCCTCAGTTTGCTCTACGACCTGCAAGCCATGTTCCAGGAGCGGGCAGAAGAGAAAGATCTGGCCTTTAATCTGGCCCTGGCCGCCGACCTGCCCCAGTACATCGTGACCGACGCCAACAAGCTGCGCCAGGTGTTGATCAATTTGCTGGGCAACGCCGTTAAATTTACCCAGGTTGGAGGTATCATCCTGCGGGTTGACCTGCTCTCTGGCCCAAAGTCAGCTATAGAGACAGCCCCAGAGTCGAAGGCCAATTTACCCCAGGCCCACCTGGCCTTTACCGTTGAAGATACCGGCACCGGTATCGCTCCAGACGAACTCACCGCGATTTTTGATGCCTTCATCCAGGCTAAGGCTGGCAAAGTTTCCCTTGAAGGCACGGGTCTGGGGTTGGCCATTAGCCGCAGTCTAGTCCATCTGATGAAGGGAGACCTCACCGTCGATAGCACTCCTGGGCAGGGGAGTAGCTTCCGGTTTACCCTGCCCCTCCAGTTGGCAGACGCGGCAGACGTGGCCGTCGCTGATAATCTAGGCTCAGTGATTGGCCTCGCGCCAGGGCAGCCCACCTACCGCATTTTGGTCGTCGATGACCAGCCCGAAAACCGCTACTTTTTAGTGGCCGTGTTCTCTCAGCTCGGGCTAGCCGTGCAGGAAGCTATCAACGGGGCCGATGCGATCGCCCGCTGGCAACAGTGGCACCCCCACCTAATCTGGATGGATTTGCGGATGCCAGGAATCGATGGTTACGAGGCCACCCGTCGTATTCGCGCCGAAGCTCAGGAACGTGGCGATGGATTTGGGCCAGTGATCATTGCTCTGACGGCCCAATCCTCCCGTGAGCAGCGCGACCAAGCCCTAGCTGCAGGCTGTGAAGACTTTGTCAGCAAGCCCGTTCAGCTCAATCTGTTGCTCACTAAAATGGCTGACCACCTGGGCCTGCAATACCGCTATGCTGATCAGGGAGGCCAAGCGCTCCTGCCAAAGTCATTGAGCGGCCGCCTGAAGGCTAGCGACCTCCAGGTAATGTCCCCCGCTTGGGTCAGCGCCCTGCACCGGGCCTCAGTGCTGTGCGACAGCACCGAAGTCGCACAGCTCATTCAGCAAATTCCCCCGGAGCATGCAGCCCTGATAGACGGCCTTACCCAGTTACTACGAGACTATAAGTTTGAGGTTCTGATGCAGCTAACCCAAGTCTGAAGTCATATCCTGATATAGTCTTGTGCTCTGCCTGACACCCGGCACCAACCCTTAACATCTGGCCCTCGCCATGACTGCGAAATGTCTCAACCAAACGGGCTACAGCTATACGATTTGAGGTAGCGATCGCCTCAAAGGGCATCAGAGAGCTAGGAGATAGGGCATGCGTATTCTACTAGTAGATGATGACGAGCTTTTAACCCAGCAGCTTGGCGATTTTTTAGGGTCGCAGCACTACGCCGTAGACGTAGCCCTAGATGGCGAGGCCGGCTGGGACTACGCCCAGGCCGCCAACTACGATCTGATCGTGTTAGACATCAACTTGCCCAAGATCGACGGCATTCGGCTCTGTCAAAAACTGCGCCAGTCCCAGTATGTCAATCCCATTTTGCTGCTCACTTCCCAGGGCGACAGTTCAGCCAAAGTTGTGGGTCTCGATGCTGGTGCCGACGATTACCTGGTGAAACCCTGCACCCTTAGCGAGCTAGCCGCCCGCATCCGGGCCTTGCTGCGTCGCCCCGGTACGCTGAATAATCCCGTACTGCGATCGGGGGAACTCTGCATCGACCCCAGTACCTGTGAGGTGACCTACCAGGGGCACTTGCTGTCTCTATCCTCCAAGGAATACAGCCTACTAGAACTGTTTCTGCGGCATCCCCAGCGGATTTTTAGCAGCACCAGTATTCTTGAGCACCTGTGGAACTTTGACGCTACCCCCGGCGAAGAAACGGTTAGAACTCACATCAAACGGCTGCGGCGCAAGCTCAAATCGGTCGGGGCCGACACCGTCATCGATACGGTGTACGGCATGGGCTATCGGCTCCAGCCCCCCCCGGCTGCTTCCCCCGACCCTCAAAAGGCCGCCCTGAGGGATGAAACCCGAGCAGCCGCGATCGCCCTATGGGACAAATTTAAGCCGCCCACGCTCCAGCGGTTGATCAGCCTGGAGCAAGCGGTGGCCACCCTGCGATCGGGGCCGCTGCCCGAGGCTCTACGCCAGAGCGCTCTGGCCGACGCCCACAAGTTATCTGGCTCCCTGGGCATGTTTGGCTTTGCGGAAGGCTCTCGCCTCGCCCAGGCGATCGAGCAGGTCTTAAAAACCGCTGCCCCGGCGGCGGTCGATCAGCTCGCGGCCCTGGTAGCAACCCTCCAGCAGGAATTGCAGCACCCCCCCCAGCTACCGACGGAGTTGCTACTAGGGCCATGGCCAGCTACTGCGCCAGCCCCCCCCGCTGCCCCTTCTCTTCCGCCGACCGCCACGTCTCCAACACCGCTGAAAGTACTCGCCGTCGATGACGATGTTGCTATCCTAGCCACCTTGCAAACCATGCTCTCCCGCTGGGGAATTGAGCCCCTAACGCTGAGCGACCCGCTCCAGGTGTGGAGCGTTTTAGAACAGGAAGTGCCAGACCTGCTCATCCTAGACGTGGATATGCCTAATTTGAACGGCCTTGACCTCTGCAAGCTCATCCGCAATCACGACACCTGGAATGGCCTGCCAATTCTGTTCCTCACCGCCCAACGGCAACCAGAAGTCGTGCTTCAACTCTATAATTCTGGAGCCGACGACTACGTGGCCAAGCCTTTTACCGAACCTGAGGTGATTACGCGCATCTTCAACCGCATCGAACGCCATCGTCTTCTGCAAACCTGGCGCAAACCAACCCCTAGCCCAGGCTAGAGCTAGCCGCCGAATTAGGCATCTCGACGTTGCTGACTTGACGTTGCTGATTTGAGGAATGAGTCCTCTATTTGGCAGGTCAAATGCTATTTGCCTCTACAGGTTGGTCTTTTGGGAACGGGGGTTGTACGGTATCGATATCTCGGTTATCGAGAGCCTCTGACTGGCCAGGTAGACTTCCTTTTTCCCTGCTCGCCCGATCGGTCGAAGAAAAGTTCAGGTTTTCACTAACGCTTTTGACGAATGCACGGGCGCGCAGGCAAAGCCAGACTATATAACAGGTTTCAGAAACCGTAATGCAAACAGCATTTCCCTGCTCAATCTGCTCATAGGCCGTAGCATAGGCATTTAATCGGTGAGCCACTGAAAAAGACCGAAAGTAGGTGTAAAGCTCATGATTGAAATGCATACCTTCTTGGACACGCTCATTCCAGTAGCGAAAGCGGGAGACCAAGTCTTCTTGAATAACGAGAGGGTGAATCACGGGGGCAAACAATCGGTGAAGAACATAGCCCGTGGGCCGCAGGCTGGTAACGATAGTTCTGTGAACCAACTTGATTAGCACTATAGAAAGTCAATGTGACATTCCCGTGGACACAGCACTAGCCACCCAGTCTGAGCCCGTTCAAAGGGGTGACTCTGAGGTTGGATATGCCTTGCCTATGTATCTTCATGTGTACAATTGCAAGCTCACGATGATTAGATGGGCAAGGTTACCCATAATTGCTACTTAAAGATAGTTGTTGGCACCATAGCCGCTATGGTGTGAGTATGAAACAAATCCTCGTTATCGACGATGAAGATGATATTCGTGAAATTGCTAAGGTAAGTCTGCAAACTTTGAAGCAGTGGCAGGTGCTGACCGCCGGTTCTGGAGACGAAGGGGTGGCGATCGCGGCTGAAGCCCAGCCCGACGCCATTTTGCTGGATGTCCTTATGCCGGGCGTAGATGGGCTGATGACGCTTGAGCACCTAAAAAGCACCCCCGCAACGCAGTTCATCCCGGTCATTATGCTGACGGCGACTGGGGGCATTGTCTCAGAGCAGCGATACGCTGAGCTAGGAGCCCAGGCGATTATCAACAAACCCTTCGACCCTGGCCTGCTGGGCGACCAAATTGCCCTGGTCCTCCACTGGGACCACGAATAGCACTCAGTCGGTCTGAGGACAAAGATGTCCAGGCCGATCAATCGCGATGCTTCCACAGCGATGTCACATTCTTTACCTACACTGCGAAGTGGGTGGTAGATTGTGGTAGTTATCGCCTGCTGTTGCCATGAGGGCCAAATGGTTCACCTGTATAGGTCAACAGCCTACCCCTTCACTCACCAGCTTAGGATTGCCGTATCAAAATCTGTAGCCCGGTAGCCAGCCTATACTTCAATGCCCACGGCTTCAACTTAACCCCGACTTAGATGAACTCACCCTCAGCGGATACTTACAAAGGTAACATTTTAGTCGTAGACGATTCACCGGACAACCTACGGGTTTTGTCGGCCAGCCTATCTACGCTGGGATACAAAGTGCGCTGCGTCACCAATGGTGAAATGGCTTTGGTCAGCGTCAAATCCTGTCCTCCCGATCTGATTTTGCTCGATATTCGTATGCCCGCGTTAGACGGCTATGAAGTCTGCCAGCGGCTAAAGTCTAATCTCGAAACAGCGGATATTCCCATCATTTTTCTGAGCGCTCTCGATGATGTGCTAGACAAAGTCAGGGCCTTTGAAATGGGCGGTGCTGACTATGTTACCAAACCATTTCAAACTGGAGAAATCTTAGCCCGCATTGCCCATCAGCTGACCATTCAGCGCCTACAAGATCAGCTAACCCAGCAAAATCAGCAGCTTCAGCAAGAAATTGAAGCCCACAGACGCACAACCGCCGCCCTCCAAGATGCCAAAGAAATTGCAGAAATTGCTAACCGAGCTAAGAGTAATTTCATTGCCCGTATGAGTCACGAGCTCAGAACTCCCCTAAACAGCATCCTGGGTTTTTCAAGCTTAATGATCAACAATTTATCCCTGACGAAGGATCACCAGGACTACGTGACGGGTATTCATACCAGTGCTCGACATCTCCTCAAAATGATCAATCAAGTGCTAGCGGTGACTCGGGACGAGGCGGCCCACATTGCCCTCAACCAGCAGAATTTTAATCTGCACGCCCTGCTGGCAGAAATGGTATCTGACTGGCGACCCCAAGCTGAGAAACAGGGTCTACAGTTTAATTTAATGGTCGCTCCTCAGGTGCCCAAATACATTTACTCCGACGATGGCAAGCTGCGTCAAGTTCTCATTCAGCTCCTCAAAAACGCAATTCAATTTACTAGCGCAGGCCAGGTTAACCTGCGAGTCAGCCTAGAAGCTAGTCATTGGCAGAACGCCTCCCCCGCTGCCCGACCCGAACGCCGCGATCAGCAAACTGCCCATGTGCTCTTCTTTGAGGTGGGCGACACTGGCTGCGGCATTCCCCACTCCGAAGTCAACCAGCTTTTTCAGGCCTTTACCCAATCTGAGACAGGGCTCCAACCCAAGCAGGGTCTGGGGCTAGGCCTTTATATCAGCCACCAATACATCCAGGCCCTGGGGGGGCAAATCAACCTTTCAAGCACTCCGGGGCAGGGTACCAAGGTCAGATTTTCCCTGCCGGTTCAGGGGGCAGCGGTGGCCTTGAATGGGTCGCTATCGGCTGACTCACCCGAGCTGGAGCTCCTAGAGGGGGGGCCGCCTCGGGTCTCGACCATGTCCCCGGAGAAAGCTGAAGCCTTAATGGCCGAAGCCTTAGATCAGGGACTGCCTCTGGACTGGGCGATCCGTCTTCACCGGGCGGCTATGCAGGGGTTTGATCAGCAAATTGCAGCACTGATTCAACAGATTCCTGAGGGGTATCAGCCCCTAGCACAGGTGCTATCTGACTGGAACAAAAACTTTCAGTTTGATCCGATTGTGGCGATTACCCAGCGTATTTTAGACCGGAGCTGGTGAGGTCAGCTCATGGATGATGCTCTTGCCGCTCGCTTTGAACAGCCACCGCTCCAGGCGTTGACTAGGACCGCAGACCATGGATAAGCGCCTAGCTCAATCTCTATGGCGGCTGCTTCCAGGGGCGATCGCAGCGGTGATCATCGCCCTGCTGTTGCAGGGGCAAGCCTTTCAGCCCCTAGAACAGATGGCCTACCGCAGTCTCTTTGATCTCCGGGGGCCACAACCGCCAGACGAGCGCTTGGTCGTCGTGGCCATCGACGATGCCAGCCTCCGAGAGCTGGGGCTGTTTCCCTGGCCGCGCCGTTACTACAGCCAGCTCCTCGACCAGGTGACCCGCCAGGGGGCCAGCGTTGTGGCTATAGCAGTACTCTGGTCAGAGCCCAGCGACGACGATGCTGAGTTGGCTCTGGCACTACAGCGTCAGGGGGTGACGGTGCTGGCCCAGGCCTGGGATGCCGACAATCTTCCTCTGCTGCCGGTGCCAGAGCTTGAGCAGGCGGCGATCGGCACAGGTCATATCATGCGGCGCGAAGAGACCGATGGGCTAGTGCGCCACATTACCCTCCTGCTGCGGGGCCAACCCGCTCTGGCCGTAGCAGCTCTCCAGGCTTACAGCCTAGTGGCGGGGCCGGTGCCTCACCCCAATTTTGAGCAACCCCTGTGGCTGAACTGGCCAGGGCCGGCCGCTGAGTTCAAAACCTACTCCTTTGTGGATGTGCTACGGGGCCGCATTCCCGCTACGGCCCTACAAAATAAGATTGTGATCGTTGGGGCTACGGCGGCGGGGCTCGATCCCCTCGTCACCCCCTTTGATCGCAACCCGCCCGCCAGCGGCGTCTACCTGCAGGCCACGGCCATGCACAACCTGCTGCACAACAACGCCCTGCGGCCCCTGGGTAGCCCCTACCTCTGGCTGCTGCTGCTGCTGGGTGCCCCGGCCCTCAGCTGGCTGATGGCCCGGTGGAACACGCCACAACAGGTCGCCGCCATCGCTGGACTGTGCAGCAGCTGGGGATTGCTCAGCCTGCTGCTATTCCATGCCCAGTATTGGCTACCTACGGTGGCTCCCATCGGCCTCTTGATCGCCACCGCCGCCCTGGCCGCCCTCAGCGATCGCCTACGGGAAGACCATCTGCTGCGGCGTCAGGTGACCGAGCTATGGCAGGAGTACCACCAAGACTTGCTCAGCCACACGCACACCACCGGGGTGGCCTGGAACCCGGCTCCACCGCTGCCTCGGCCTCGGGGGGCGATCCTACAGGTGGCCCAACTGGCGGATCTAGCTCAGCAGCTGGGGCGTTCCCAGGCCATGCAAATTGCGATCGCCCGCACCTTGCCCGTCGGTCTGCTCGCCGCCGATGCCGACGGCCTGGTCTGGTTTTGCAACCCCGTAGCCAAGCAGCGCTTTGCTATCGAGGTAGGCAGTCCCATTCATGCGGCGGTGGTGCCCCACTGGCTGAGCACCGACCAGTGGCAAACCAGTCTAGATCAGCTCAAAACCGGGAACACTAGCCGATACAGTGGTCTGCATTGGCACAACCGCTGGTTTGACCTCAGCCTACAGCCCCTACCTATCTCTGTGCCACTCAACCTTCCCACCGCTCCCCCGCCCGCCCCTGGCATTTTGCTATTGCTAGAGGAGATCACCGAGCACAAACAGGCTGAAGCTGCCCTACAGCGGGCCAAAACCGCTGCCCTGCGCGAAGCCCAACGCAGCGCCGCAGCCAGTCGGGCCAAGGGCGACTTTCTGGCCCACATGAGCCACGAATTGCGCACGCCGCTGAACGTCATTCTTGGGTTTGCCCAGGTCATGGGCCACGATCAGTCGCTCCACCTTGAGCACCGTAACCATCTCAAAATTATCAACCGCAGCGGGCAGCACCTGTTGGGGCTAATCAACGATGTTTTAGAAATGTCGAAAATTGAGGCGGGCAGAATTCAGCTGCACGAAACGCGATTTGACCTGCATTACTTGTTGCAAGACCTGGACGCTATGGTGCGGGCGAAGGCTCAGGCCAAGGGGCTGCAACTGATCATTCAAACCGCCGATGACTTACCCCAGCACATCGCCGCCGATGAGGGCAAACTGCGGCAGATTTTGCTGAATTTAGTCGGCAATGCGATCAAATTTACCGAGACCGGCAGCGTCACTGTGCGGGTTCACCCGCTTCACTCCCGCCCCGTCACCCTGTCGTTTGAGGTCGAAGACACCGGCATCGGCATTGCCGCTGAGGCCCTGGAGCAACTGTTTCAACCCTTTACCCAAGTCAATGCCAGAGACCACAGTGAAGCTGGCACCGGCCTTGGGCTGGCGATCAGCCGCCGATTTGTTCGCCTGATGGGGGGAGATATCACCGTGCAGAGCACCCCAGGGCAGGGCAGCCGATTTAAATTTAACATTCAGGTCGCCCTCGCCGAGACTCCGCCTCCCGCCTCGGATGCCGTGCGAGGGCGGGTTGTCGGCCTAGTTCCCAATCAGCCCACCTACCGCATCTTGATCGTTGAAGACCAGCCGGAAAATAGCCAGCTGCTGCTGGAGTTGCTGACGCCTTTGGGGTTTGACCTCTGCTGCGCCAAGGATGGCAAGGCGGGCATTGCTCTGTGGCAACAGTGGCAGCCCCATCTAATTTTGATGGATCTGCGAATGCCTGTTGTGGATGGCGTGAAAGCCACTCAAACCATCCGCGCGCTTGAATACGACCAGGCCAAAGCCCAGGGAAGATCCCGCCCCAGCCTTGCTCATCTGACCGCCCAGGCTCCCGCCGCCTTGGATCGGCAGACCTCAAACCGCACTAAAATTCTCGCCCTCACGGCGAGCCCCTTTGAAGAAACCAAGGCCAACGCGATCGCCATCGGCTGTGACGACTTTTTGCGCAAGCCCATTCAAGCCAGCCTGCTGCTGGAAAAACTGGCTGAGCATTTGTCTATCACCTATCTCTATCAATCGTCTGACCAGTCGGCTAAATCAGTCGATCGGCTTGGGGACGCAGAGCTACTAGACACAGAGCTGCTGTCACCCCAGGCCTTGGGGGAAATACTAACAGCCATGCCCCCGGAGTGGGTTCAGCATCTGCACGGGCTGGCCGTGAAAGGGGCCGATCGCCCTATCCTAGAGCTTCTGGCCCAGCTGCCTACAACCCATACTCCTCTGGTTAAAACAGTTACCCACTGGCTGGAGGATTTCAACTTTGATAAGATCATTCAGATCACCCGACCGAAACCTTAATTTGCCTTTAGCGATAGTGGTTTGACTTTACCTTGGAGTATCCGGCCTAATGAAGAAACTCCTGATTTTCCATTCTTTTTTTCTATAGAAATCTCGTCACATTGGTATGGGCAAATATTCAAGGGTTAATCTGAGAGAGGATATTTTGCTGGTGGATGATACCCCAGACAATCTGAGGGTTTTGTCTGCCATGCTGACTAATCAGGGCTATGAAGTGCGCAAAGCTCTAAACGGGCAGCGGGCGATCGCATCGGTGCAGTCAGACCCCCCTGATCTAATTTTGCTTGATATTAGAATGCCGGGCATGGATGGCTATGCCGTATGCCAACAGCTAAAATCTGATCCTAAAACCTGCGACGTTCCGGTTATTTTTATCAGTGCATTAGACGATGCCCTAGATAAAGTTAAGGCCTTTGCCGTAGGGGGCGTTGACTATGTGACCAAGCCCTTTCAAGAAATGGAAGTGCTTGCTCGTATTGAGCATCAGCTATGCATCCAGCGGTTAAAACAGCAGTTGCTGGAACATAATCAAGAATTAGCTCGTTCCAATCAGGAACTGGAGCAATTTGCCTATGTAGTATCCCATGATTTACAACAACCTCTTCAGAGCATTACCGGATTTGCCAAGGTGATGCTCTTCAAATATCAAGACCAATTAGATCAAGTAGGCGTTGATTACCTAAATCGAATTCATGGATCAGGCGATCGCATGCAGCGACTGATTCAAGACCTATTATCTTATTCTAAAATTGGCCTGCATGCTCAAGAGATGCAGGCCGTTGATCTAAATATTTTGCTTAAACAGGTTCTAGAGAACCTGGATGACAGTATTAAACATAACCAGACTATCTTTGACTTTGACCCTTTGCCTACCGTTATGGGCTATGAGACTCAGCTAGTTCAGCTGTTTCAAAACTTGATTGACAATGCCATAAAGTTTGTTAAACCTGGAGTAATTCCACAGCTTAAGATTTCCTCCCTACAACAAGGAGACTTTTGGTTGCTTGAAATTCACGATAACGGCATTGGCATTGATGCCCAGCATCTTGAGAAAGTTTTTAACATGTTTCAACGTACCCAGTCTGCTGAGAGCTACTCAGGGACAGGTATTGGCTTAGCTACCTGCAAAAAAATTGTAAGAAATCACGGCGGCCAGCTATGGGCTACCTCTCAGTTGGGAATCGGCACAACCTTTCACTTCACGCTGTGGGGACTTAGCGAGCCGATCTCGCAGCTGACTTAGGGCTCTCTTGGCATAACCGTGTAGCGGTTGGACAAAAGCACCATGTTATCAGGTACAACTACCGCAGTAGTCCTGTTATGGCGTTGCTGATTCCAGGTATGAACCGATCTCTGTGGGTACTGGAACCTCGTTTAATTTTTTGCAGATTCATACCCTTAATTCAGCAACGCCCGTGATTTCCCAAGGTAGCCAGGAGCTGCTATTGGGGCCAATTTTGGGGTGGTTAGGGACTTGGCCAGTATAACCAGGTCGTTGAATGCCCAAGTCTCGTTTGGGCTGAACCACAGGATAGGCTAGACGAAGGGTAGATGCGGTGTGGGTATGCATGGCGGGGGCCGTTAGGGGATGTTTAAATCCTCAACAGCGACCTCTAGAATTCCAGATTGAGGGGATATTGTTGGGGATAAGGAGGCGATCGCCCCTCTACTGAATTGCGTTATGAGCCCGCTAAAAACCAACTACATGGCCCACGATAGCGTCTACCAACGGCTCAGGGCAGAAGGAGCCTTTGGCTGGACCTCAGAGAGCGATCAGACCCAGGTGGTACAACCTCGAATTTTGCAGGCGATCGCTCGCCTTGCCCTCGCCCCCGGTAGCCGCATTCTGGATCTGGGCTGTGGCACGGGCGATATTGCTATCTGGCTTGCAAGCCTGGGGTATGCGGCCTATGGGATTGATATTGCCCCCAGCGCGATCGCCTGGGCTGAGGAAAAGGCCCGCTCTCAAGCGGTTCAGGTTGAATTCACTGTGGGTAGCGTTGTGGAGCTGAGCCCCTATCCTAACGGCTTCTTTCATCTGGTCATCGATGGCCGTTGCCTGCACTGCATCATTGGGCCAGACCGATCCCGCACGCTGGCTAGCATTTACCGGGTTCTTCAACCGGGTGGGGGCTTTCTCCTCCAGAGTATGTGTGGCGAGGTGATGGAGGCCTCACCCATGAGGCAAGCGTTTGACCCCGCCTCCCATTGCCTGGTGAATGAGCAGGGTATTGCCACTCGCTACATTGGCCCTGTCGAAGCCATCCTTCAAGAGTTGAAAACGGCAGGGTTGGAGACGTCGTTGCCAGGGGAGCGAGCGGCGATCGCCTCTTGGCATGTCGTTCCCCGTGAAGGCCCCCATGATCAGGATGATTTAGTAGCCCTGGCCGTCAAACTCGAAGCATCGTAACAATCGCCAGCCAACAACAGGCTCAGACCAAGCCAGGTTTTAGCCATGGGCGATCGCTACAGGTAGAAATAGGAGAGTAAGCTTTTTGTAACCGCAGACCAGATGGCTCAGCGGTGGATATCGCCTATTAGTGGTGCAAAACATGCAGCTTAATGGAGCCGGTTGGAGGACTTGGCAAGACTTTAAGGCTGACCAGCAAGAGCTAGTGTTACCCGCTGGCACCGCCGCCCATATTCCAGTGACGATTCGCTATATCGACCGAGGTGAAGCTCGGTTGGGTACCGTGCTGCTCATGCACGGCATTCCCACCTGGGGATATCTATATCATGCAGTGATTCCGCCCCTGGTGCAGGTGGGCTATCGGGTGTTGGCTCCCGATTTTTTGGGCCACGGCTGGTCAGACCGGCGCGATCGCTTTGACCGCTCCTTTCAAGACCAGGCGCGGATGATTACGGCTTTGCTGGCGGCCTTAAACCTCCAGCAGGTAGATGTGGTGGGCCACGATACTGGCGGTGCGGTAGCGTTGATTTTGGCCATTGAGCACCCCGCCGTGGTGAATCGTCTGGTGATCACCAACTCCGTCTGCTACGACCGCTTTGATGATGACATGCTCGACTTTGGCCATCCCCTGCGGTGGAAACCGCGCCCGGTTAGCGATCTGGTGGCGGCGCTAGAGGAAAGTTTGGCGGCGGGGCTGTCGAACCCTGACCGCCTGACCTCTGAATTTCGGGCGGGTATGATTGCACCCTGGGCTAGCGAAGAGGGGAAGCTGAGCCTGCTGCGCAATGCCTCGGCCCTGAATGCCAATCAGACCATGGCCCTAGTCGATCGCCACGGCGATATTGCTGCCCCCACGCTGGTGCTCTGGGGGATGGATGACCCCTGGCAAAAGGCGGAAGACGGCAGACAACTGGCCAGCGAAATACCGGGCGCGCGATTTCAGCCGATTGAGGGAGCTTCTCACTGGATACAGCAGGATGCCCCGGAGCAGTTTTCTCAGGCGCTGGTGGAGTTTCTGGCTAGCCATTAGAAGCGCGATCGCCGTCTTTTTGATCTGTCTCGATGGACTCGATGGGACAGAGTCGGGCTCTATGGATGACGGCAGCCGTCGCCAATGCGCTAGAGTGTCAGCCTTCCGCTAAGATTTCAGGGTGATACCCTGTTTTGGCTACGCTCCCTAACCAATCGCCACAAGTTCAAAATTCCGCTTATTGACCGCAACTTTCCCGGCCCTGTTGCCCTATGGAACCGGTTCAGCCCCTAGAAAGCGCCGTCAACGACTATCGCCAGTGGGTTAGCACCCTGGTGAAGGAGGCCGATGTTTGGCCGGAGGAAGCGGTGTTGGCTACGTTGCACAGCCGCGATCGCACCCAGTACCTGATCGATCAGCTGGGCGAAATGCCCGAGACTCAAACCCTACCGCCCCAGTTCTGGATTGATCTCGCTAACGCCGATGCTGAGCTGGGCCGCCAGAGCGATCGCCTCTACGCCCTACCCGATCTAGCTAGCTGGCGCAAAAGCGTTCACCCCCCCGAGCACCACTGGTGGTGGTATCCGCCAGCGCCCGAAGTTCCCAAAGATGCTCTGGCCTGGCTGTGGGGCGGCCTCACCATCGCCATGTTGACCATTAGTCTGGCCCTGGCTCAGGATATTGCCAGCCGCTTCACCACGGATGCGCCAGGGGTATGGAGTTCATTGGGGGCGATCGCGCCGGTCATTCTCACCCTGTTTGCTAGCGGGGGTGCCCTCACTAACGTAGGCCAGCAGGCCCTAGAACGCATTTTAGCCAGCCGCACCCCAGCCCACACCAACTGGGCCAGAATCAAATTTGTCTTGGCTTTTACCCTGGCTCTGGGGTTGTTTCTGTTTCACTCCCTGGGGCTGCCCCGCATTGCCGCTGCCTATAACCAGCAGGGCGAAGAGCAGTTTGACGCAGGTGACTGGGCCGGTGCCCAAAACGACTTTCAGCAGGCTCTCAGTCTCAAGCCCGACTATCCCGAGGCCCAGTTCAACCTGGGAGTGATGTACGAAGAATATCAGCAGTACGACCAAGCCCGCACCGAATACCTCAAAGCCATGCAGGGCGGCTATCTGCCCGCCTACAACAACCTGGCCCAGCTCTACCTACAGCAGGGCGATACCGACAGCGCTGCACCCCTGCTGCGGCAGGCCCTGAGCGCCCCCGACTTAAAGCAAAAAGGGCCAGAGCTAGAGTACGCCCTCCACAAAAATCTAGGACAGGTGCGGCTCGCCCAAGATCGACTGCCCGAGGCCGAGGCGGCGCTGCGCGAGGCGATTGAATTGGGCCAGTCGCTAGAGACCCCTCGCCCCGATGCCTACTGCCTGCTGGGCCAGGTGCTCGACCAGCAAGCTGCTCTGCCCAATTCCCCGGCTTACAGCGGCGACTCCACAGTTTCCACTGCACAATCGGCCTGGAATCGCTGCCTACAAACGGCCAGCCAGCCCGAACACGACTACTGGGAAAGTATGGCCCGCCAAGCCCTGACCCAGCCGCAGCCACCCAGCGCTCCAAATTAGATTTCAATTTGATGGGTCGTGGTTCACAGCGGCAAAGAGTACCCGTGGGGGTACTGTGGTTTGCTGCTTAGCCACGCTTATCTTAGGTCTATCGCAACGGCTGAAACCCAACGCCACCAACGTTCTTAGCAATGGAGGGGGCGCTTAGCTGCTCCAGCGATGCTTTAGCGGGTCGCTCACCGGTTCTAACTCAACCCCCATCCTGCCCTATGGATTCCAGGACAATGGTCAAATTTTTGCAGCGGCTATTTGCCCCCGAAGGGCCAACGATCCTGGCGCTGGCTGGGGCCGATGCAGAGGTTACCGCCCTCCAGTCTGAGGTTGGCGATTCACTAGCCCATTCACTAAGGAACATCCCCATGGTTGATTGCCAGTTCAACAATGCTCAACAGCGCGACTACGAAGCTCGCCGCACCGAGGCGGCAGCTCGGCGCGACCAAATCCGTGACGATGCCACTAATGACTTTAGCGTCACGCCACCCGCCATTAACGGTGACGAAGATCGCTTTAAGCACATTGGGTTTCCGGGCTTTGCCTCGTTCTCTAAGGGTTTGGCCCACAATGTTAACGGCCTGGTTGACCCCAGTTCGTTTCAATCGCTGCTCGATGCCCTGCAAGCCGGTACCCAAGAAGCCCTTGAGCGAGTGCAGCTGGGCGGTAGCGTGCGCAGGCTGGTCAACCCGCTGAATGCGTTTTCGTCTGAGCTGATTGGCAACGACTCTAACGGGGCGCGCATGGCGGCGGCCCCCACCTTTGCCAGCCGCAGCACCGCCATCGATATGGTCGAGCGGTACTGGATGGCCCTCTGCCGCGATGTGCCCTTTGACCAGTATGCCAACAGTGGCTTGATTCAAGCGGCTTGCGACGATCTCAATGCCCTGGGCTTTGACGATCAGTTTGGCTTTGTTTGCACCCCGCAAACGCTGTTTCGCGGCCCCTATACTGGCTGCAATGTCGGCCCGCATGTGTCGCAGTTTTTGCTGCAAGACTTTAACTTTGGCAACCAGCCAATTCGTCAGCAGCAGCGCTACCCGCGCCCCGGCCTCGACTACATGACCGACTTCGACACCTGGCAGCGGGTGAACAATGGCGATATCGACCCCAGCGGCACCGATATTGTGGATGGTACCCGCTATATCACCACCCTGCGAGATGCTGGGCAGTGGGTACATATTGACTTGCCACACCAGGCGGGGCTGTGGGCCACTCTCATGCTGCTGGGCCAAAAGGCGAC
Source organism: Leptolyngbya sp. CCNP1308 (assembly GCF_034932455.1). Lineage (NCBI taxonomy): Bacteria > Bacillati > Cyanobacteriota > Cyanophyceae > Leptolyngbyales > Leptolyngbyaceae > Leptolyngbya > Leptolyngbya sp. CCNP1308. The sequence goes on along the minus strand of NZ_JAYGIH010000010.1, from coordinate 37,786 downwards.
TCTGTCGGATGCGGTTCCCTACGGCAAAGATACAGAAGGTCGATACAAAGCGATCACTACTGCCGACGGCTTTGGCAGCCTGGGCGGGCCAGACATTAGCATTCAGGCCGGGCTGGCGGGGGTCTATGCCCTGAAGCACGCCTGGTTCCAGAAGTGGTGTGTGCACCGTCGCCTGCGGCCCGAGGTCTATGCCCAGCGGCTAGAACTCTTCCGCCGTGGCGTTCTGGGTGGCCATGGTGAGAACCCCTGCGACAATGAGAAGTTTAACGACTTCTTTGGTGAGGGAGCCGATGTGTGGCGGCACACCCAGGTGCTCGATCGCATCTTTGAGCACAACCGCCAGCAAAATGTCGCCCAAAGCCGGGGCAATGGCGAGGGCAACTGGCTGCTGCCCATGGGCTTCCCCGAAGGGTCGCCCACTCACCCGGCTTACCCCGGTGGCCACTCGGCCTTTGTGGCGGCGGCGGCGACGGTGGCTAAGGCCTACTTTGCCGATGGCCCGTTCCCCAACCCCAAGGTGCCGGTGGATGGTGGCTCTAAGCTGGCCGACTACCACCGCAAGGACGAAAAGCTCACCATCCACGGTGAGCTGAATAAGCTGATTGCCAACGTGACGCTGTTTCGCGATGGGGCGGGGATGCACTGGCGCACCGATGGCACTACCTCGGGGCCAAATGCGGGCTGCGATCGCCCCGGCACGGGCATTGAAACTGGCGGCAACCTGCTGGGTGAGCGGCTGGCGATCAGCATGCTGCGCGACACCCGTCGCACCTATCGTGAAGCTGTGGGTGAGTTTGAGTTCCAGAGCATTACCGGCAGCATGGTGCGGTTTTAGCGGTTGGAGGAGCAGCGATCGCTGCTCCTCCAGTCTGGTTAAGAGAGACATTTCCCCGATGAACGCTCAAACCCTTGAGCGTTCATCGGGTTTTTGATTTCTACCCAGTAGCACCACGGCTGTATTCCCTACGCTGGCGCTTCACTCAATCTATGGGGCTTGGCAATTAGTAGGTTTCAGTGGGTGATTGGGGTGCTTGCTGTTGCTTCCAGTCATCGGTTAGCAGGCCCGAGAAACCCCAGTTTTCATCGGCAATTTCTTGAATAACGATATGGGTATGCTCTGGCTTTTTTCCCAAAATACGCACAAGTGAGGCGGTCACTTCTTTGACTAGCTGAGCTTTTTGGTCTCTAGTAGCACCTTGTGTAATTTGAATGTTTACGTACGGCATAGGAATTTCTTTGGGGTTTGGGTTAATGCGATCGCGCATGAATCGCTGAAGGAATTTGTGTGCTTAGGGTAGGTTGTTGGGCAAGAAAACTATCAGAGAAGTCGGGTTACGCTGGCGCTTCACTTAACCTACAGTTTGGCTACTTGTAAGGAATATATTCCACTAAATTTTTCCAATCATCGGGTTCTGAAGCTTTGGCAATTATCTCTAAGTCTTTAACAAATTGGCCAATGGTGTCACTTACAGTAGCCCTCTAGCTTTCATGCGGATGTAGAACGGTGATTTTGGTGCTTGGGCCATGCTGGCTTGGGTGTCTTGCCATTCCTGAGAAATTTCTTGGTCGATTTCGTCTTGGTGGTCGAAGTAGTAGCCCATGGTGGCGTGGGCTTCGGCTGGGGTTAGGTATGGGTGCTGGTGGCAGAGTTCTTCGGCTGACCAACCGTAGGCGAGGTAATCCATCACAATTTGGGCGACGCGAATGCGGGGGATGCGCTGCAATCTTGCGGGCTGGTGCTCGATTTTTTCGATGTGGGGGTAGCTCAGGCTTAACATAGGGCTTTTGCTAGAACTGCTATGGCTGAGGTTGCCTTACAGTATAGTCTTTACGGCAAGGGAGTTGGGTTTCCTTCGTCAACCCAGCCTACAAGAGATCTGCGATCGCACTTAATTCATTGCGATAGAGTAGGTGTTGCCGATCGCAGATGACAACGGTGAAGAAATAGGTGCCCTCTGGGATTTGGGCGCGGCGATCGCGCATGAATAAGTGAAGGAATTTGTGCGTTTAGGGTAGATATTTTGGTAAGGAAACTATTGTCGAGCGATCGCTCTGTTTAGCTTTCATACAAGTGTAGAACGGTGACTTGGGTGCTTGGGCCATGCTGGCTTGAGCTAATTCAAATGTAGGATGGGTTAGCGATAGCGTAACCCATGCGAACGTTGGGTTACCCTGCGGGAAGCAAGCTACGTGCCTCAACTACAGGAGATCTGCGATCGCACTTTTGTTAGTTGTGCCAAAATAGCCTTATAGCATTGGCAGGGTATGCAGATGACCACCTTCGAGACTATTGTGCGCGAGCTGGCGTCTGTACCAGAGCCATTGCTTTTGCGAGTGCTAAGTTTTATTCGATTAGTAAAAGGTAGCGCTACTTTAGCTACTGACTCTTCCCGCGCACCTCGCATGCCGGGTTTGCATAAGGGGCAGGTATGGATGAGTGAAGATTTTAACGATTCTTTACCTGATAGCTTCTGGCTAGGCGACGATGAGTAGGGCTTTGATAGATACTCACGTTTTCATTTGGTGGACTGGGGAACCGAAGCGGCTTTCTGCACTAGCTCACGATTTTTTGGTTAATCCTGAAAATAAACCTGTGCTCAGTTTTGCTAGCATTTGGGAAATGCAAATTAAGCTGTCTCTTGGTAAGCTGAAGCTAAAAACATCATTACCTGAGCTAGTAGAGGATGAAGTTAGCCGTAATGGTTTGAGCCTATTGCCAATTGAGCTAACCCATATTTACGCTCTGAGCGATTTGCCGCCCCACCATCGTGACCCATTTGATCGGTTGTTGATAGCTCAATCTATTGGCGAAGAGATGCCCGTTATCAGTATTGATGACAAATTTGACGTTTATGGAATTCAACGGTTATGGTAGCTATCGCTCTACGATGAGATTGCCGATCGCAGGTGACAACGGTAAAGAAGCAGGTGGCCGCTGGAGTTTGGGCGCGGCGATCGCGCATGAATAGGTGAAGGAATTTGTGCGCTTAGGGTTAGATATTTTGGCAAGAAAACTATTGTCAAGCGATCGCTCCGTTTAGCTAGGGCGAACGCATACTCGAATATTTTTGCAGCAAGGCCAGCTTTTAGGTGCCTTATTGCGAAAATATCGGTATCTTACAGGCTGCTGATCGTTGAAACCCTTATTCCTTCGTTGGCTCCAAATCAGTATGCGTTTGCCCTGTCCGTTTAGCTTTCGTACAAGTGTAGAACGGTGACTTGGGTGCTTGGACTATACTGACTTGGGCTAATTCAAATGCAGGACGGGTTAGCGATAGCGTAAACCCATGCGGATGTTGGGTTTCTTGCCTCAAGCCAACCTACAGCAAATCTGCGATCGCACTACAAAAGATCTGCGAGTGATCGCACATAAGCAACCTCACGAAGGTAGATGAAATGCTTGAATGGCAAGTTGTACTTCACGATTCTTATCTTCGTTTATGTGGAATCGATATTGATACCAACCTTCCTCTACTTCGTGAACAAAGCCAAGATGGTTGGAGTGCTCCGAGGTTGCTTCACGAATGGTTCTTAAAACGGAAGTAAAGTCCTTATTCGACACGAACATAACCACTGCGGCCTTTGAATCTCTCCATGTTAAGTAAGAAAGTAATTGTGTGATGGTCTCTAGATACGCCTTCTTTCCATGCCAATATTTTAATTCGGCTACAAAAACATTTGAACCTTCGTGGCGGAGCAGAATGTCTGTTTTCCCCCGCTTGTTGAAAGTTTCACCAGTTGCGCTGCCCTCAAAATTTGGTTCTAAGATTAGAATTATATGATCGCGAAGATGTTCCTCTTCCTTCCCCGCATATGTGCTGGGAAGGCGTTCAAATTGCTTTCCAACATCGTGAATGATCTTGAGGATGTGGTGATAGATAGCCTCGTCGAGCGTTGGCTCTGGTTTGAAGCCTTGGGCAGTAACCTCTGGCTTTGGTTTTCTTGGTATAGCGGGAGTCCGTTTTGCGGGTACAGAAAAGGTTGAAGGTATTCCTGTAGCCTTTCGAACAGGAATACCTAGTGCAGCGATCATTCCGTGCTTGTTAAGCAACTGCTCTTTTCGAGCGTCGAACGCTTGGTTCAGTTGAGGCGCAATCGAGCCATTAAATTTCACCAAATCATTTGTGAGGCGCTGATTTTGAGAGGTCAGTTGGCTAACTACATGCTCAGCCTCGCGCTTGATTGATTCTGCATCTTTATTGAAGTTGATAATCTCAAATTGGATCTCTTGGCCGGTAACGCTTATACGCGGAGCAGACATACTATATGTGCTCGCGCGAACCTTTAAAAGTTGGACATCTCCTGAAAATGGGAGATGGAAGATGTACACATCTTTAGGGTAAGACTGGCCGCTATCTACCCAGAATGAACTGGGATGTAATTCTGCCGGAATCATTCGTTCTTCGACTAAAACAGAGAGCTTATCCGAATGAATTTCTAATGGCGGAATCGAATATTCAGATACCAAGTGCTCAATGTAATCAGACTTATTAACATTGAGAATGTAATCGTCAGTCTGGCCTTTAATAGCTTGCAGCGCTTGGTTCTTTTGGCTTTCGAGGACAGCGGATCCGTCTAGCTCAGAAAAAGCCATGAAGCTATTACGACCGTACCGATTCATCGTAGTTCCCGTTGCTTATGACAATTTAGTAGATCGCTCTTATCTGCCTAATTTCCTCTACAGGGTAGACAGTCAGATTATTTGCAGCCTACCCTCCCCTAGAAGGTAGATAGGCAGCGGATAATCTGCATGATAGCCTTCTCAAGGGTAGATAGGCAGAGCTAGACTGTCTAAATATTCGCCAGAGCATCCTGCCATCCTCCATGCTTGACGGGGAGCTTTTGTACCATTATTCTCTTACATTAAGCCGTTCGGCAGAGCGGTGGTTACGCAGAACTCGAAAATCTTGGCGCTGTCTGAAGGTGCTGGTAACACCAACAGACAGCTAACCCCGCAAGTCTGACCCGCAGATTGCGAGGCTAGGCATATGGTACCCTAGCCCCCTCAGTTTGCAATTCAAGCGTGGGTGGCTAGGGTTTTCGCGTTCTGTCTTCCTCAACCACATACGGAGACAGAACCCATGTTTGAATATCTCGAACCAGATGCCAGCGGCGCATCCACTCTTCCGCCGTCTTCACCCAGCACCCCCCAAATTCGACCAGAGCGGGTGCGTCACATGCTCTACGGCAGCCTTGCAGGCATATATCGCACCATCAAAATTCTCCACGCCCTCGGCTACACCGACCCCAACGACTGGAGCGACCCCATCCCCGTACCGCCCACCAGCGACATGCTGGGGGCAAGCCCCTCAGCGGGAACCGTCTGGATGGCGATCGCCACCAAAACCGTGCTGATTGAGTAACGCCCCCGCCCGCCCCCGATGGCCTACCCATTGCCGTCGGGGGCGGCGATCGCCATTTTCTTTGATTGCACCCGGTTTGTAGGGGCATTGCATGCAATGCCCCTACCAGAACCCTGTTTTTGAATCAGGGTTTCTCACTGCGGGTTGCGCATAACAACTCAAGGGCACAGTGAAGCTTACTGACCTCGCAATGAAGCTTACTGACCTCGCAGTGAAGCTTACTGACCTCGCAGTGAAGCTTACTGACCTCGCAGTGAAGCTTACTGACCTCGCAGTGAAGTTTACTGACCTTGCAGTGAAGCTTACTGACCCCGCAGTGTAGCCCTGTCCCGCTGTAACAGTCCTTTGCATCAACTCCGTTGGTTGCTTGCGTGCCTACATCATCACAGCCCTAAGCCATTTGACGCATATTTGCCAACACACCAAACCGGTAGTCGCGATCGCAACCTCGGTGGGCAACTCTAACCACAGCAACGCAATGCCCTGCTTAGCCCAGAGTCGCCCATTCGCCTCTGATGCTGATAATCACCAAAACCAATCCCCCATCGTTGCAGACTCGCCAAAATCGTTAATTTTGTTCTTTTATAGAGGTGCCTCTATGGCCATTGTCGATACCAGCCGCCGCCTGCAAGTCCGCTACATTTTGCAAGATATCGAGTCGTTTGAGGGCGCAGGAACCGTCCCGAGCTACCCCACCGCCCGCCCCGAGGCCACCCTCGAATTTCTGCAAGCCGCCCGGCAAACCATGCAGGATATGCAGCAGAAAGAAACCGAACTGTTGACCAAGGCCAAAGCCGCCGCCGACAAAGCCCGCCAGGCCGAGTGGGAGTTTCACAACGCCGTCATGGCCATGAAAGAGGCCGTGCGGGGTCACTTCGGCTCTGACAGCGACGAAGCCCAGGCCGTCGGCTACAAGAAAAAGTCTGAGCACAAGCGCCCCCGCCGCCGCGCCGCCTAGCCCAAAAGCGTAACGCCACAGCAGAGACAGATCGGGCTGCGCTCTCCCCAACCCTGGGGGAAAGAGCGCAGCCCGATTTGCCGTTGGTATGACCTACCGTTCAGCGCTGGCCGCGACCGCTCGGCGACCGTTGCCGTTGGTGGCGGCGGGGGCCACCGCCGCCGGAGGGCTTGCCACCGTCGCTGCCTGAGCTGCCCCAAACCCTTGCAGAGCCGGGCGCTCCACAAACGTCACCAGGTGCCGCACCCGCCACACCGGGTTGGGCCGCACCATGTTGATCTGGCGCAGAGCGCGGGCCTCTTCGTCGTTGCTCATCAGCCACTCGGGGTCTACCACCTGGTGAAAGAAGTCGCCAAAGTGCCCCGTATCCGGCTCCAGATAAAAGCTGGAGAACCGATAGCGATCGACCTTTTCGCCCGGCAGCACCGGGGTATCGTTGAGGGTGGTGATGCCCCGGCTTTCGCCCCCTAGCTCCACCTCCAGGCTAAAGCCCCGGCTGCGGCTCTCGGTTTTGGTAGACAGCTGGGTAATGTGAGCCGTGGCCAGGGCTGTCAAATTTACCCAAACGCCGAGCCCCTGCACAAACCCGGTAATGCCCAGCCCCCCATCGAGCGAGAAACTGCCGCCAATGGTTTGCTCGATGGTGTCGGCAAACTCCTGGGTTTCAGAGCGCAGGCCACCGTCGCCATCCCACACATAGGTGTTGACGATGTTGCGCTTGCGGGCGTCAATCAAGAGCTGCTCTAGCCGCTGCTGCCAGCCGTCGGCACTGCCGCCAGAACGCACCGACTCTACCGTCGAGGCGATCGCCGACCCCACATTGGCCGCCACCTGCTCGATGTTGTTTTCGGTGGCGTTTTCGGTGGAGCGGTTGGCGGCCCCGCCTTCAATGGCGCGGCTGTTGTAGTTGACAAAGATGGCCTCCCGCTCCCGGTCTTGACGGCGAATTTGGGCCTCTAGCTCAGCCGCTTCGCGAATGCGGAAGTAGCTGGCCGGGAACTGGGAGCCGTACTGGGCGCGCAGGCTGGGGACTGCGGCGTAGAAGCGGTCATCCGCCGCCTCGGTGCCTACCTGGCCATCGAGGGTGCCGTTTTGCTGGTAGGCGGGGTTGATCAAAAAGGTGACGGTGTTGACCTGGGGCGGTAGATCGGGCACCGGGGCCACCTGGTACGACACCATGCGCCGACTGCGGCGCAACCGCAGCACAAACACATCCGCCAGGGACGACACGACCAGGGCATAGCCCACGTTTTTGGGCACATAGCGCCGACCCAGGCGGGCGAAGCGCGCGGTGGTTTCGGGGCTGCCCCGCAGGGAGAGCCGATCCTGTAAGGCCGTGGCAATATCGAGGGTGACGGTGCCTTCGTCGAGCAGGCTGTAGGTGCTAGAGAGGTTACCGGTAAAGCCAAAGCCCCCAGAGAGAGAGGTGGTTACCGCCACCCCAAACGATGCCTCGGCGGCGGTACCGAGGATGGCGTTGACATCGATGCCCAGCCCGGCTTCCTGGCTGCGGGTCCAGCTGTAGCTGACGTTTTCGGTGGCGTTGAGCTGTACGGCAGCGGTGCCGTCGTAGCTCTCTGCCTCGGTGAGGTTTTCGCTGGGCACGGGGGGTGCCCCTTCGATGTAGCCCAGCAGGGTGGGGTCAAACTGGGCATTGCCGACCCAGCGAACCTCCAGGCTTTCGATGCGCTGGTCTTGCAGCAGGGCGATCGCCTCCGGCTGAATCAAGGCGTAGAAGCGCCGCATCAGCCCCACGGCTTCGCCGAGTTCATTCACCTCCTGGGTGGGGTATTCATTGGCGACCACCGTAGCCGCCTCGGCGGCAATCATCCCGATGGGGGCGGTGGAGGGGGCCAGCTGCACCGCGCCAACCAGGGTGCCGTGGTGGTTATTCGGCGAGCGATCGCGGATTTGCTCCTGCCCCAGATCCTCCAGGGGCCAGTAGCCCAGCAGCCCTGGCTCGTTGCCGGTCAGGGGCAGGTGCTGGTTAGCCTGAAGTTCGTCCGCGCCCAGAGCCTCGTCCCAGATCTGCAAGCTCTCTAAGAAGCCGATCCAGGGCGTAGTGCCATCCCCATCGGCCCCAACGGTGAGGGTGCCGCCCGCGAGAATCCGAGCGTTGGGGGCAAGTTCGCCCGCGTAGGCGATCGCCCCATCCACATAAATCTGCAATTGGCCGTCTTGCCCGCGCCAGGTGACGCTTAGCCAGTGCCACGCGCCATCGGCCAGATTGATCGCCGTGGGAGGAGTGGTCTGGTCGTTGATGGTGACCTGGAGATTTTGGGGATTGAACACCCGTAAACGACTGTCCTCATGGCGGTAGTCAAGCCAGGCGGCGGCGGCGGTAGTTTGGGTGCGTACCCAGCCGGAGAGGGTAAAGCGGCTCAGAGCATCTTCCCCAAAGTTGCTGATTTCGAGGCGACCGGAAGCGTCGGCGTCGGCCTCAAAGGCGAGACAGGTGCCGGGAATGTTGGGCCGCCAGACTTCGGCCACCGCATCGTAAACCGTGGTGCGAAGGCGGTTCCGGCTATCGAAGAAATTTAGATGCACCGCCCCTTCGACGCTTTCGTAGCTAGTGACGGCTCCGGCTGGGGCAGCAAAGTCAAGCAGTCCTGCCTGGACGGTGCCGCCGCTGGTGGTGGGGATAATCGGTAGCACCTGAGCTTGGTTGCTGAGGGCGGCTACCTGATCCAGGTAGGTCTGGCGCAGGGTACGAATGCGGTCTTGCACCTCATTGAGGCGCAGACGGGCGGCGGCGAGCTGGGGTTCGAGGCTATCCACGTTGGCTAGGCGGGCTTCCAGACGGGCGAGGTCGGCCTGGGCAGCGATGAGCTGGGCATCCAGGGCGTTGAAGGTGTCGCGGGCGGCGGCGATCGCAGCTCGTCCCTCATCGTGCAAAATGCCGGTGTTGATCAGCAGCCAGTCGCCCACGCTGCCGTTGCGGGCAAAGCTATCGACGGGTTCGGCGGTCAGGCTACCGTTGGCACGCACCACCAGCAAATAGGTGTCTAAGACCGGATTCGCGGTATCGGGCTGGCGCTGGCGAAACTGCACCCGAGCCGGGTTGCCCTGCTGCAAAAATTCCAGCGACCAGTTTTGATAGATCAGAGCGGGGGGCTGTCGCAGCGGCTGCACTGAGAGGCCGGTGTAGGTGCCGCTGCCGCTGTTGTCGGCGGTCAGCACCAACGACAAGCTGTTTTGGGGATGAATTCTGACCAGCGTACGCCCCGTAGCCGTGACATTCAAGGGCCGGATTTGCCAACGCTGGGCGGTGCTGAAGTCGCTGGGCCGCAGAGAGAGGTCGGGGCTATTGGCGCGGCGAATGGCGTCGTACTGCAACCGCACCCCGGCGCGATCGCCGGGATTAATCTCGGCATAGAAGTTGAACGGGTTGAGTTCCTCCTCCCCCAGGCGACGGGAGGCCGCCCGCTGCTCGGTGGTCAGCCGGGCTACGGTCTGGCGCTGGGCTGCCACCTGCTGGGTCAACATGCCAGCGGGGTCTTCTTCAGCAATCAGCGATTCTAGCTCCGAGATTTCGCGGATCAGCCCTGCCTCTTCCTGCTCCAAAGGGCGCAGCTCGTCGAGGGCCTGCTCGGCCTGGTCAAACCCACCGACCAGGGCAGGCAGCATCACCTCATCGACAAACTCGGCCTGGGTGACAGTGCTGGCCAGTTGTTCTACTCGGTGGCGGCGCAGTTCCAGAGTGCCCCACACCCCACCGGGAGCGGTGATGTGAAACAGGCGCAGATGGGTCATGCCCTCGGGAATGGTGAACCGAGCCTGGGCTACCCGCCAGCCGTCGTCGTTAGCAGCATCCAATGGCCGAATTTGGGCCGGAACAATGATGGGGTCGGTGGCTTCACCATTCCGTCCACCCGTCAGCCCCTCAAACACAACCTCAAAGGCTTCTTCAGATTCATCAAAGGGCAAAATCGGTGCGTCGGTGCGGTACTCAAAGGTCTTCAGATAGGTCGCCCCCTGCACCACGCTAAACACCTCGCCGTAGCGGTAGGCCTCGGCGTTGCGGCGACCCACCCGCCGCCCAATCCGCCGTCCGGTGGGGAAGGCCCCAAACACCCGCCCGGTATTCGACTCCGGAGAAAAGTCCACGGTTTCGCCATTGGCCAGGGCCATCAGCGGCCAGTAGCCCACCAGGCCCAGTTCGCGACCGAGCAGGCGATCGCCCATCCGCTGCTGAATCTCCAGCTCGCTCAGCGCCACATTCCAAACTCGCACTTCGGCTAACCAGCCCTCCCAGAAGCCCGACTCAGAACTGGGATCTTGCACGCCGATCTTGGCGCTGAAGCCGCTGGGGCGGGCCGGGGTTGCGCCCTCGTAGGTGTCGGCCAGTTCGCCGTTGACATAAATATATAGAGTGTTGCGGCGATCGAGCACCGCCGCCAGGTGAGTCCAGGTGTTGAGCGGAATAGAGACGTTCTCCATCTGGTGCCGCTCACCGTCGTTGGTGACAAACACCGGGGTGCCCTCCACCAGGCCCAGGGCGTAGCTGCCCTGCTTGGCAACGATCCACTGTTCTTTTTCGGCGACGGGATGCACCCAGGCTTCGATCGCAAAGTTACGGGCCAGCTCAAGGGAACGGTCTGAACCCACATCAATGTAGTCATCCACCCCGTCAAAGGTGAAGCTGGGGCGGCTGTCGTCGGGGTCAGAGGTTTGGTCGCCGCTCACACCGCGCACCTGTTGCAGCACGTCGGCAGGCAGCAGAATATCGCGGTTGTTCTCCAGCAGCAGGGTCTCCTGGGGCAGGTCGTCGATCTGGGCCAGGGTGCCATCGGTGCGGACGCCAAAAATCAGCGATGCCAGGGTGGTTTGGGGATCGGTAGCCCCCAGCATCCGCACCGGCACCGCCAGCATCACCCGCACCCCCGCTTTAATAAACGAGGTGTCGCCATCCTGGGTGGTCATCTCGCTTTGCAGGCAAAAGCGTGTGGCGGTAGGGGCCTCGGTGGCGGTCAACTCCTCCCCGGCGTCATCCCGCAGGATCAGCGTGCGCTTGATCAGTCCGGGAATCTGGCGGGGCTGGGGGTCTTCCAGGCTGCCTTCTTCGACGGTGGCGTCGGCCAGGTCAAACAGGCGATCGCGCGATCGCCTCACAGAAAACAGCTCAATCCGCCCGGTCTCACCGTTGTGGACAAAGAGGTGCCAGCGGCTGACCTCATGCTCGCTGGTGTTGGTCAGCACCACCGAAAACCAGCCCTGGGTGAGGTTCTGCGCCAGGCGAAGTTCTTGGGTGGGCTCAAAGAAAAAGTTGCCCGCAAAGTCGCGGAAGTCGGGCGTGTCGAAGGACTGGCTGCCGCCTAAGCCCTGGGGCTGGGCTGGGGTAAAGCGCTGGCGGCTGCGCTTAAAACGCACCTCTAGCTTGGGCACCAGCCGCTCGGTGCCGCCGTCGAGCAAAAAGCGGTCTACCAATAACGTGTTATCGGTGGACTGACGGAAGACAAACAAATGCTCGCCATCGGAGAGCACCTGAATGGGAGCCAGGGCGGTGCGGGTGGCGGTGCTGTACTGCGATCGCACCCACTGATCCACACCTTCTTCCCGCTCCCGCTGAATCACCGACTCATCGGGTTGATCCACCGGCAGGGGCAGCCGCACCCACTCACCCCACTGGGAAGTGGCAACGGGGGCCGTAGGCTCCGCCGTTTCGGTGTCGGTTACTTCGGTGTCAGTTGTTTCAGGGGTTTCCACCGGCTCAGTCGGTGCCGCCGGGGTGCGCCGCACGGCGTAGTAGATGTCGCGATTGGTATCAATGCCGAACAAGAACACGAGTCCCTGGTGCTGCACAGAAGTCAGGTGTTGAAGGTTGTTGCGGTCAATTTGCATGGGAATGTCTCCTTTGTTTAGATGTGGATGGGTGAATGGGTAAGGGGGTGGATGGGTGGATGAGTAAAGCTCAGATTTCGCCGCTCAACTCGGCCAATGGATTGTTGGGTTGGCGCGGCAGCAGCGGCACCAATGGGGCGGTATGCCTCAGGGGAGGCTCACCGCGCAAAATGTTGACCTGGGATTGTTTTGCTAGAAAAAATGGCTGGCGTTTCATCAAAAACCTCCAAAACAATGGGTAGGGTGGGCAATGCCCACCATTGGCCTTGGCTGTAATCCGATCTCCTTGCCCGATTCCATGCGGGCAAGGTTGCCTGAGTTAGGTGGAAGAGAAATAGGTTGAAGGTGGGCAGTGCCCACCCTACGGGAGTTAGGCGATCGCCACCGCCGTCGCCAGCGGCACCAACTGCGCCGAGGCTGCCGTTAGATCGCCCAGCACGGTCACGGTGTCGCCGGTGCTGAGGTTAGCGATCAGGCGATCGCTCAGCACCGCCAGCGAGAACCCGCCGCCCGCGCCCAAAAAGCCGCTGAAGTCGATGCGATCGCTCACCTCAAAGTCGGTAATCACATCCCCATCGCCGCCGCTACTGGCGATCAGGTCAGCCCCAAAGCGGAAGGTATCGGCACCAGGGCCGCCCGTCTTCCCATCGCTACCCAGGCCGCCGTCAAGAATGTCGTCGCCCTCGCCGCCGCGCAGCACATCATCGCCGCTGAGACCGAGAATGATGTCGTCGCCGCCCTGGCCGTTAATTACGTCATCGGAGCCGTCAAAGCCCCGGACTACGTTGTCGAGGTCGTTGAGGAAGGTGACGGTGTCGCGGTTAAAGATGCGGCTGCGGGTAGAATCGGCGTCGAACACGTCAAAACTGTCCACAATCTTGGTGTCGCCGTCGAACAGGATATTGCCCTCGCCGCCGGGCAGGTTGTCCAAATCCTCTAGGGCAAAATCGCGCAGAATCGCCCCCGTGCCGGGAACGCCCTCAAAGCTGATCCGCAGGTCGCTGCCCGCCTGGGTCAACAGCAGGTTTTCTGCCGTCAGCCCCTCGCCCACAAAGCGCAGGGTGTCGATTTCATCCACCAGACCCGCCGCTGGCACTGCGCCCAGACCCACACCGCCAAAAATCTTCACGGTGAGGGTAGTATTCAGCTCAGCGGTGAACAGATTTTGTCCGCCGCTGCCGTCTAGCGGGGCGGGGCGATCGCCATCCAGAATGGTTAACTCTGTTGTCACCCTTTCGCTGTCCACGGTGTAGCCGGTTCCGGGTAGTAGGATGAGCGAAATGGTTTCGGAGCCTTCGATCAGGCCATCGAGAAATGGAGTAACGACCAGTCGAGCCTCGGTGGCTCCCTCGCTGACGGTGACGGTGGAGGTCAAGCCAGGGACGGGCCGAATGGTGAAGCCGTCAATGTTGGTGGTGCCGGGGCCGCCGATGGTGACATCCCGCGAGTCGGGGTCAGGGTCGGTGTCGGCGGCCTGAAAGCCAATCACCAGGCCGCCCGCCGGGGCCGGAGCGCTGAGGCGAAAGATAAATGCACCAGGGGTTTGCTCAGCCTCAGACAGAGGCGTGTCGGGTTCGGCAAAGACGCTGACCTGGATGGGGGCGGGGGGCTGGACTGGGTCTGCGATCGCGATCGCTAGCCCGGTCGGGTTATCCCCAGCGTCGATGGGCAGCGCTTCTGGATTGCTGCCGTCCAGATTGGCCCGCAGAATCACATCCCCCGCGCCGCCGTCAGCGATGTAGAGTTGTCCAGCGTCCACATCTAAAGCAAGGCCGTTGGGGTTTTCGAGAATGCTGGCGTCGAGAATGGTTTCAATGTTGGAGCCATCCAGGTTCGCGCGCCGCACCTCGTCTGTTGCGCCGGGGATGGTCCAGTAGATCTGACTGTTGACCAAATCCAGCACCAGGTCAGCGGGGTTGTCGCCCGCATCGGCCACGATCGCCTGCACATTTGAGCCATCGAGGTTGGCGCGAAGGATGCGATCGCCTGCCCCACCATCGGCAATGTAGATATGACCACTGACTACATCCAGCGCGATACCGTTGGGATTGTTCAGCGATACCGAATCCAGCACGGTTTCGACATTCGAGCCATCCAGATTGGCCCGTCGCACTTGGTCAGTGGTGCCGGGGATTGTCCAGTAGATCTGGCCGTTGACTAGATCCAGTGCAATGTCGGCGGGGTTGTCGCCCGCGTTGGCCACAATCACTTGCAGATCAGAGCCGTCGAGGTTGGTGCGTAGAATGCGATCGCCCGCCCCGGAATCCACGATGTAGACATGGCCATTTTGCAAATCTAGGGCAATGCCGTTGGGGTTGTTGAGCTGAGTGTTGTTGAGCAGGGTTTCTAACTCGGTCCCGTCGGCATTGGCGCGGGCCAGGATGTCGATCAGGCCGGGGAGAGTCCAGAAGAGTTGGGGGTTCATGGGGAGTAGAGGATTGGATGAGTGGACGGGTAGGGGCAGACCAACGTGTCTGCCCAAGGGCGGGACGGGTAGGGGTGGGTTACTGCCTCGATGGAAAGATGCCGAACAGGGCGATGATGTAGTTCATGGCGAGGTAGGGTGGGCGGTTTTCGTGAGGTTGGCTGCTGCCGGTGGGGGCGATCGCACCGTTGGCCATCGCTGCGGTGGGGTTGCTGGCGCTGTAGATCGGGGTTTCTTCGGGCATAGCCAAAATGTGATTGGCGGGGGTGCGCTGGTCGCTGTCGGCGTCGCTGGCCAGCAGGGCGTGGCTGTGGGCGGGCAGTTGCTCGGTGGTGAGGGCCACCTGCTCCACACCTCCCCGGCTGCCCAGGGGATAGTCGCTCAGACCAGCTCCCTGCCCGGCGTGGAGGGGCACACGCCCCCGCAGATCGGGCAGGGCAAAGGTGACTCGGCCATCGCCGCCGTAGGTGGTACCCAGCAGCGAAAACAGCGCCGTGTTTTGACTGATGGGCATCAGTTGGCCATTGCAGAACGCCCAGCCACGGGGGGCAAAGTTGCCAGCAAACATGCGGATTTCGCCGATAAAAGGGTCGGACATAGGAGCAATCTTCCTGGATATACAAAATTTTCTAAAGAGTCGATCTTGCAGATTCGAAAAATTTAATAGCGGCAATATAAGCACTTATATTAAATTTTCTCTTTAACGAATCCTTCAAGTTAGGCTACAGAAATCGCAAAGTCAATTACGGAAAAGAATGCTCTGAAAACCTGAGAAGTCACTGAGAAATACCTGAAATAAAACAAAGTAAAAATATTTTTTATATGCCAATATATCTGCAATCCTTAGTTGTCAAGCATTTGAGGATATACAGCTATTTTCCTGAATTTAGGATGCGGCAACCAAAGCTGTTTAAATTTGAATTTGCAAGCGAAAATGGCAGATCAAAAAAGTTTTATCTGCCATATTTCTAAGTGATTTATGTGAGGTGCTAATGCAGGTGGCGGGTAGATCAGATAGTCTGCAATATCGATCAGGGGGGAGCTACCCGCCGTAGATCAGGGGGGTGACGGTGCCCAAAGCTAAGGTTGACTAGCTCTAGGGGCAGCGCCAGCGAAGGCGATAGTGATGAGGTCGCACAATCTAGCTCCCAGCGGCCCTCGGGAAAGGCGGCATTGGGTGGGGTGGTGCAGGCGGCGATCGCCGCCCCGGTCAGGTGGTGCAGCACATCGATCAGCAACTTGCCCGCCTCAGTGCGAGCCATTTCACCGTTGTAGATCAAGATTTCTGCGCGGGGGGTCAAGTGCGATCGCCACAGACACAGCGCCCTGGCATAGCTGGGCAAGTTGTCGTAGTGGAGGGCAACACTGCCTAGGTGTAGGCCCTCCGCTCCGCCCGGTGTCACCAGATGCAGGCGGCAAGTCGGAGGCAGGGTGGCCAGTTGTTGGGCGATCGCCGTCACGCCATCTCGCCCTCGGCTCAGCAGCAATACCTCCGCCTGAGGGGGCACATTCTGCGCCAAAAACCGATAGCCTGCTAGCTCAGTGCTGATCACCACCAAATCTTGTCCTGGCGGCAGCGACAGTCTGGCTGGGGTATTCACTGAGGAAGTCGATAACATGGCAGCCTCCTTAAGATGGGCTTGGCCGGAAACAGAAGGGTTAACTGAGCACCGTTTGATGCAAAAACGCCTGGGCCAGGGGCGCATCATGGGCGGGGTAAAACGCCTGGGGCGGGCCGCTAAATTGCAGTTGGCCCTGGTCGAGCATGACAATATAGTCGGCGTAGCGAATCACCTGGGGGCGATGGCTGATTAAAATCGTGGTCTGCCCTCGGCGGTGGGCCAGCACCCGCTCTAGCACATCAGTTTCGGTCAGCGGGTCGAGGTTGGCGGTCGACTCATCTAAAATCAGCACGGGCGGGTGGTTGAGCAGGGCGCGGGCGATCGCCAGCCGCTGCTTTTGCCCTCCCGAGATATTTGCCCCCACGGCCCCTAGCACCGTGTCGTAGCCCTGGGGCATCTGCCGAATGAACTCATCGGCTCCGGCGATCTCACAGACGGCCACGATGTCTGGCACTGTGGCGTTGGGGGCGGCGAGGCGAAAGTTTTCCACAATAGAGCGGTGCAGAAAGAACGCCTCCTGGGGCACTAGGGCCACCTGCTGGCGCAGACAGTGCAGCGGCAAGTCAGCCAGGGGATGCTCGCCCAGCCAGATCTCGCCAGCTTGCAGGGGATATAGCCCGGTGAGCAGCTTGGCCAGGGTGCTTTTGCCGCAGCCCGATGGGCCAATCAGCGCCACCACCTGCCCGCCAGGAATGTGCGCCGAGAGGTGAGCAATCAGGGTGCGCCGCCCCGGATAGTGAAACGAGACATTTTTAAGGTGAATATCGGCGGCGGGGGCCAGCGGAATCCAGGGTTTAGCAGCATCCCCCTGGCTCTCGGGGGTATATTCAAACAGCTCAGCCAGCAGGCGGGTAATCGCTTTAATTTGGCTCCAGTCGCCGATCAGTTTGACGGTGGCGGTGGCCCACTGCAACACCCCCTCTTTCAAGCCATAGATGGCCACCAGGGTGCCGATGGTGATTTGCCCCCGAAACACCAGACTGCTGCCCAGCCACAGCAGCACCACGGTGCCAAGGCCCGCGATCGCCTCCGTAATTGTGGTGTTGGCAATGCGAATGCGGGCCGCCCGCAGGTTGTGCTGCGACTCCTGATGCGATCGCTGCTGTAGCTCAGGGTAAACCTGGGGAGCCGCCGCCATCATCTTGAGGGTCAGCGCTCCGTTAAATGCCTCCGACAGCAGGCCCGCATTGTCGCCAGCGGTCACACAGGCGCGGTGGGTCGCCTGACGCAGAGTGGGCTGAAACGCCAGGGTCACCGCCATCATGGCGAGGGCCAGAGCCAGGGTCAGCAGACCCAAGGGCCAGCTGTAGATAACTATCAGCCCCAGGGCTACCAGACCAATAAACCCTTTGATCGGCAGCTCAATCACCAGCTGCGAAATCACCTGGTTAATCTGCTGAATATCTGCCAGGCGGTGAATCGCCGTGCCGCTGCGGCGGGCCTCGTGGTAAGTCAACGGCAGATGCAAGACCTGCTGGCCAAAGTCAAGCTTTAGGCTCTGTTGAAGCCGCTCGGCAAAGGCCGCCACCAGATTTGACTGCGCCCAGGTTAGGCCGCTATTGAGCAGGGCGATCGCCATCACCCCCAGGGCCACGGGGGGCAGCCAGTGAACATGGCCGGGGGTAAGCACGCGATCGATCAAAAATTGCAGCAGCAGCGGCGTTGCCAACGCCAGCACCCCCACCAGCAGATTCAGCGGCAGCAGCCCCTTGAGAATACTGCGCTGCTGCCAAAGCCGATGAAGCAGCCGCTCAAAGGGGTTGATCGGCTCTGGGTCTGAACTCTGGGCAGCAAACCGGGCTGGGTCGGGCGTCAGCAGCAGCATGAAACAGCCCTGCCAGCCCGCCAGTAGCTCTTCCCGGCTGATGTAGCGCACCCCCACGGCGGGGTCAGAGAGCACATAGCGATCGCCCCGCTGACCGTAAAACACCACAAAGTGGTAGCCCTTCCAGTAGAGAATGGCAGGCAGGGCGTCGAGGCTCTGCAAAATCTCGGGGTCAGCCTGAATCGCCTGGGTTGCAAACCCCAGAGTCTCGGCCCCCTGCTTTAGCCCCAGCAGGGTGGTGCCCCCGGCCCCGGTGCCCACCAAACCGCGCAGGTTATTGATCGGCAGCGATCGCCCGTAGTGCTGGGCGACAATGGCCAAACTGGCGGCGGCGCAGTCTTCGCCGCTGTGCTGCAATAACCAGGCGTAGGTCATGGGAAAAAACTCTAGGGCAGAACTATTTATTGCAAGATCTTGATGGCACAGTAGGCTGTGCGAACTTCATCCAAGTAGGGCTTGAGGCGGCGGTGAACAAACCTCACCATCGGGGTGTTGTCGATATCGACGCGAAAGGTGCCCTTAGTGTGGGGCAACTGCTCGACCTGGAGCTGAATGGCCTTGGCCAGCAGTAGGGTGCTGCGGCTGAGGGGCTGAGAAGCCGGGTCTACATACATCTGGGTGTAGCGAATGGTGTCAGCGGCGATGCGGTAGGTGATCACCCACCCGATGATGCGATTGTCGCAGTGCAATCCCAGGCTGTTCAACGGCTCTAGCCGGTCAGCGTCCAGAAAGGGATTGAAGCGTTGCATCAGCCCATCGCCCTGCATCCGCTGCTCTAGGTCGGTGCGTTCCGCTGGCGTTAGCTCAGTCCACAGAAAGAACTGGTAATGGGCGGGGAGGCGATCAAGCCAGCGCCCCAAATAATCGACCAAATGCGGCGGTGGGGCCTGCCTGACGCGATCGGTGGAGGCGTAGCACACCAGAGCCGTAGCCTGGGGGGCAAACCACTGCTGCTGCACCAAAATTCGCTCTAACGCTGGCGACTGAGGGCTACTCAGGTAACGAATCTCTAGCTGCTGGCAGCCGCGATCGCCCAGTTCGGTCTCTAGATGGGTGAGCAACAAACGGCCCAGCCCCCGATTGCGATGGTCAGGGGTCACAAACAGCGATAGCACCTGCCCCTGCCTAGGCATAGCGTCGTCAGGGCGATTCAGGCAGGCGATCGCCAGCCCCACCGGCACCCCCTCCACCTCTGCCCCAACCGCAACCACATTGGCATTCTCCGCCAGGCTGTGCAGCAAAGGCGCAAAGTGAGGGTAGGTCAGGGCTTCGTAGACTGAAGCCTGGTTTGCAGACAGGTCGATGATCTGGGCCGACTGAGCCGCTGTTGCAGAAGACCTTAGCGGGGAATAGTTCATCGTTCTCATCGGTCTGACACTATTAAGCGTCAGGTCCGCTGGGCCGTTGCTAAACGCCCCAGCGGGCCTGACTTTTCCTACCACTGTCAGGGTGGAGCTCAGGCCCCCTTGACTACCGCTTTCTTCCGATGAGGTTGCCGCCGCCGCAGATTACCTCTAGCTCAGCATCGCTGAGTTCGGGATACTTTACCGGGGGCTGGGGCTGTTGGTTTGTCGCTGGTTGGGTCTGGGTTTGCTGGTTCATGGTGATCTCCTTATGTGTTGAAGAATAGGCGTTGAAGAAACAGGTGTACGTTGCGTACTTTTGAAGTGTGGCCCAATTGCTCCAGCGGCGAAAGATCAGTTTTAGATCAGTACATGGCTGGAAATTGCTGATCTAAAACTGATCTAAAACTGATCCAGAACTGATCTTGACGGGGCTGTGGAGCAGGTTGCACCGTAGACATGCAGCGAAGGCACCTATTCGGATGTTTTGCTGCCGCCAGTTTGGCCATTTTGTTTGGCCATATCTCTGTAACTGCGTCTGTGGACGATCAGCCATGCCAAAAGTGATTGCAATCCACTCCTATCGGGGCGGCACCGGCAAGTCTAATTTGACCGCAAATCTGGCCACCACCGTGGCCCAGCAGGGCTACCGGGTGGGGGTCGTCGACACCGATATGCCGTCTCCGGGCATCCACAATATCTTTGGCCTAGAGCCAGAGATAATGACTAAAACCTTAAACAGCTACCTGTGGGGCGAGGCCGATCTGGCCGACAGCGCCTACGACATTGGCAAAACTCTAAGCCTTGGCGGCGATGGACAGCTGTTTTTGGTGCCCTCTAGCTGCAAGGCCGACGACATCGCCCGCATTCTCAAAGATGGCTACGATGTGCGGCTGCTCAACGACGGCTTTCGGCAGCTGGTGAAAACCCTGGAGCTAGATTATTTATTCATCGATACTCATCCGGGGTTGTCGAAAGAAACCTTTTTGACCATCGCTATTTCCCACTGTTTGCTGCTAATTGTGCGGCCCGACAAGCAAGACTACCAGGGCACCGCCGTCACCCTTGACGTGGCCCGCCAGCTCAACGTGCGCCATGTGCAAATTGTGATTAATAAAGCCCTTTCCTGCCTGGAACCTGGGGTGTTGCGGCACAAGGTCGAAGAGACCTACAGCGTGCCCGTGGCGGGGCTGTTTCCCCTCTCGGAGGACATTGTCAAACTGGCCAGCGAAGGAGTGTTTTGCCTGCGCTACCCAGAGCATCCGGTGACGCAGGAATTTCAGGCAGTGGCCCGCCAGATTATGGAGTAAATCATCATGACCAATACCGGTGAACTCAAGGCCTTTGCAGATTCGATTACGGCGGCGACCTCGCCCTTTCGCAACTACCTGAGCGATCTGCACCGCCAGTATTTGTCTTTGACCGATGGAGCCGTGGCCGACTATATTCCAGAGCTGGCCCTGGCTGACCCTAGCTGGTTTGGCATTGCCGTCGCCACCGTTGACGGGCAGGTGTTTGAGGTGGGCGACTGCGACCAGCCCTTCACCATTCAGTCGATCTCTAAGGCGTTTGTCTACGGGCTGGCCCTGGAAGACCACGGCCGCGACTATGTGAACAGCAAAGTGGGGGTCGAGCCGACGGGGGAAGCCTTTAACGCCATCGTGCTGGATGAGGCCACCAATCGCCCCTACAACCCGATGGTGAATGCCGGGGCGATCGCCACCGCCGACCTGATCAAAGGCAAAGATGGCACCGAGCGCCTCAAGCGCCTGCTCGCCATGTTTCACCGCTACACGGGCCGCAGCCACGACATCGACGTGCCGGTGTTTCTCTCAGAGAAAGCCACCGGCAACCGCAACCGGGCGATCGCCTACCTGATGCTCAACTTTGGCATGGTGAGCAATCGCATCGACGAAACCCTCGACCTCTACTTTCAGCAGTGCTCAATTTTGGTCACCGCCCGCGATCTGAGCCTGATGGCGGCGACGCTGGCCAACGGCGGCGTCAACCCGGTGACGGGCGATCGCGCCCTCGACCAGCGCTACGTGCAGGATGTGGTCAGCGTCATGCTCACCTGCGGCATGTACGACTCGTCGGGCGACTGGGCCTACCGGGTGGGCATGCCTGCCAAAAGCGGGGTCGGCGGCGGCATTACCGCCGTTTCCCCCGGCAAGCTGGGCATCGGCACCTTTTCGCCCCCCCTCGACGCCAAGGGCAACAGCCTGCGCGGCATTCGAGTATGCCAGACCCTCTCCCAAGAATTTGGCCTTCACCCTTTTAATGTGGCCGCCCCGCCCCGCGATCTCGCGGCTTGGATCAACGGCAGTGAAGGCACCGATAGCTGGTAATACCAAATCCGGCTTGGCTACCCCCGATTCAGCAGGGCAAACAACCGTTTGCCCCTACGGTTTGGCCTTTTGGGAATCGGGGTTATGTGACTCGGATTTGGTATAAGACCAATAGTTTTGAATCCCCCCATCCCCTCATCACCTCATCCACCCATCCACCCATCCACCCCTACTCCCACCCATGCAGCCCCTCAAAGACACCCTCCGCCTATTTCGATCGCCCCTGTCGCAGCGTATTATTGCGGGCATGTTCGTCAGCCTGGTGGCGATCGAGGCGATTTTGCTGGTGCCCTCGGTGCAGCGCCGCCGGGTCGAACTGCTCGACCAAATCGAAGAGGTCTCCACTGGCAAGGTGCGCTGGATTGTCACCACCTACCCCGCCGCCGATGGCGAAGAACTGGCCGAGCACCTCCAGCAGTTGCAGAGCGACCCCATGCTCCAGGGCATTTTGGGCGGCGCGGTATACGACCGTGAGGGCAATCTGGTCGAAACCTTTGGGGAATCGCCCGAGTTGACCACGGCCAACGCCCGCCAAGACCGAAGCCAGCTGTTCGCCACGGCAGCGGGCCGCCGCTACGACATTGCCTGGACGACGACCGGCATCGGCGAAGGCATGTTGCCCGATTTGACTGAGAACCACTGGATCGTGCTGCGCCACGATGCCGACGGGACCCAGCGGGCGCTAGTGTTCTATATGCTCAGAATTAGCGGGCTGGTGCTGCTGATCGCCGCCTTCATTACCCTGGCGATGATGGTGTTGCTCAGTCGGCAGTTGATTACCCCAATTTTGACCCTGCGCCGCGACCTGGCCCTAGCGGGGGATGCGGTGGCTCGCGATGACAACGCACCAAAATTTGCTTCGCTGCGCTACCAGCGACAGGACGAGCTGGGGGAGGTGATCGCCGCCTTTGAGCAGATGTACGGGCAGATTTGGGCGGAGATTGGCGATCGCAAACGAGCCGAAGCCACCCTGCGCCACCAAAACCTAGAAATGCAGGCCTACATCGAGCAGGTAGACAAGGTCACCGCCGCTGCCACCGCCGTCGATGCAGGCACCTTTGACCCCAAGCGCCTAGATGACGTGGCCCAGCGCGACGACGAACTGGGCCAGCTGGCCCGCATGTTTCAACTCATGGCCACCCATGTGCAACAGCGCGAAACCCAGTTAAAGCAGCAGTTGAGGGAACTGACCATCGAGATCGACCAGGCAAAGCTGCAAAAGCAGGTGGCCCAAATTACCGAAAGCGACTACTTCCAGGAAATCAAAGCGCAGCTAAAGCATTTGCGGGTCGATGACTTTTGGCGATCTTGAAGGCTGCCCCAGAAACTCCAGCCCCATGACCGACGTGAGAGGTTTCATCCCATGACTGTACGAGCACTATTTCGCGCTGCCGTTGTCGATGGCACACCTCCCCCCCACAATACCCTGCACCTGAAGGTGTTCTACCCGGCCCAGCTGATTGGGGGCGATCGCGAGCAGAACCTGGGCATTGTGTCCGCCAATGCAGAGCAAGCCCCTTTCCCAGTGGTGATTCTGTTTAACGGCATCAATTGTGGCCCAGAACTCTACCAGTGGCTGGCGATCGCCCTGGCGGAGCGGGGTCTGGTAGCGGTGACGTTTTCGTGGGTAGCCGAAAACCTGCCCGGCATGGTGGCCCTCACCCCAGGGGTCGATCTCGCCATGCTGATGCCCGAGCGCTATGGCCAAGGCCCAACCGCATCGGCGCTGCCAGCGTTGCTCAATGAGCTAGAACAGTTAAACAACGCTGGTGTTCTAGCGGGCTTGCTGGATTTAAACCGGGTCATTTTGGGTGGACACTCCGCCGGGGGGCGGGTGGCGATTGAAAGCGTCAGCCCTGCCTTCTTTCCCTCAGTCTGCGCCGCCTTTGCCTACGGTGCCCACACCGCTGCGGTGATGCAGCTGGGCTACCCGGCGGGCAAAATTTTACCGCTGCCCGACCAGCTGCCCCTGCTGCTGATGGGCGGCACCCAGGACGGGGTGATTGCCAACAGCTGCGATCGCTATGGTGTCACCTGGGAGCGGGCCACTACCCCGGTTGAGCGCACCTTCCGCGAAGCGATCCAGGGCGGCAGAGACGACAGCTATTTGCTCCTATTAGAGGGGGCCAACCACTTTTCCTTTGTAGACCCGTTCGATGCCACCACAGGCCGGGCGTTTGTCGATTTCCCGGCCACCCAACCCGATGCCGCCCTGCGCGAGCTGATGGCTGAGGCGATTGGCCTGTTTGTGGAGGCCCACGGGGGCGGTTCTCATCCTGAGGCCCGCGAGGCGCTGGTTAAACGCCTGGGCGCGCCCCAGCCGCTGATCGCCCACTTTGAGCGCAGGTAGTTAAAACCGCCAGCTAGTGGGAATGCCCATTTCGGCCACGGTGGTTTGGGCATGGGTGGAGAGGGATGCGATCGCCCTTGGAGTAGTCTTGATTGCCAGCAGCGTCAGCAGCCCGCCGAGTACGATCACCGCAGCGGTAGACCACAGGCCGGGGCGAGGGGCAGAGTGATCTGGGCTGGGGTGGGGCGATCGCTCCTCAGGGTCGGTGTTTGGCGATCGCCCCTGAGGGTCGGTGTTTGGCGATCGCAGCTCAGCATCGCGATAGACCTCTAGCAGAATGTAGTTGCCCAGCGCCGTTTCGAGCACCTGGGCGGAAAGGTCAGAGGCTTGCCGAGGGTGAGAAGAAGACATGGGGTTAGCTCCTTGGGAGCAGTGCAACTATGCTCTACAGTGCCTGCTCTCTCTGAGAGGGTGTTTGAAAAGTTAGGGCATGTCGGGTATTGTAAGGTCTTTGATAATCAATACCTAACTTGGTTAAAATTTTCTGCCAGCCTCGTTGGGCAAAGTTTTTTGCATCAATAGGAGCGCCTTTCGGCCCCTTAAAAACCAAATCATTGGGATCACTATCAGCTTGCCTCATGCCTTGAAGCATTGTCTGCAACTTAGATGTCAGAGTAATATACCGAGACCGGTTCGTTTTTGTAGCTTTTTGCTTGCCTTTGACTAAAGCCTCACCAATCCAAATGGTTGAGCAATCCTCAGAGATATGTTTCCAGCGTAGGCCCACAATCTCTCCGGTACGGCAACCACTGCCAAAGCGAAACTCCACAAAATTGACGTAGTGGCGATAATAACGATTAGCTTTAAACGCCTCAACGATTGATTTGATTTCTGCCTCAGTGAAAGGCTTAGGCATTTGTTTTGGCGGAACCTTAATTCTCAAAGGCATATCTATCCAGGGATTAGACTCAACTAAAGCCTGCTCGATCCCCCACTCCCAGCAAGCCTTCAAAAGGCCCAGGCGCTCTCGAATGACAACCTTGGATAAATCTTGAGAGTCATACCAGCTGGTGAATTTTTCGGCCTCGGCTACGCTGACTTCAGCAACCGAACGAGTCTTAAAGAATTCCTCCAAATAATTCAACAGTCCACGATATTTATCCAGCGTGTCCGAAACGACTGTCTTGGATTTGTACTGGATGAATTTGTTGAATAGGCCGGTGACAGTCAGCTGGCTGCGGTTAGGAAGCTGCAATTTATAGGCTCGAAGCGTTGGATCGAAATGCCCCGACATCATGTCGAGTTCGATCTGAGACGCTTTGGCCTCGGCCACTCTCCGGTTCGTGATGGTGTCAGGGAGTCCGATAAACAGAAAATAGCGTTCCCCTTTGTAACGCCAGCCCAGACGCAACCGATCTCGGTCACTGGTCACCGAGACGGTGCCCTTCTTCGCTCTAGCAGCATTGGCCATGGTGAAAGCCCTCTGGAGAATGGATCGAAGAATCTTTCGATCCAATTTCGATCCAAATTCTAACCAAAATGGCCAAAAGTGGCATAACAGCGTTTAGCCCCAGGAGCTCAGCAAGGCCCTGAATCACTTTGTTGATGGGCGATACAACCCTTGAGCTGTATGGGTTTGAGAGAATGGAGAATAGGAGATTCGAACTCCTGACCTCTGCGGTGCGATCGCAGCGCTCTACCAACTGAGCTAATTCCCCGTATTGTGCGATTGGCCTCCGGCTACCCTTTGGGAACGCAGCGCTCTACCAACTGAGCTAGTTCCCCTGAGACTGCCAGTATATTACCAAAAACAAATCATCTCTTAACGCTTTCGCCCCTTGGCCGATCGCCGCTTGTTCCCCGGCTGGGTCTGGTGGGCACCAAAATACTTTTCGCTGCGGTAGCGCAGCCACACACGCAAAGTCTGGGGAATCTGATCTTTTTGCTCCTTTGTTAGCGTGTTGTAGAGCGCCAGCGCTTTTTCCCGCTCGCCCCGGCAGGCAGCGTTGTTGTGGGCATCCCAGTAGCTGCGGGCCAGGCGAATGCGGCGGCACACTTCTTTAACTAAGGCTTTTCCCTGAAGGGGAGATTCTGGAGGCACGGGCGCGATCCTTTTGGGCGGTCAAGCCCTTAAGCTAGAACACTGTGACTATCTCTTTTCACCTTACCGCCTGCTATGAAAGTTGCCACCTGGAACGTCAACTCCGTGCGATCGCGCCTTGACCACGCGACCCAGTGGCTGCAAGCCAACCCTATGGATGTGCTCTGCCTACAAGAGACCAAGGTGGTCAACGAGACATTTCCGACCGCAGCCTTTTCAGAGCTGGGCTACACTGCCTACATCCACGGGCAAAAATCCTACAACGGGGTGGCTTTGCTGAGTCGGCAGCCCCTAGACAACGTGCAGTATGGCTTTGCTCCAGTACTGGGAGAAGACCGTGTTGGCGATCTAGATGATCAAAAGCGAGTGATCGCTGGGCTGTGGGGCGACATCTATATAGTGAATCTCTATGTACCCAACGGCAGCTCTGTCGGTAGCGATAAATACGAGTACAAGCTGCGCTGGCTGGCATGCCTCAAAGAATACCTAACGGCACTGCTGGCGGAGTACCCCAACCTCAACGTTTGCGGCGACTTCAACATTGCCCTAGAGGACAAAGACATTTACAACGCCGAGGGCAAGGAGAAGCACATCATGTCCTCGCCTGTGGAACGGGAGGCTTTGCGCACAGTCCTGTCCGTAGGGTTAAAGGATGGCTTTCGTCTATTCAACGACGAGGGGGGGCATTTCAGCTGGTGGGACTATCGCACCGCTGCCTTTCAGCGCAATATGGGTTGGCGCATCGACCATCACTATCTGTCGGCGGGGTTGGGCGATCGCGCCCTCAGCTGCACCATTGACATCGAGCCCCGCCGCTGGGAAAAACCCAGCGACCACACCCCAGTCATCATGGAATATGCCTAAAGGTTCAAGCTGCTGCCCGGTCAGCGCCATCCCAAGGGGGTAAGATAGGCACATTCAGCAGGTTTTCTGCACACCAGGAGTAGCCGAAAATGGGGCTTCGGGGATAGGCGCACCCGCCGGGCACTCACTGGCGTTTTACCCGTAACCCGAGGGCGATCGGGCTCTGTCTACTCTACTCCCAACCCCCTTTGATCTTTTGAGCGAGTCGTAGATACAGGGCTAATGGCAATACTACACGTCAGTTGGGTTCCCCAGTCACAGCAGTTTTTTCTCTGGGCCGAAGCCTGGCAGCCCTTGTCACCGGAAGGGTTCACCCCCTGGGACGGCCTGCACTCCCACCCCTATGCCCTGGGCCAGACAGGTTTAGCCCAGGTGTTCACTGCGATGCAAAAGCAGCTGGTTGGCCGTGCCGCCACGGGTGGTCAGCTATTCCCCGCGGCGTTGATCGAAGCGGCTGGCCCTGGCAAAGGAGCCAAAAAAGCACCGGAGGGCAGCGGTCGACGAGGCAGTTCGCGGGGTACCAAAGCAGCGGCGAGCCCCATCGGTCCCGTCTGGGGAGAGTTGGCCCTGCTGCTGCCTGCGCAGATGACGCCATCGGCTCTCGTACCCATGCATTCGGCCCGCATCAATGCCCAGTCTGACGACTCTAATCAAGCCAATACAGTGCTCCATCCCTGGCGTGTGCAGGGTTGGCACCTGGGCATAGCCGACTTTTTGCAGATGCTGCTGGCGTTGCCCCTGGGGCAGCAAACCCTCACGGGCCCTGGCGAGATCGGGGCCGACTTGCGCTACTGGGGCCACATCGCTCGCTGGGGGCTCAACCTGCTGGCTCGGGGCAAGTTTTTGCCGGGCCTAGAGCTCACCAGCCAAACCCTCGCGGCGGATTGGCATCCCCTACTCGACAGTGCCCCCGACCAAGAGCGTCTGCGCAATTTTTCGCGGGCCATGCCCCTGATCTGCCGCACCCATCTGCCGCCGATTGCTAAGGGCGAGCCCCCGCTGGGCTGCGGGGTTCCTCTCCTCGATCCCCAGCCTCAGCTGTTCACCTTTTTGGCCGCCCTAGTCGATTACCAGGTGCGCCAGGCCGCCCAGGCACAACCTGCCAATGCTCTGGCCAGTCTCGGCAAAGAGCTACCGCTTCAGCCCTGGCTTCAGGCTCTGAGCCAGCCGGTAGGCACTCTGGAGGCTAGCGCCGCCGCCGCCGCCCGTCTGCAAGAGGCTCTTACTACCTGGACTACGCCCCTGCAAACCCTGGCGGCTGACCCCGCCACCCAGTTTCGCCTGCGGCTGGTGCTACAGCCACCCCCCCAACTCGACCAGCCCTGGCAACTTCTGTACCAGCTTCAGTCAGCCGCCAACCCCGACTGGCAACTGGGGGCAGACCTGATCTGGCAGCATCCTGTAGACGAGCTGCACCACCAGGGGGCTACCCTTAAATCGCCCCAAGAAACCCTCTTGGGTGCCTTGGGCCGCGCCGCCCGGCTTTACGATCCCATTCGCGAGAGTCTGCGTCAGCAGCACCCTACCCACTGTGACCTAGACCCAATCCAGGCGTACCAGTTCATTAAGGCCTCGGCATGGCAGCTGCAAGATAACGGTGTTGAGGTACAACTTCCTTCTGGTCTGGCCCAGACGGCAGAAGACGGGGCTGGGCGACTGGGCCTCAAGGTGCAGGCGGAGGTACCACCCCAGAAGCAGCGGCAGCGGTTGGGCCTCAAGAGCCTGCTCAACTTTCGCTGGGAGCTGTCGATCGCAGGCGAAACCCTCTCCGCCGCTGAGTTTGAGCAGTTAATCAACCAGGGTTCTCCGCTGGTCGAAATCAACGGCCGCTGGGTCGAGCTAAAGCCCCAGGATGTGAAGGCAGCGCGGCAGTTCTTGGCGGGGCAGAAAACCGCCACGCCTCTGTCGGTGGAAGACGCCCTGCGAATTAGCACCGGCGACACCCAGCTGATCGACCGGCTGCCCGTGGTCAGCTTTGAGGCCACCGGGGCGCTGCAAACCCTGATCGAAACCCTCACCACCGGCAACCAAACCCTCGCAGAAATGGATGCCTCCAGCGGTTTTAAAGGGACGCTGCGGCCCTACCAGGCGCGGGGCGTATCATGGCTAGCTTTTCTGGAACAGTGGGGCTTGGGAGCCTGCCTGGCCGACGACATGGGCCTGGGCAAAACCATTCAGCTAATTGCCTTTTTGCTCTATTTGCAAGACAACGACTGGCTGGAGACCCCGGTGCTGCTGGTGTGCCCCACCTCGGTGTTGGGCAACTGGGAAAAGGAGGTCAAGCGATTTGCCCCCCGGCTGAAGACGCTAGTGCACCACGGCGATCGCCGTCCCAAGGGGGCCAGCTTTGCCAAAGCCGTGCAGGACAAGCACCTGGTGATCACCAGCTATGCGCTGATTTACCGAGATCTCAAGCCCCTGCAATCGGTCAACTGGCAATGTCTAGTGCTCGACGAAGCCCAGAATATTAAAAACTCCGACGCCAAGCAGTCGAAGGCCGCCCGCCAGATCGAAGCTCAGTTTCGCGTCGCTCTCACCGGCACTCCGGTGGAAAACCGCCTGGGCGAACTGTGGTCGATCATGGACTTTCTCAACCCCGGCTACCTGGGGCCAAAGAATTTCTTTCAGCGGCGCTTTGCCACCCCGATCGAGCGCTACGGCGATGTGGCCTCCCTCAGGGCGCTGAAGGGATTGGTGCAGCCGTTTATTTTGCGTCGCCTCAAGACCGATCGCACCATCATTCAAGACCTGCCCGAGAAGCAGGAGATGACCGTATTTTGCGGCCTGTCGGCGGAGCAGGCCAACCTCTATCAGCAGACCGTGGATGCGGCTCTAGAAACCCTCGACGACGCCACCGGGGTGCAGCGCAAGGGTCAGATTCTGGCTCTGCTGACCCGGCTGAAGCAGATTTGCAACCATCCGGCCCAGTTTTTGCAGGAGCCCAGCCTGGGGCTGAAGGGGCGATCGGGCAAGCTCCAACGGCTCGACGAAATGCTCGAAGAGGTGATCGCCGAGGGCGATCGCGCCCTGATCTTTACCCAGTTTGCCGAGTGGGGCAAGCTGCTGCAAAAGCACCTGCAATCGCACCTGGGCCAAGAGGCGCTGTTTCTCTACGGCAGCACCAGCCAAAAGCAGCGGGAGGCCATGGTCGATCGCTTCCAGAACGACCCTGCTGCGCCGCGCCTGTTCATTCTCTCGCTGAAGGCGGGCGGAGTGGGCCTCAACCTCACCCGCGCCAACCACGTCTTCCACTACGATCGCTGGTGGAACCCGGCGATCGAAAACCAGGCCACCGACCGCGCCTTTCGCATTGGCCAGACCCGCAACGTGCAGGTGCACAAATTTGTCACCACCGGCACCCTCGAAGAGCGCATCCACGAGATGATCGAGAGTAAAAAAGCCCTGTCCGAGCAGGTGGTCAGCGCGGGCGAGGGCTGGCTCACCGAGTTCGACACCGACCAGCTGCGCAACCTGCTGCTGCTCGATCGCAACGCCATCATCGACGATGACGAGTAGCCGCAGCGGCAATCCCAAGGGTCAAAGGCTAAATGGTAGGATTGGGATCAGGCTGAAGCGCTGGCTTAGAAGGGCGCGCCTAGCATCCGGCAGCCCGGTTACACCACTGGCACAGATCGGAGTGCAGATTGAGGTCGCTGGGGTTATTGTGATGGATGGCCCAGATTGGTTGCCCCAAGCTACCCGGCCAGACAGTTTTCATTGGAGGTACACCATGACATCCCTTAAGCAATCCCTCAAGCTGGCCGCCCTGGGGCTAGCCGCCGTGGCCGCAGCGGTAGGTCTCAGCACCGCGCTGCCCCAGCCCAGCCAGGCCCAGTCCGGTCTGACTATCTTTGGCGGCGTTGAGGCTGAGTATCGCCTCAGATACATGATCGACTTCAACTATCCCTTCAGCACCAACTCCCGCTACTACCTCAACATCATGCGCACCAAGCTGCCGCGCGATGTAATTTCCCTAGAAATTGACTATCCCGATACCTTTACCGAAGTTGGCGGTCGGTTTGACCCCAACGCCATCGAATTGCGCAAGGGCGACTGGCGCGGTGGCGAAGTGATTCCGGTCAAAGCCATCGACTGGATTCAGGACGAAAACCGCATTGAAATCATCCCTGAGCAACCAATTGAGGCCAACACCGACCTGGTGGTGGTGCTCTCCAACGTGCGCAACCCCCGTCGCTACGGCTACCACTACTTCAACCTGAGAATGATGTACCAGGGCGATGTGGTCAACCAGTACACCGGCACCTGGCCCTTAGAAGTTGCCTCTGACAGCAACCAAAGCCGCTAGGGGCCAACGGGTGCTATTATATGAGACCGTGAATTTTTAGCAGAAACAGGCAAAGAGGCTAAGCCATGAGCAAGCGTACCCTAGAGGGCACCAACCGAAAACAGAAGCGAACCTCCGGGTTTCGCGCTCGTATGCGCTCCCACACCGGCCAAGAGGTGATTAAAGCTCGCCGCCGCAAGGGCCGGGCTAAGCTCGCAGTCTAGCGCTGGCTGGGGTAACCCATTCACTGTTTATCACTGTCCAATAGATCATTGCATAGCCCTGGGGCTACCTCAAGCTCCAGGGCTATTGCTGCGTGTGTGAGGATCGGGGCGTGCTACCCAAACACCATCGGCTGCGGCGATCGCGAGAGTTTTCCAAGGTCTATCGGCAGGGCAGAAAAGCGGCCTCTGCCCACCTGCTGGTGCGGGTGTGGTCGCTACCCCCGGCGACCAGCGCCAAACCCGTAGTCGCCAGCGACTCTGCCTCGTCCATTGGCCCGCGCATCGGTATTGTCGTGAGCCTCAAGGTGCACAAGCGAGCCGTGGTGCGCAATCGCCTCAAGCGCCGCGTGCGCGCTGCCCTCCGTACCCTGCTGCCCCGCCTTCGTCCAGCTCAGTGGATCGTCATCAGCCTGAAGCCCGAGGCAGCTGAGTGCGAATATGGCGAATTTTTGCGAGAATTAGAGCAGTTGTTTACCAAATTAGAGGTACTCCATGGGCATTCGTGAGGATGTGTTTTATGAGGGCGGCCCCCACATTGGCGATTTAATCATCAATATTCTGCTGGGCTTCACGATCATCTGCCTTCCCCTCACGGTTGGAGCCATTACCCGTGCCCTGTGGCTGCGCTACCGCATCACCAGTCGGCGCATTTCGGTAACCGGCGGCTGGATGGGGCGCGATCGCACCGACCTGATTTACAACGAAATTAGTAAAATTGTCACGGTGCCTCGCGGGCTTGGCCTTTGGGGCGATATGGTCGTCACCCTCAAAGACGGTAGCCGTCTAGAATTGCGCTCCATGCCCCGGTTTCGAGAGTTGTACGACTACATCAACGAGCGCATCACTCCGGCGGCTCAGGCCGTCAGCGGCACCATCGGCAAGAGCTAACTACGGCAATCCCAACCCGTTGGGGCGGCTTGCCTCCCCAACGATGGGGTAGATTAGGTAACTGAGCAGTTAACGTCGTATCCCCTGTAGCAGGGTTCAGGTGCCCATGGATTTTGGAATTGGATTTCTGACCAACAACATCATGTTGCCGATCCTAGATTTTTTCTACGGAATCGTGCCCAGCTACGGGTTGGCCATTGTGGCCCTCACCCTGGTAATTCGCTTTGCCCTCTACCCCCTCAATGCGGGCTCCATTCGCAACATGCGGCGCATGAAAGTGGCCCAGCCGCTCATGCAAAAGCGCGTCAAAGAGATCCAAGAGCGCTACAAAGACAACCCCACCAAACTCCAAGAAGAGATGAGCGGGGTGTACAAAGAGTTTGGCAACCCCTTGGCGGGCTGCTTCCCGGTGCTGTTGCAAATGCCCATTCTCTTTGCTCTGTTTGCCACCCTGCGGGGGTCGCCGTTCTCTGACATCAACTACGACGTCAATGTTCAGGTCTTTCCCCAGGAAAAGATTGAGCAGATTCAGCCCCAGGTGTTTACCACGCCCCCCAAGGCCATCTACGTATCTGACGGGTCTCACTTCCCCATCTCGGCGGTGATGCCCGGCGGCAACAAGCTTGTGGTGGGCGAAAAAACCGATGTGCGCCTGCAAACCGCCGAGGGTGAATCCATTGAAGCTCTGGTCTCTGAGTACAACGAAGATATCGATAGCTTCCAGCCCAAGTGGGAGATCACTAAGGGCGAGGATGTTGTTTCCGTCGATGCCGCAGGCCACATCACCGCCTTGGCCCCCGGTGAGGCTACGGTGCGGGTGCAGGCTCCGGGCCTGGCCGCCAACAAAGGGTTTTTGTTCATTAAAGCCCTGGGCCGCATTGGTGTAACCGGCGAAGACGGTGCCATCCACTGGGATATTTTGATTATGATTCTGGGTTTTGGGGCCAGCCTGTACCTCAACCAGGTGCTCTCGGGCCAGGGCTCTACCAGTAGCGACAACTCTCAGCAGGCCGCCGTTAACAAGTTCACGCCGATCATCTTCTCCGGCATGTTCCTGTTCTTTCCCCTGCCCGCCGGGGTGCTGATGTACATGCTGATTGCCAACATCTTCCAAACCCTGCAAACGTTTATTCTCTCGCGGGAGCCCCTGCCCGAGAATCTGCAAAAAATCGTCGATGCCGAAACTAAGGTCGAGGAAGATCGTCAAACCCTGCCCTTTGAACCCGGACGTAGCAAGAAGAAAAAGGCGTAGTCCATGGCCACCGATGCTGCCACCGCTGGCGTCAACTGGTTAACCACCCTGCTCACCATGCAGGGACTCACTGCCACCGTCACCGCCCACGCGGTCGAAGACGAGTCGGGGGAAAGCTGCTGGCTGACTATTGCCGAGGCACCCCTGTCGCCCGAGCAGGTGCAGGCGCTGATTGGCGACGGCGGTGCGGTACTCGACTCGATTCAGTACCTGGCCAATACCACCCTAAATTTGGGCAAAATCCAGGAGCAGCAGCAGGCCTTTACCATCGAGCTGGCGGGCTATCGGGCGAAGCGTCTGGAAGAGCTAAAGGCGATGGCGGCAGATGCTGCTGAGCGGGTGTTGGCCAACGGCGAAGAGTTTGAGATGCAGGGGTTGTCGTCTGCTGAGCGGCGGCAAATGCACCATTTTATGTCGGCCTATGAAGGGCTGGCCACCTTTAGCCGGGGCCGCGAGCCCGATCGCCGCCTGGTGGTGTGTTTGACCGGCCAGGCTCCAGAGCGCGAGGGCTAAACCAGGCCAAAGCACTGCAAATGACCAGCTCAACCCTAGCCGTGGGAGGTATGACCAGTGGAAAAAGTGTATATACCTCAACTGCTACAGCGGCCCGAGCAGACGCTCACCGTTGATCTAAACTCGCACCTGGCGGATCTAGATACCCTAACGCCGGTGCGGGGCGAGTTGACTGTCACCCACCAGGGCACCTACCTGGAGGTCAAGGCCAGGGCCGATACGATTGTGACGCTGACCTGCGATCGCTGCCTACAGGCCTACAATCACCGCGTATCGCTGTCGGCCCAGGAGCTAATCTGGCTGGAGCATGAGCCCGACCCCGCCACCCTACCCCTAGAACGGGAGGTGTCGGTGGAAGATCTGTTCGAGACCCTGCCTCCCAACGGCTACTTTTACCCCGAAACCTGGCTTTACGAGCAGATCTGCCTGGCGTTGCCTATGCCGCAGATCTGTGATGAAGACTGCTCCGGCATCGAGCTGCGAGGACAGGGGGCGATCGCCGCTCAACCAACAGACCACCGCTGGGCAGCCCTGACCCAGCTGCAACAGCAGTTGGAACCACCAGATGCTTAGCCCTGTGGCCCTGGCGTTATCGGCCATGATAGATCTCTAGAGCTGTCACCCCTATGACTACCAGCAATGACCGACTAGACCGCATTGAGGCGCTGGTCGATAAAACTACCCAAACAGTGCAACAAAACGCCAGTGCCATTCACCAAAACGCCAAGGCTATAGATAAACTGACGGACGACATCGGGCGTTTTAACGGGCGTTTGGACACCTACGAGCAGGGTATGCGCTGGGTAGTGCAATTGGCCTTTGCCCTGCTAATTTCGGCGACGGTGGCCCTGATTATCAATGCAGCGGCATTTTTGGTGAAGTTGCTGTTGCCGTCTTAGGCGTTTTGACATGGGTTTTACCGACGAACTGGGCCTGCTAATTCGCGCCCGCTACCCAATTATCTACATCGCCACCGCCGAGGAAGAGCGGGCCGAGGCCGACATTGCTGCCTGCGCCGCCGCCCAGGGCAACCGGGCCCTCTACACCTGGGATTTTGTCGATGGCTACCAGGGCAACCTTAACGACGCCGGGTTTGGCAAGCGCAACCCGCTGCAAGCCCTTGAACTGGTGGAAAAGCTGCCCGCTACCGCTCCAGCCATCTTTGTGCTGCGCGACTTTCACCGGTTCTTGGATGACGTGGCCATCTCCCGCAAGCTGCGCAACCTGGCCCGTCGGCTCAAGGCCCAGCCCAAGACCCTGGTGATTCTCTCGGCCCAGCTCACCCTGCCCGACGAGCTGAGCGAGACCGTGACAGTGCTGGAGTTTACCCTGCCCGATGCCGCCGCTATTCGTCAGGAGGTGCGGCAGCTTTTAGGATCGACCGGCACCGACCTGCCAACTGCCATGCTGGAGGAGGTGGTGCGCACCTGCCAGGGGCTGTCGCTGGAGCGAATTCGGCGGGTGCTGGCTCGGGCGATCGCCGCCCACGGGGCCTTTGACCCCAACGACCTCGACCTGATTCTCGACGAAAAGCGCCAGAGCATTCGCCAGACCCAAATTCTCGACTACTACCCCGCCAAGGAGCAAATTTCTGACATTGGCGGCCTCGACAACCTCAAAGACTGGCTGCTCAAGCGGGGGGCCGCCTTCTCAGAAAAAGCGCGCCAGTACGGTTTACCCCATCCGCGCGGGCTGCTGCTGCTGGGCATTCAGGGGACGGGCAAGTCGCTGACCGCCAAGGCGATCGCCCACCACTGGCACCTGCCCCTGCTGCGGCTGGATGTCGGGCGGCTGTTTGGCGGGCTAGTGGGCGAGTCGGAGGCCCGCACCCGTCAGATGATCCAGCTGGCGGAGGCGATTTCTCCCTGCGTGCTGTGGATTGACGAGATCGACAAAGCCTTTGCGGGTATGGATGGCCGGGGCGACTCGGGCACCGCCAGCCGGGTCTTCGGCACGTTCATCACCTGGATGGCGGAGAAAACATCCCCCGTGTTTGTGGTGGCCACCGCCAACAACATTCAGGCCCTGCCGCCGGAGATGCTGCGCCGGGGACGCTTCGACGAAATTTTCTTTGTGGGATTGCCCAGCCAGGGCGATCGCCAGGCGATTTTTGAAGTACACCTCTCGCGACTGCGGCCCCACACCCTCAAAACCTTCGACACCGCCCGGCTGGCCTACGAGACCCCAGACTTCTCGGGGGCTGAGATCGAGCAGGCGATCGTTGAGGCCATGCACCTGGGTTTTAGCCAAAACCGCGACTTTACCACCGACGATATTCTCACCGCCGCCAGCGAGATGGTGCCCCTGGCCCGCACCGCCCAGGAGCAGATCGAGGCGCTGCAAGCCTGGGCGGCGGCGGGCAAAGCGCGAATGGCCTCCCGCAGCGGCCTCGACTCGCGGTTTCGCCCGACCTTACCCGATGCCGATTAGCTCCCCGATGCCGATTGGCGAGAGGTGCTGTACCATTGGCAAACTGTAGACCTACAACGGCCCGCTACCGTCCATGAAAGGATTTTTCCTTGGCCTGTCAAAGTTGATTTTGGGGGTTGCGATCGCCCTCATCCTCCTATCGATGGCGGGGGTGGCTACTGCCCGCTACTTTATGGGTCGCCTGTCGGTGCTGCCGCCCAAACCGCTCTACGGCGACGAAATGCCCGCACCAGAGCCCGAAGCGGCCCCAGAAACGGCTGCTGAACCCGCCGTTGAGCCCCCGCCTGAGCCCGCCCCAGTGGCGGAAGCGCCCCTCGATCCCGCCCTCGAACCCGGTGCCTACAACGCCACCGTGGTGCAGCCCATCGGCCTGGTGATGCGCGAAGGCCCCGGTGTAGAATTTCCCCAGGTGGGGGGCGTGGATGTGAACGAAGCGGTAGTTGTGCTCGAAGAACCCGCCGACCAGTCTTGGGTTAAGGTGCGGGTGGTGTCTAACGGCCAGGAAGGCTGGGTCAAAGCGGGCAACACCCGCCGCACCGAATAGCCTTAAGCCCTCAACCAAAGCTGTTTTTGCCCTAGGGTTGTCACCTTTGCTGGGGGCAATGTTAACTAATCTAACCAAGCCTTAAGCTTGGTATCAGTTCCCCGGTGCGCGCTCATGGGACCTTAGACAGGGTGATAGCGTTGAGGTTCTAAAAGCAGCCCTAGGGTTGGGTAGTTAGTTTCGATAGGAGCTACTGCCGCCTTCTCCTGCGTCATAACCCACTTTTAAGAACCCATGCATAACCTACAAAAAGACTGGATTGGCTCCGTTGCGATCGCGGCTCTAGGGGCTGGCGTAATTACGACCTTTGCGGTTGCCCAGGGGCAAAACCCGCTGGTGGGCCTGGCAATCACCGCGTTTGCCGCCGTGTCGGCGGTGGCGATCGACCACTTTCTGTAGAGCCTGACCTAAACGCGCTTCTACTTTAATTTAAACTCCATACCCCCCATGATTGGCAGAGCATCGGCTGATCGTGGGGGGTTATTGTTAGGCCAAGCGGTGACGCACAAACAAATTCACCTCGACCAGGGTGATTATGGTCGAGTATAGCTATAGCCAGTCTGATTAGGACATAATCTAGAGGTAGAGACATCTCCACCTGCGTGCCATGGCCAAACCCTACAGCCTCGATTTGCGACAAAAGGTCATTAATGCCATCGAACTGGATGGG
>NZ_JAYGIH010000009.1:0-80254 GCF_034932455.1 Leptolyngbya sp. CCNP1308 | reverse complement strand
TTGCTCCAGTTTTTGCTGCCGGTCTTTAACATCCCAGAACCCCTGCTGTCCCATAGCATTCATACGTCAACAAACCAACCTTATGATCTCATATTGAGATCGCTCTGGCTATTTTTCGAGGTGCCCTCGAGTATATGGCGACTTTGGGGAAGTTGAGATAGCAAGGTGGTAGTTTTGACCTTGAATTTGACGAAGTATAATTATGTCTTTCTAAGGCGGCTGAATTCTAAAGTCGACTCTGCTTCAAACTGATAAAACCTTGCCCCTTAGCCCTAATGGAGCCTCAATATGGTAACGGTGTAGCAACGTAGGTAGTAAGTCGTAAAGTTTTGCCCCTTCCAAAATCTGCCCTTCCTTTGGAGCTTTCGGATCGTGGAAAATCATTAGGCCTAGGGGGGCGTGGTTGGCATCATCGGGGCCGGTGTCGTTTTCGACGGTGTAGAGGCTGTTAATGCCCACACTGCCCACCGATCGCCAAGCCAAATCGTCAAAATACACAATCAAATCTGGCGCACGACCGCGCACCTTTTGGTAAATCTCCTGGGGCTTGAATGCTTTTACCGGCAGCGGGTTGCCGTCCGGATCGGTAAGTTGGGAGAGCTTCGTCGCTAGCTCGTCGCGCAGGGCTTCGTAGTCGGCCATAGCCACGGTGCCCTGGGGTTCGCGCCCCTTCACGTTTAAGAAAATGCGGGCGTAGTAGCCCCCGGCTCCCCAAACCCGGGTTTGTGCCCAATCCACCTCAACCTTATCCAGGGGCAGCACCTCGGTTGGGGCTTCCTTCAGCGTGAGGTAGCCGTTGGCGAGCAGCCATTCGTTGATGCAGATGCCGCCCATCAGCGGCTGCGCCCCGTGGTCAGACACCACCAGCACGGCAGTGTCGGGGTCGCAGACCGCCAGCAGTTCCCCCACCCGACGATCCACATGCACGTAGTAGTCGTGGATGGCGGTGGCAAAGGGCAAGTCAGGCTCGTATTGGGGATGGCGCGGGTCCATCGGCTTCCAAAAGGTGTGGTGGATGCGGTCTACGCCCATATCCACCAGCATGAGAAAGTCGGGGGCGTCGCGGACAATCAGCTTTTCCGCCAGGGTAAAGCGTTGGTCGCAGAGGGCATACAGGTTTTCTAGAATGCGCTCTTTTTCGTCGGAGCGAAAGTTGGGCACATCCATCATGAAGTCGGGCATCCAGTCTTTGATGGCGTCGCCCAGCTCCGGCGGGTGGGTGAAGGGTACCTCGGTGCCGGGGGTGAGAAAGCAGGACACCAGCGCGCCATTCACCGGGTAGGGGGGCGAGGTGCCGGGTACGCTGAGGGCGGCGACTTTCCACCCGGCGTCGCCGAGAATATCCCACAGGCGGGGAAATTTGACCGCGCGCCCATCGGAGATCGCCATGGAGTGGTAGTTGCGATCGCGCCGATTGCGAAACCCATAGATGCCCAGCTCGCCAGGGTCGCGCCCGGTCATCATGCAGCTCCAGGCGGGCACGGTGATGGCGGGAATGCTGCTCTCCAGCCGCCCGTAGCTGCCGCCCTCCATCAGGCGGCTGAGGTTGGGCAAATCCTGCCGCCACTGGTCAAACACCAGATCGGGGGCCATGCAGTCAAGGCCGATGATCAGCAGACGCGGGGTAGGCATAGAAAGGCTCGATAACGACAATGCACTTAGGTCTATTCGTAATCGATACAGACAACTAGCCCAGCGAGAATTTCAGCCAGTAGATTTGGTTCTAGCTGTCCAAGACATTTGACAAAGCGCTGGGTTGAGAGACTGCGAACTTGTAATACGTTGGCAGCAGAGTCGCGATCGAGGCCATTGGCAGCAGTGGCAAGGAGTTTCACCATAAATGGGCGGCTGTCGAATTTGTCTTGCCAGGATGTGATGGGGATGATGATGCGGAGGGGAAGCGGCGTGAAGAGATTGCTGCTGATCACCACGACGGGGCGAGTTTTCTGAATTTCTTGGCCACGGGTAGGGTCAAGGTCTACCAACCAGATTGCGCCTCGGCTAGGGCTCGTCATCGGGAAACTCCCAGTCTTCGCCGTCTAAAACCGAAAACTCGGTCAGCACCGGATCGGTTTTGAAGTCCTGGGCGGTAGCGGCGATGAATGGCGCTAAGACCTGATGGCGCTGAGATAGGGGCAGGCTAGCGAGCTGTTCGAGCTGTTGTAGGGATGGCTGAGGGAACACCTGCCGTGGCAATTTCTGGTGCAGGAATTCAGCGAAGTCTAGAACCTCCCGCTGCTGGTCGGGGGGAAGCTGCCGTAGATGGTCGAGGAGGGTTTGCTCAAGGCCGGCTGTGCTCTGCATCGCGGTTGTCCTGGCGCTGTTCAACTATTCCTAGCTTACAGTGCCCCTTCGATTTGGGCGTTGAAGCCGTACACCCGGCGTTCCCCCGCTAGGGGCACCAGGGTCACGTCGCGCTCGTCGCCAGGTTCAAAGCGCACCGCTGTCCCGGCGGGGATATCGAGCCGCATGCCCCGCGCCCGATCGCGCTCGAAGCTCAGCGCTGCGTTCACCTCAAAAAAGTGGAAGTGGGAACCCACCTGGATCGGGCGATCGCCCGTATTCGCCACGGCCAGCGTCACCGTTTCTTTGCCCGCATTTAGCTCGATCTCACCCTCGGCGGGCAGCAGTTCTCCGGGAATCATGTTGGGCCTCCTAGGTTGGCAATTAAGTCTTGGCGCTTTTGCTGGAGCGATCGCTCGACTCGCGGCAGGGCTTCCTCTAGCTCGCGGCGGGCCACGCCCTCAGGCCCGGCCTCTAGCAGGTGGTTGAGGGCCATCAGGTGGGCCGTGTCGAGGGCGGTTTCTGCTGGCACCTTAACGGTGGGAAGCACCCCTGTCCCATCCCAATTTTTGCCGGTGGTGGGGTTGATCGCCTGCCCAGTGGGCATAAACACCCAAAAATGGTCGTGCAGGCGAAAGCCCCGCCCCGGATTCGCGCCACCCCGTGTGGTTTCGCCCACCACGGCCCCGCGCTTCAGCACTTGCAGGTTGTAGGCAAATTCCTCCGCCGCCGAAAAAGTCTCGGGGCTGGTGAGGGCAAACACTGGCTTGTCGAGGTAGCGCTGCCCCGGCACGTAGGGCACCGTCCACCACTGGTGGGTTTCGTCGGTCTCGCTCCAGTAGAGGTCGTTGAGGTGAATCGGCGGATGGGCCGGAAACAGGTAGCTACACAGCAGCGCCACCGTGGCCGGAGAGCCGCCCTGGTTGTGGCGCAGGTCAAAGATCAGGGCGTCGGTATGGGCCACCAGGGTCATTGCCGCCGCCAGCGCTTCGCCCGCAAACTCCGGCGGCTCAAAGCTAAACAGCTGAATGTAGCCCACGTTCCCCGGCAGGCGCTCGACCCGGTTGATGTCAAAGTTGCGGCGGCGGCTGGCCTGGTGCTGGCGCTCAAGCTCCTGGGCATTGGGCAAGGCTTCAGGTTCAATATGGGGCAGGAGGGCAGGGCTAAAGTGCAGGCGCAGGTTGCGATCGCCGCTCATCTCTTGCAGCTGGGCCGTCAGCGTATCCGCTAGCTGCTGCCCGCCCTTGATGTCGCCGTAGCCCCCCGATTCTAGGCGCTGCTCAATATCGGCCTGAATCTTTTCTGCCACCTCCGGAAACACGTAGGCGTCGAGCTGGGTGACCAGCGCCCCCAGCACGGCCTCGATCGCGTCAGCATCCAGCACAATCTCCCCTGGGTTAGAGCCAGAAACAGCCATGGGTCGCCCTACCGAATGGGTTCGTGAACCGTAACCAGCTTAGTGCCGTCGGGGAAGGTGGCCTCCACCTGCACATCGTGAATCATCTCCGCCACCCCGTCCATGACGTCGGCCCGGCTCAGCAGAGTGGTGCCGTAGCTCATCAGGTCGGCCACGGTGCGGCCATCCCGCGCTCCCTCTAGAATGGCCGCAGAAATGTAGGCGACGGCCTCGGGGTGGTTGAGCTTCAGCCCTCGGTCTTTGCGGCGTTCGGCCACCAGGGCAGCGGTAAAAATCAGCAGCTTGTCTTTTTCCTGGGGCGTTAATTGCATGGGGCGAGATGCGATCGCAGGGTACAGAGCTAACCGTAAGCTTTCAAGGTTTTGACCGGCTTGTCAACCAGTACTCTCACCCCGCTGGATCTTGGCTTCAAAATTAAAGCTTAAGCCATCGGCATTGGGGTAATAACTACGTTAGTCTGCTGATGAGAAATCAGCCAAAACGTCCTGAGCCTCTAGCCCAACCCCCAGGCGCGCTAGGGCCACTATTCGGTAATCTTCGCCTATGACCGCGCCGCAGCTTGAGATCTTGGCCGACAAGCCTGCCCTGGTGCAGCGGGCCCTGACCCTGGTGGTAGAAGCCATCCACAGCGCCGTCGCTGACCACGACTACTGTACCCTGGCCCTGGCCGGTGGCAGCACGCCCAAGCCCCTCTACAGCGGCCTGGCCGAGCAAGACCTGCCCTGGGAAAAACTCTACATTTTTTGGGGCGACGAACGCTATGTGCCCCTCGACCACCCCGACAGCAACGGGGGCATGGCCAAGGCCGCCTGGCTCGACCGGGTGCCGATTCCGCCTGACCACCTGCTGTATGCGCCTACCCTAGAAGGGGATCCGGCGGCGTCGGCCCGCCAGTATGAGGCGATGGTGAAGTCGATTTTTGGCGGACTCCAGGGCCTCGGCCCCAGTCAGATACCGCGCTTTGACCTAATTTTGCTGGGCATGGGCGACGATGGCCACACTGCGTCTCTCTTCCCCCACACCGAGTCGCTGGGAGTAGACGACCGCCTGATTACCGTGGGCTACAAGGGCAGCGACCCTCGCCTGACCTTTACCGCCCCGCTAATTAACCATAGCCACCGGGTAATGTTTTTGGTGGCCGGGGCCGATAAACAGACTGCCCTGGCCCAGGTGCTGGCCCCCGAAGGCGATGACGAGGCCTATCCCTCGCGCCTAGTGCGTCCCCAGGGAGAACTGCACTGGCTGCTCGATCGCTCCGCTGTGGGAGACCTTGACCTGGCCTCAATGTCCATCACCTAAAGCTTTGAAGTAGGGGTTGCACTCCTCTCTGAATTACTGCGGCGCTGAACTATTATCTAAGCAGGCCGCTCAACAGTCCTGGGGGATAGATGGCACCTACTGACCGTCAGCGGGCATAACCCCAAGATAGGAGTTGGGCTCCGTCAGACTCTTCTATGATTAGACACTACAGGGATCGTTTTTGATTGAGTAATGTGATTACCCTCTCGCTGCTCCA
Organism: Leptolyngbya sp. CCNP1308; assembly: GCF_034932455.1. Classification (NCBI taxonomy): domain Bacteria; kingdom Bacillati; phylum Cyanobacteriota; class Cyanophyceae; order Leptolyngbyales; family Leptolyngbyaceae; genus Leptolyngbya; species Leptolyngbya sp. CCNP1308. The sequence goes on along the minus strand of NZ_JAYGIH010000009.1, from coordinate 75,038 downwards.
TCCTCTCCACAAAACCCCAGTGCAGAGCTGGTCTTTTGATCAAGAATCGGTGATTCGCATTGGTCGATCGACCGATAACAACGTGGTTCTTTACAGCGCTGTGGTCTCGCGCCACCACGTTGAAATTCACCGCACCGATACCGGCTGGGCGGTGAAAAGCATTGGCACCAACGGCACCTACCTCGACGGTCGCCGCATTAGCGAAGTGCCAGTAGAAGACGGCATTGTTATTCGTCTGGCGCGATCGGGGCCAAACATTCAAATCCACATGTCCGAAGAAAAGCGCGATCCCCTTAAGGAGCTGCTCAGCCGTCGCCGCACCGAAGAAGATGCTAAAGACATTGACCACGGCACCCAGAGCGAACCCCACGACGAAAGCGCCCTGCCCCATCAAACCACCGTCATCAATTCATAGGACAAGGGGGCGGTTAGTGATCACTAACCGCCCCCTTGAGTTGAGACTGCCTAGAGTGCGACTTTGAGCGAGTCGGCTTTATCGGTTTTTTCCCAGGTGAAGTCGGGCAGTTCGCGGCCAAAGTGGCCGTAGGTTGCCGTCTGCTGGTAGATCGGGCGGCGCAGGTCGAGCATGTCGATCAGGCCCTGAGGACGCAGGTCAAAGTGTTTGCGCACCAGCTCTACGATCGCCCCATCCGCCACCTTCCCCGTGCCAAAGGTGTTGATCGAGATCGAGGTGGGCTGGGCCACCCCAATGGCGTAGGAGACCTGAATTTCGCAGCGATCGGCTAAGCCCGCCGCCACGATGTTTTTGGCCACGTAGCGCCCAGCGTAGGCTGCCGAGCGATCGACCTTGGTGGGGTCTTTGCCAGAGAATGCGCCGCCGCCGTGGCGGGCCATGCCGCCGTAGGTATCGACAATAATTTTGCGTCCGGTGAGGCCGCAGTCGCCGACGGGGCCGCCAATGATGAATTGCCCGGTGGGGTTGATGTGGTACTGGGTATCGGCGTGGAGCCACCCGTTGGGCAGCACCGGCTTAATAATTTCCTCCATCACCGCCTCGCGGATGTCGGCCTGGGAGACGTCGGGGTCGTGCTGGGTCGAGAGCACCACCGCCTCTACGGCCACGGGTTTGAGATTGTCGTAGCGCAGGGTCACCTGGCTCTTGGCATCGGGGCGCAGCCAGGGCAGCACGCCGTGCTTGCGCAGGTGGGCCTGGCGCTCTACCAGGCGGTGGGCGTAGTAGATCGGGGCGGGCATGAGGGTGTCGGTTTCGTTGGTGGCGTAGCCAAACATCAGCCCCTGGTCACCCGCGCCCAGGTCTTTGTCGGTGGCCACATCAACCCCCATAGCAATGTCTGACGACTGCTTGCCAATGGCATTGAGCACGGCGCACGAGGCCCCATCAAAGCCCACGTCAGAGCTGTCGTAGCCAATGGCCAAAATCACGTTGCGGACAATGTCTTCTAAATCGACGTAGGTGTTGGTACGCACCTCCCCAGCGATCACGGCCATGCCGGTCTTAACCAGGGTTTCGACTGCCACTCGGGCATGCAGGTCTTCTTTGAGAATGGCGTCTAAAACGGCGTCGGAGATCTGGTCGGCCATTTTGTCGGGATGGCCTTCAGATACCGACTCAGAGGTAAAAATACTGTACTCGCTCATGAAATTAGGCCCAACGGTGGCAGAAGGAATGCAGGCAAAATCAACCGACGTTGAATCGCATTCCAAAGTCTACCAAAGTTTGGCGGAATGCCCATTCACTCGTTTGGCTGCACAGGATACCACTGGCCAGAGCTGATGCTAGCTCAACAGCGCCCCCGGTGCCGCCCCATCGTGCAGCCCTCGGGCCTTTTGCTGCATCGTCTTAAAAATGTTGTAGAAGCCGTTGGCCCGCGATGGGGTGAGGCTGACATCGAGCTGGGTGTCTTTAATGAAGTCGGGCGTCAGGGTGACAATTTCGTCAGGCGTCAGCCCATTGAGCGCTTTGATCAGCAGGGCCACCAGCCCTTTAGTGATCTGCGCGTCGGAGTCAGCTTGGTAGACCACCTTGCCATCGATCAGATCAGCTACCACAAACACCTGGGAGACACAGCCCGGCACCTTGTTTTCGGGGGTTTTGTACTCCTCGGGCAGAGGGTCGAGTTTTTTGGCGAACCACAGCAGCTGCTCGTAGCGACGCTTGGGGTCAGCGGCCTTTTGAAAACGGGCCACAATTTTCTCAATGGACTCGGGGCGATCGGCAGGCATGGGGTGGCAGGTGAGGAGACGTTCCTTGAGTAGTCTATCAAGCAAAAGGAAGCGGTAGGGCGGGGCAGGGGGCAGCTAGAGAGACGGAGCGCAATAACCGAATATCTGATCTACGGTCAGCGATAACCCTGGAAACGTGGGGGAAAACAATGAGTTGGCTGCCTCGAAACTGCTGTAGCTCAAACTCTCCATCCACCAGATGGCAAAGGGTAAAGGTAGGTTGCTTGGGTGAACCAATATAGCGCCGTCCGCCCAGCCCCAGATAATCCACAATCCAGTATTCTTGAATGCCAAAGGCTTCGTAATCGGCCAGTTTGAGCAGGTAATCATCCCGCCAGTTGGTAGAGACGACTTCTACCGCCAGTTTGATCGATTGGCCTCTGGTAATCACCGATTCTCGCTCCCAGCGAGGCTCGTCGGCGATCGCCGCTTCCGCCAAAACGACAATATCGGGCTCGTAGCCCATGTCGTTCGAGAGTTTAATCACGCATTCTTTGGGAATGAAATAGGGCTGGTTAGCGCTGCGAACAAACGCACCTAGCTCAAAGGCTAAATTACCTGCCAATTTGGAGTGTTTTCCCCTAGGTTTGGGCATCTCGACCACCACCCCCCGCCGCAGTTCGTAGCGGTACTCCGAATTCTCTGGATACCACTCAATGAATTCGTCAAAGGTTATGGGGGCTTTGTCCAGTGAGGCAATCATGGCGATAGTCAAAGACTGGCCCTAAGGGGCCATCGCATTTCCTTAGCGTTGCTGACACCCATCCCCCTTACTCGTCACTCCTTCACTTCCCATCCCCGTCTTTGCCGCTGACAAAGCGATGGGCGACGGTCTCGGGCTGAATGGCAGAGAGAATGGTGTGGCCTGAGTCGGTGATGATGACGGCACGGGTGCGGCGACCGTAGGTGGCATCGACCAACTGCCCCCGCTCGCGGGCGTCGGAGATAATGCGTTTAATGGGGGCAGACTCAGGGCTAACGATGGCAATCACCCGATTGGCCGATACGATATTGCCAAAGCCAATATTGATAAGCTTGATGTCCATAATATATAGAAGGGCAGTAACGGGAGGTGCCAGTGCTAACGCCAGGGTTATCCCCGACTGGCCAGAAAAGCCGGGGCTTTTTGGCACTATGCTCTACATTTGAGCCCAGATCAGACTTATTGCCATACTAACGAATCCAACTGTTGCTGAGGGTTAATATCCGGCAAAATTTCAGAATTCTGGCGTTTTCGTTCCTTGGGCTACACCTTTCGGCCTAGAAGCAGCTCAATCGGAGCTTCTTAGCCCTTTATCGGGGTTCTCGGGCTGCCCTATCCCTGGGATTCCCCTAATTACTTTGTCTCAGCCTGGAGGATTGTGTTGTGCAGCCGGTTGACTTTACTACTCTGATGGCCATGTGCCAGAGCCTGGAGGCTGACTGGGTGCCGGCCCGCTGCGAGACGGTGGTGCAGATCGATACGACTACCCTGGCCTTGGCCCTTAGAACCCTCGATCGCCGCAGTTGGCTGACGATTTCGTGGCATCCCCAGGCGGCGCGGCTGCACCTGGGCGATGCGCCCCCTAAGGGCCAGGACACGTTTACCTTTAGCCAGCAGTTGAAGCACCAGATTAGCCAGCTGGCGCTGGTGGCGATCGCCCCGGTGGCCCCCTGGGAGCGGGCGATCGATTTGCAGTTTGGCCCGCGCCCCGGCGACCCGCCCCAGTGGCACCTGTACGTTGAGATTATGGGCAAGTACAGCAATGTGATTTTGGCCAATGCCCAGAACCAGATTGTTACCGCTGCCCACCAGGTGAGCGATCAGCAGTCGCGGGTGCGGCCCATTCAAACCGGCGACCCCTACGTGCTGCCCCCGGCGATCATGAACACGCTGCCCAGTCTGAAGGAATCCCAAACCTCCTGGCAGGAGCGGGTGACGCTGGTGCCCACGACGCTCAAAAAGATGCTGATGCAGAGCTACGGGGGGCTGAGTTCGTCGCTGGTGCGATCGCTCCTCTCCACCGCCCGCTTGACCCCCGACCAATCCGCTGCAACCATGATCCAAAGCGATTGGGATCGCTTGTTTGAGGTGTGGCAGCGCTGGTTGGTCTGTCTTGAAAAGGGCGAGTTTTACCCCGGTTGGGTCGAGGGTGGCTACACCGTCCTCGACTGGGAGGGGATGGCCCCGGTGGCAGACATCAATACTCTGCTCAACCAGTACTATGGCCGCGAGATTGTCCTACAGCAGTTCGATCGCCTCAAAAACCAGATTCAGCAGCGGCTTAAGGGTGTGCTTGACAAGCTGCGGCTCAAGGCCCACACCTTTGGGCAGCGCCTCGACCAGTCGGCCCAGGCCGACCAGTACCGCCAGCAGGCCGATCTGATGATGACCTATAGCCACCAGTGGCAGCCTGGCCTCACCCAGCTCACGGTAGAGGATTTTGATACTGGAGCACCCGTCACCCTTGCCATTGACCCCGACAAAACGGCGATTCAGCAGGCCCAGCGTCTCTACAAACAGCACCAAAAACTGAAGCGGGCAAAGGATGCAGTGGCTCCGCTGCTGGCCGAGGTACAGGGCGAACTAGCCTATCTCGAGCAGGTAGAAGCGGCTCTAACCCAGATCCCTACCTACGAAGAACCGGCGGATCTAGAGGCGCTGATCGACATTCGCAACGAGCTGATTCAGCAGGGCTATATGACCTCGCCCGACTACCGACCGACCGATCGCAAAGCCAACGATGAAGGCTTCCGTCGGCTACAGACCCCCGATGGTCTGCCGGTGCTGGTGGGCCGCAACAACCGCCAAAACGATCTGCTGATCTCGACGGTGGCCACTGACTACGACCTCTGGTTTCACACCCAGGAGATTCCCGGTAGTCACGTGCTGCTGCGCCTAGGGGCGGGGGATGTGCCCAGCGATCGCGACCTAGCCTACGTGGCTGACCTAACCGCCTACTTTAGCCGCGCCCGCCAGGCCGACCAGGTGCCGGTGATCTATACCCAGCCCCGCCATGTCTACAAGCCCAAGGGCGCGCGCCCCGGCATGGTGATCTACAAGCACGAAACGGTGCTCTGGGGCCAGCCCCGTCGGGTCGAACAGCAGCAGACTAAACCGCTGGAGCCTGTAGGAGCTTAGGGATGAGTGAGTCTTGAATTTGCAGAGTGGATGGGTGCGATTGCGCCCTACATCAGCGGTGGCACCGTTAACCCCTTCAGCGTCTTGGCAGCGGGCGGGAGCCCCTTGCCCTGTACTAGCACCACAAAATTCCCCAGGCCCATGGGGTTGATCAGCTGGTGAAGTTTGTCGCGTCGCTGGATGGCGAGGTTGACGGTGGTGGGGTCGCTGGCCTGAATTTGACCGAGAGCGGCTAGGCGATCGCCCAAGCCCAGCGCCATCAAAAACATGCCCTGCTGGGTGGCCCCTAGGGTTTCTAGCTCGCACTGTTCCCCCTGGTGCTCCAGCGCTGTGAAGTTGACGTGGGCGGTAATGTCCTGGTGGCCCAGGTGGCTGTAGGGGTTGTCGTGGTGGGCGTGCTGGTAGTAGCACTGAAGCGTGCCCTGGGAACGCGCGCGGCTGTAGTAGCGGCTGGCGGGGTAGCCATAGTCAACGGTGAGCACGTACCCCTGGTGCAGCTTGGCGGCAACGGTTTTCATCCAGTCGAGCGCGGCGAGGTGAACTTCGGTGCGGTAGCCAGGGGCGTACTGCGGGTCGGCCAAGTCGATGCCGACGAAGGCAAAGTAGTCGGCCAAACGCGGCGTCGAGGGCGGGGCCAGCACTTCTTGCCGCGGGGATTCTGCCCTATCGGCCAGGGTGACGTAGACCTCTTGCAGGCCTGATTCAGTCATCACCACTTGATGCACGGGCAGGGCATCGACCAGTTCATTAGTGAAAAAGCAGCCGATGGTGCTGTCGTCGGGAATGTCTTCTAAATCTAGCCAAGTGACCCGTCCGTCCCAGGGCAACAGGCGCTGCGCTTGGGCGGCCCGCAGGCGGTCAGATTTTTCGACAATTTGATAGCTCAGGGCGGCGAAGCATTCGGGAAAGTGGTTTTGCAGGGCACCCAGCGCATCGGCGGCGATCAGCCCCTGGCCCGCCCCCATTTCTACCAGCGAGAAGGAATTTGGGCGATCCAAATGATCCCACATTTCAGCAAACTGGACAGCCAGCAGTTCGCCAAAGTCGTGGCCCAGGTGGGCCGAGGTAACGAAGTCTCCCTCAAACCCCAGGATGGCGTCTTTGGTGGTGTAGTAGCCACTCTGGGGATGGTAGAGGGCCAGCTCCATGAATTCGGCAAAAGTGATGCGGCCCTGGGGCGACTGGTGAATGCGATCGCACAACACCCTATACAAATCTGGATTATGGGGCATAACTTATCGAGGCCGGAGGGTTTGTAACTGCTGCCGTAGTTTATCCGCAGAATCTGCCACCGCTAGACAGGTAGTGCCTCGGCACACCATCCCCACCGCGTCATCGGATAGATCATTGGAGACCGTGAAAACAGTCGTTGGCCAGTATTCTGCCGCTAGTTCAGGAATGATGTCTGCCACCGCTTTGACCACAGTGCCGTTGCGAAACCAGTTGAGGCCCGTTAGCAGGCTGGGGCAGGCGCGAGGAATTTGCTCCATAACCGTGCCAAAGGCTTGCAGGGTGCGATCGGCGCGGTCTAAATAGTCCAAGTTATCGGTGAGCAGCGAGAGACGGACGAGGTTGGCGACAGCGACTCCATTCGCCGCAGGAGTGGCGCTGTCTTGGTAGGGGCGCTCTTGCACCAGCAAGTCTTTGCCACTCGCTGCGCTCATGTAGCCGCCCTGGTCAGCACTCCACAGATGGTGGTCAAACTCATGCTGGGTTGAGATCGCCAGCGTTAGCCAGTTGGTGGCGGCGGTTGCGTTTGCCAGCGCTAGGTTAGCCTGGTGCAAGTCAAGGAATGCCTTGATCAGCAGGGCGTAGTCCTCTGACTGGGCCGATACCTGGGGCGTGCCGTCGTAGCCCAGACGGTGCAGCTGACTACCGACCCACTGGTGATGGCGAATGTACTCGGCGGCGGTGATGGCGGTGGCCAGATAGTCAGGGTTGTGGAACGCGATCGCCGCCTTAGCCAAGCCAGAAATCATCAAACTATTCCACGCCACAATCAGCTTGGTGTCAGTCACCGGGGGAATGCGCCCCGGCCAGGGCTGGGTTTTAGCCGCCTGGTTGTCGATCGCCGGGAGAAAAGTCTCTAGCTCGGCTGCCGGGGTGCCGTAGCGCAGGGTAAAGAGCCGACCAAGGGCCAACTCGACCTCGGCAGAAAGGGAGCCAAGGTCAAACCTTTGCAGCACAATTTGCCCCTCAAAGTTGCCCTCTAGGGTCACCGCAAAGGCATTAGCCAACGCCTGCATCTGGTCAGTAGTTAGCGCCGATTCCAAAGTCTTGTAGGGCCAGGCGTAGAATGCGCCCTCTTCGGGCTCGGCGTCATTGGAGGTGACAAAGCTGTCGGCATCCTGGGCGGCGTAGAAATAACCGTCTGGGGCAGTCATTTCACGCAAGAGCCAGGTGTGGGTGAGGGCGATCGCCCGCTCAAAGGCCGGTTCTTGCTGTCCGCTAGCCCACAGGTCAGCCAGATACTCCACAATCATGCCGTTGTCGTAGAGCATCTTCTCAAAGTGCGGCACCGTCCAGCTTGGGTCTACGGTGTAGCGGTGAAAGCCGCCGCCCACGTGGTCATAAATGCCGCCCAGCGCCATGTCTCGCCCCCGCTGGCCGCAGAGGTGCGCCACATCCAGCTCCAGGTCAAACCGTAGCCCACCCAGCACCGCTGCTGCGTAGGGAATCATCGGAAAGCAAGTACCCTGGCCTGAAGGAATCAGAATTTTGGCGTTCGTCGTCAACCCCGCATAGAGCACATCCGCTGATGGAATTGCCGGAGTTTCCGGCAGCTGCGCCCCCTGGTGCAGATTGCCCATCACCGCCTCGGTAATCTCGGCCAAGCGAGATTTCTCGGTGTCGTAGAACTGGCGCAGGGCCGTGAGCACCTGCAAGAAACCCGGCCTGCCATACTTTTGCTCTAGGGGAAAGTAGGTGCCCCCATAAAACGGCACTCGCGTTTCGGGATGCAGCATCACGTTTAGCGGCCAGCCCCCTTGCCCGGTGAGCATTTGCAGCGCCTGCATATAAATGCTGTCGATGTCAGGTCGCTCTTCGCGATCGACCTTGATCGGGATGAAGTTGGCGTTCATGTAGGCGGCGATCGCCTCATCCGAAAACGCCTCGCCCTCCATCACCGTGCACCAGTGGCAGCTGGAGTAGCCGATGGAGAGAAATATCGGCTTGTTGTCTGCCCTGGCCCGCTCCAACGCCTCATCACACCAGGGCCACCAGTCGATCGGGTTTTCGGCGTGCTTCCGCAGATACAGACTAGGTGAATCTGCCAGACGATTAGTCATAACCACTAGGCGGGTAAGGGCATGATCACCCTATCACAGTGAAAAGTGAGGGGTTTAGGTCTAGAGTCTGAGATTTAATCGTTAAGCACAGTCACTTTTAGTTGTCTAAGCAGCTTGTAACGTGTTGGGTTCAGGAATGGGTTGACCTTCTTCCCGCCAGGCTTCCAAATACATATCGATTACTTCTTCGCCTTGTAAAATTGCTTCCTCGCGGGATTTGCCGTGGGTACAGGGCATTGTTACCCGCTCCGAAAACTCAGGAATAGTTACCAAAAAAAGCTGATCAGCCTCTGACCATTGAATGATCATGCTATATCGATTCATTGTTCTCTATCCTCCTGAATCGTTTCTAATTCAAGCAACAACTGTAATACTTGTTTCTCTAAATAGCGTGGGACATCATCACCATCCTTGCCTGAAATTGTGAGCGTTTTTGTCAGTAGTGGATGCTTCCAACGCTCATGGCTTCCCTTACCGCGCTTAGGTAAATAAACAAATCCTGCTTGTTGGATTTGAGCTTTTAGCTCGCGAATTTTCCTAGGCATAGCAACGGTTCTTAGCGTAGTTCATATCGCAACCAGCTTTTACGGAAGCTAGTTACAGTGTCAACCCAACGACATTTAACTCATCAACGCTGCCCATCTCAATCAATGGAAGGTTGTTTCTACTATGGCATCTGCGGCAAGGTTGAGGCTACGGCGTAACGAAGGCTTTAGCCATGCAGATTCAGTTTCCCGATCGCTGGCCGACCACGCCCGCCGAGGCGATCGCCCTTCAGCAAACCCTCGCACCCCAGGTCGTCCTCGAAGACCGCATCCCCAATCCAATTCGCTACGTTGCCGGAGTCGATGCCGGGTTTGAGGATGAGGGCAAGACCACCCGCGCTGCCGTGGTGGTGCTGTCCTTCCCCGATCTGACCCCGGTGGATGAGGTGCTGGTGCGGCAGCCGACCGTCTTTCCCTACGTGCCGGGGCTGCTGTCGTTTCGGGAGGTGCCTGCGGTGCTGGCGGCACTGGCGCAGCTCAAAACTGAGCCGGATGTAATTCTCTGCGATGGCCAGGGAATCGCGCATCCCCGGCGATTAGGAATTGCGTCGCATTTGGGGTTGTTATGCGATCGCCCTACCGTTGGCGTCGCCAAGTCGCGCCTGGTGGGCACCCACATCGAGGTGCCGCCCGACAAAGGTACCTGGGTACCGCTGATGGATCGGGGCGATCGCATTGGAGCCGTTCTTCGCAACCGCGCCAACACCAAACCCCTATACATTTCCCCCGGCCACTACACGACACTAGAAACCGCCATCGACCTGGTGTTGAAGTGCAGCACGAAATACCGCTTGCCCGAAACTACCCGGTATGCGGATCGCCTTGCGTCTTCTGGTACGGCGCAATCAGCCTTAGAAGAAGTACAGCAAGGCCGTTTGTTTTAGCGAGGGTAGACCCCAGGGTTCTGCTGAAATAGGTTAAAACTTTTTGACAGTTGCAAAAGAACCCTGGAGTCTTGGTTCATCGAGATTTTAACGGGGGATGAAACCCGGTTAGTGGGTTACGGCCTCCCAAAGTATTGGGATGTGTAGCCAAGAGTCAATGAAGCCTAACCCACCCTACAAAACTCTGTTATTTGCTCAGACGGCTCAGCAGCTTTCCTGCTTTACGACTGAGGGTTTTCATGGGAGATGGGGCTGCTACTGGAACGTCTACCGGGCGGCTGGCGGGGTCGCGGAGGTAGCGGTAGTGGGCCCAGACATCCCAGTAGGGGCAGCCGGGTTGAATGCGGTAGCCTGCCCAGTGCAGGTAGTCGAGGGGCTTGTTCACATTTGGGTCTACCAGCGTCATCCCCTCTTGCACAAAGTGGGGGCTGCCCGCCCAGTTGCCGGGGCCGCCGCCGGGCTGACGCACCAGGTTAAACCGTCGCGCCATCCGCTTGAGAATTAGGTAGTTGATGATCGGCTGATCGGAGGTTTTTTCAGAAAAGTCGAAGTAGTCGGGGTGGGCGGCGCATTCGGCAAAGGTGTCGTAGAGGTCTTGCTCGCTGACCAACCCTTTTTTAGACCCCCAAAAGCCGCAGTTAAACATATCCTCTAGCTCGGCGGCGGTGAAAACGCCCTGCTCGACGATCGCAGGGGCAAACACGTTGCGAATGCCGCCCCGGTGCTGGTAGTCGTAGCTGATGAAGTCGTGGTCGTCGAGAGCGTCGAGGACTTTGGCGATCGCGCTAAACACCACCACATCGGTATCGATGTAGAGGAAGCGATCGAAGGGGCCAAACCAGCAGGCCTGCTTGCGAAACTGGTTGGGGCGAGCAAAGAACCCCTCACCAAAAATGCCGTGCAAAGTTTCTGACAACCGCTGGATAAAGTCTAGGTCGGGGTAGACCTCAACCCCGTAGTCGCGGCCCAGCACCTCGGCCACCTGGTGGTAGTCGTCGTTGTAGGGAATCAGCACGACGGGGATGCTGGGGTCATAGGCGCGAATGCTGTTGAGGCAGGCGATCGCGTGGTCGAGCACCTTGTCGTTGGCTGTAATGTAAATGCCGCGCGAAGTCATAGCAATCCTCAGGGGAGCAACTGGGTCAGGGGTTTCAGGTACCGTCGCCAGCCCTGGGGCTTGGCTGTCACTAGTTTGCCCGTCAGTGCAGGGCGATTCTCAGAATTGTGCAGATAGCGGTAGTGCAAGAACACCTCGCGGTAGGGTAGGTCAACGTTCTCGCCGTCGCAGAGTCGGGTAAAGAGTTTGGACGATAGGCCGATGTAGTGCAGGTATAGCAGCGGCACGCCCTTGTCATAGACGCGGTTTTCTTGAGTAGTGAAGTGGCTAGAGGTGACAGAATTTCCGGTGCGTTCCTCGGGCGGCAGGGCCAGCGCCAGGTTGCAGGAATTCACCCCTCGCCGGATCACCAGGTAGTTGAGAATGGTTTGGTCTGGGGCCATGGGGTAGAGCACCGCCGCTTCTCCAGATTTCAACCAATCCAAAATGTCTTGGCCCCGATCAGGATCAAACAACCCTCGGCGACTGGCGTAGAACCCTGAACAAAATGCCTGCCGCTGCAACTGCTGCGGGGAGAATAGCTGCTCCAACCAGGGTGAATCTACGTCGTATACATGGCTGAGGTCTTTGTGCTGAAAGTCGTAGGTGACCCAGTCGTACTCATCCAACGCGTTGAACACCGGGGCTGGATCGCTGAGTAACAGGGTGTCAGCATCCATATAGAGGAAGCGATCGAAGGGGCCGTCGAAGGCGCAGAAGCGGCGGTGGGTACCCATGCGGTGAATGCCCGTGCTACCGATCGCATCCCACTGTTGCCGAGCGGTGGGATGGGTGGCCCAGATTTGCTCCACCCAGGCATCCCACCGCTGAATGGAGGCACTGTCGTCGTAAAGGGTGAGGTGGGGGCGCGATCGCACCAGTTCTCTCAACTGCTCCACCTGGTCGTCGTAGGGGTAAATGCACACGGGCATCTCCGGCCCCGCAAAGACCTCAATACTGTTAAGCAGCGCCACAATTTGGTCGTAGACGCGATCGTTACCGAGGGTACAAATACCGTCCATTCAAGTTACCTCAATGGTGGGCAGTGCCCACCCTACTTTCTTTTCCACCCATCCACCCGCCTTCTCGCCTACCCGCCTACTCACCCACCTATTTACCCCTGACTCCCTACCCACTCCGACAGCCAGTTCATCAAATTCAGCTTGTGGAGGATCACCTGGCGGGCCTCAGCGATCGCATCCTTTGCCTCCACCCACGCATCGGGGCTAGCCGTCACCTCGCGGATGTACTCAATCCCCTTTTCATCCAGGCTGGGCAGGCGCAAAAAACTGCCAGGGGGCAAGAGCTTATCCGCCGCGCCGCCGCCGTAGTAGATGGGTAGACACCACGACAGCAGGGCATCCCAGAGCTTTTCGCTGGCGTACCAGTCGTTTTCGGCAAAGTTTTCGATCGCCAGGTTGTAGGTGTAGGGGGCCATGCCCGACCACTTGTTGCTGAGTTCTCCGACGGTGCGGGTGCCGGGGGGCAAGTCGCGTCCGTAAACCTCAACGGGCACGCCACTTTCCTGAAGCTGCTGCAAAAATGCGAGCCGCTGGCGGTGGCTCTCGGTGCGGTTAATGCCAGAGGTAATCCAGCTACAGGGGCTGTATTTTTCGGGGGGCGGGGCTTCGTTCAGCTCGCGAAATGAGACATTCACGTACCAGATGGCGGGCATGTAGGCGGGGGTAGGAGCCGAGTCGTCGGGGCCAGAGACATAGCCGCAGTGGTCGCGGGCGTGGGCGTAGTTGAGTAGATTTTGCGATCGCACCTCCGGCAACGGCGGCTCGCGCAGCAAAAAGGCCGTGCGTTCTTTGGGCACCTGACTGAACTGGGGAGGCAGCTGGCTAAGAGCTTCCACCGGAGCGGCAGGTTTGGCAAAGGGCAAGGCGCTGAGCAACCGCTGGGACTTTGACAGCGGCTTGGGAGCCAACCGCTCGTGAAAGTTGAATTGGTAGAGCAAAAGATAGTCGGGCTTAGGATCCTGCGATTGCAGCTGCATGTTTCCCCAAACCCCAAAGGGTTCGTGCGTCTGTTTCCACAGCCAGTCGCACTGGGTGAGGCCGCCGTAGCTCGACAGCATGCCAACAATGGGGCGGGTCATGAGTTTTCTCCCAGCAGTTGGGGATGGTATTGGGATTCTACGTAGGACAAAATTTTCTCGATCCGGGCTTCCCAGGAGTAGGGCTGTAGAGCGTCAAGGTTGGGGGCAAAGCCCTCAGCCGGGCGAGGATGCTGGGCGAGCACCTGCCGCAGATTTTCGGCAAAGGCTTGAGGCTGGTTGGGGTCGCACCAGGCGGCAATCTGGTCGGTCAGCGGCCAGTTCTCCAGCGAGGGAATGCGGGTTGCCACAACCGGAGTACCCGAGGCCAGGTAGTCGAATAGCTTGAGGGGCGAGGTAAAGGTGGCGGCCTGGCCGAATAAATGGGGATGGGCCAGGGCATCGGCGGCTTGCAGCAGGTGGGCCAGGTCGTGCTGGTCTAAAAATCCGAGTACATCCACATTCCTTAGACCTAGGTCGGCGATGCGATCGCGGTAGTGCTGCTGCTGCTCAACGGGGCCACCGGCCAACGCAAATTTTACCTGGGGAAACTGGGGGGCAATTTCCAGCAGTAAATCGACGCCCTTAAACTCGTGCAGCGCCCCGGCGTAGACCACGAGCTGGGCGAAAGGTGGGGTGAGGAGGCGATCGCGCCACCCCTGCGCCGCCCCTGGATGCCGCGCCAAAAAACCAGCGTTAAACCCGTTGGGCACCGTAACCACCTTTTTCTCAGGCACCCCATTGCGAATAATGCTCTCCTTCACCGTATCGATGACGGTGACCACCACCTGCAACAGGGGATGGGTCGCCATCTCGGGCTCGAAGGGTTTTTCGGTGTGGTGGTGGCACTCAAACACCACGGGCACCCCCTGCTTGAGGGCGGCCTTGGCAAAATTCCAGTCGCGGGTGTGGACGAGGGCGGTGCGGGCGGCCAGGTGCAGGGGCCAGTAGTATTTACAGGCCACAGTGCTGGCATTGGTGAGCTTGTGTTTAACCCGGTCGATGGGCCAGGGCATGGCCAGAGGCAACAGCTCTAGCGAATTCAGCGCCCCAGTTTGAAGGTTGAAAAATCGGGCGAAGGCGTCATCCACCGGCTGGGGCTGCGGGTTGACCCAGCACCAGGGTTGCCAGGCCGCTGCGCCGCGATCGACAAAGGCGAGCTGAGTGGGGTAGCCCAAGTTGGCGGCGGCGTTGGCGCACTGCACGGTCTGAATCAGGTGAGCCGCTGGCTGGGGCAGGGTGTCGCGGATGAAAAAGAGGTAGGGGCGGGGCATGGGGTGGGGAGTGGGGAAGTAAGAGCTTAATTTTGAATTTTGAATTTTGAATTGGATGGGGAGATGGAGGCGCTAGGGAGAGGTAACAGCGATGGGGGCCGGGGTGATTGATCAGTGACGGCAGCCTGTTTTTCGACGGCTTCGAGGGTGGGGAGCAGGTTGAGGGCGGCCCGGTAGGCTTCTTGGACGAGTTCTTCGGTTTCGGGGCCATCTTCGATTAGGCCGTCGGCGAGCAGCTGGAGGGAGCCAAGGACGACGTTGAGGCCCGATCGCAGGTCGTAGGAGTCAGTGCCGGTGATCGCAGGGGGGGTGGGGCAGGAGCCGGTTTCTTGGGCGAACTGCACGGTGTAGAGGTAGGTGTAGCGGCCCTGTTGTTGCAGCAATTCTTCGTGGGTGCCGAGTTCGACCACGCGGCCTTTGTCCAGCACGGCGATCTGGTCGGCTTTGCGAATGGTGGAGAGGCGATGGGCAATTACCAGGGTGGTGCGATCGCGGCTCAAATCCTCCAGGGCTTCCTGCACCAGCTGCTCTGACACCGTATCTAAGGCGCTGGTGGCCTCATCGAGAATGAGAATCGGTGGGTTTTGCAGCAGGGCGCGAGCAATGGCGATGCGCTGGCGCTGACCGCCCGAGAGCATGACGCCGCGATCGCCCACCACCGTGTCGAAGCCCTGGGGCAATTGGCTAATAAATTCGTAGGCGTTAGCGCGCCGCGCCGCCTGTACCACCTCAGCGTCGGTGGCGGCAGGCTGGGCGTAGGCGATGTTGTCGCGCACGGTGGCGTTAAACAAAAACGTGTCTTGGCTAACAATGCCCATGGCCCGGCGCAGGCTGCCCAGGTCAAACTCGCGCAGGTCTACGCCATCGATGGCGATACGGCCTGCGATCGGGTCATAGAAACGGGGCAGCAGATCGGCCAGGGTAGACTTGCCCGCGCCGGAGGCCCCCACCAGCGCCAGGGTAGTGCCCTTGGGCAGCGAGAGGTTGATATCGTGCAGCGACCAATCGTTGGCAGTGGGATATTTGAAGGCGATGCCCTCGAAGGTGATGCCCGATTGCAGGGTAGTGAGGGGGCGAGTCTGATGAGGAGAAGCTGCGCCAACGCCCTGGGGCATAAAGGGTTTATTGTCGCGGCGCAAAAAGTCGTAGACCAGGTCAACGCTGGCGGCACTGTTGGCCAACTGGCTACGGGCCGAGTTGAGCTGCCCCACAAACTGAACCACCCGCGACAGCACAAACAAAAAGGTCAGCAGCAGGGTGGCCGAGGCCGCCGAGCCGCTGCCCAGCCAAAACTGGCTAATGAGAATAATCGCCACCAGGGCCAAAATGCTGAGAATTTCGTTCAGCGGGCCGATGATGGCGGCGTTCATCTGCGATCGCAGCGCCGCCTGTTCCCGCCGCTCAATTAGCGCTTCCACCTGGGCAAATTCTGCGGCCTCGTTGGCGGTAGCCTTCACCAGGCGCATACCGTTGAGCATTTCTAGGGTGCGTACTGAGTAATCCTTAGAAGCCTCCGCCAGGGCCTTGCCGTGCTCACGGGCGCGAGCGATCACGTAGCGATTCAGCAGCAGCACCCCGGCCATCAGCACCACCGCCGCTAGGGTAAGCGATCCTGAAATCGACAGCAGCACCAGGGCAAAAAACAAGATATTCAGCGACGCCCGCAGCAGGTTAATCACCGCGTTGATCGAGGTCACCGCCCGGCCAATCTGGTCATTCAGCCGCTGGATGATATCCCCGGTGCGCATGGTGTTGTGGTAGTCGATATCGACCCTGAGCAGCAGGTCGAGCCCGTCGCGGCGCAGATCGCAGGTGAGACGGCGGCTGAGCCCTTCACTGGTGACGCTGCTGAGGTAGTTAGCCAGGTTTTTGAGCAGAATGGTCAGCACAATAAAGCTCAGCATCAGCACCGCCCGCCCCGGGCCGGGGATGCCCAAAACCGGCTCCAGCATCTGCTCTAGCAGGGGGGGAAGGGCGATCGCGCCAGCACTGTCGGCCTCGGTGCCCAACAGCTCAAACACCGCTGGCACAATCAGCGTAGTGCCCACCCCGTTAAACACCGCCCCCGAAAAGCCCAGCCCAATAGCGGCCAGAATGCGCCAGGGGTAGCGTTTTGCGTAGTTGAAGAGGAGCCTTTGGGCAGACATGGGGAGTGGGGAAGGTAGGGGACGCGTAGGGGACATTCGGCGGTCAGGGTGGGTTGGGAGGCCCCAGCCCATGGCTTCGCCAATGCACCTTTGCGAGAACGTTTTCTTGGATCGCCTGATGTAGGCCTGCGCCCATGGCGGCGATGCTGTAGTGGGTAAGGGTGCGATCGCGCCCCCGCCTCCCCAACTCAAGGGCATAGTCATAATCGGCAAAAATCGCCGTAATCTGCTCTGCTAAATCGGCCGGGGCATCGGCCTCCGCCAGATAGCCACAGCCGTTGAGAATAGCGGGAATGTCGCCCACCCGCGTCGCCAGAATGGGTTTCGCCATCGCCATGCCGTCCGTCAGCTTGAGGGGAAACTGGGCCTGGGCGGCGGGGGTCTGGCGCTGGGGCACCACCACCACGTGGGCGGCGGCGATCACCCTGGGCATTGCATCGGAGGGCTGTTTGCCCAGGTGAACAATGCGCTGGGGCCAGCGATCGAGCAGGGTGCGATCGTAGTCGTCGTAGGGGCTACCGCCGACGATCACCAGCTTCAGGTCGGGCTCATCCAAAATGTCCATCGCCGTCAGCAGATCCTCTACGCCTTTGTAGGGGCGCGGCGCACCGGGAAACATCAGCACCCGGTAATTGCTCAGACCATAGGCGGCGCGGCTGGCTGCGGGGTCGTAGCGATCGGGGTTAAACAGCTCAGTATCTTTGCCGTTGGGAATGATGGTGCCGCCAAAGCGCTGCTGCAAAAAGCCGTTGTGGGTAGTCACCAAGTCGGCCTTGCCAACCCAGCGTTCCATCCATTGCAAGTAGAGGGGATGGTCAGGATTTCGTAGAGCGCCGCTGGGTTTCAGCACGTCCCGCCCCAGCTGCTGGGGCGAGGGGCGGTAGCGGTAGCGATCGCCCCCGTGCCAGCTCAGCTCCCAGTCGTCAATGTCGAGCATAACGGGGCGATGGTGGCGCAGCCGGTGCACCAGGGCCAGGCCAAAGCTGCTGGGCTTGAGCTTGTAGGCGTAGATAATGTCGCCGCTGAGGTGCCGAAAAAGGTATCCCACAGCGCCTGGGCCGAGGGAGGTCGTGGGTAAAGCGATGCTGTGCAAAGGGATGTCAGCCCGTGGGCCTGGGGGGATCACGCTGGAGCCGTCACTCCCAGGGCAAAATCCGGCAATTTCTACCGGGTAGCCCATGGTTTGCAGTGCCTGGGCCAGCAAAAACGGGCGGACTGCACCCCCCCACCGTCCCGCTCCACGGCTCGACAAATCGCTGACCACAATTGAGATCCTGGGCCGGGCCGGGCAGTGATCCAGGTGTTTAGCTGCGCTCACCTGGGGCTTGGGGCGGTGGTCGAGCATGGTTTGCACAGGGCCAGAGGGGGCAAAACGGAGGAATTTACGTAGTTTGGGAACGCACTCCTATAGCTTGCCCACCTTTGCCGCCAGGGTTAAGGTCAACGCTGCGATCGCTCACCACTTGAAAAGCGCTTATGCCAAACAAGCGGGCTCAGTTATTTGACCCCGCCCACCATTTGACTGTATTCAACCGTCTTAAACTGCATCAATTGGGCTTGGGCTGGGTGGTTAAGCTTAAAGTGGGAGTACACCCACGCTGCCCTTCACCCACCATACTGTCTCCTTTTCCTGGAATGGATCCCTACTTGGAGCATCCCCAGTCGTAGCCCAACTTTCACCATCGGCTGATTACGGCGATCGCCATCGATCTGGCCCCGCAACTGCGCCCCAAGTATCGAGTGGTAGTAGAAGAAGCCATGTACCAAGCCCAGGGACAAGATTCTCTGCTAGTGGGTATTCCAGATGTAGCAGTGCAGGCCGCATCTCTACGCCAAAGTCGAGCCGTACAAACAGTGGTAACGGCCAGCCCAACCCAGCCCCTAGAAGTGGAGTTGCCCATGCCTGAGGTCATTCGGCAGGGATATCGGGAAATTCGCGATGTGGCCACCAGCGAAGTCGTTACTGCTGTCGAGGTTCTTTCGCCCACTGATAAACGCCCTGGCGAAGGGCGAAAAACCTATGAGGCCAAGCGTCAGATTCTTTTGGCTAGCGCTACCAATCTGGTAGAAATTGACCTGCTACGCCAGTAGAACCCTCCCCTAAACCTGCCCACAGCCCTGCGTAGCCATTACCGAGTTTTGGTCAGCGCCAGCGCTACCCGACCCAGGGCCAGTTTATACGCGTTTAATCTGACAGAGGCAATTCCGGCATTTTCACTGCCGCTGACCCCAGACGATAGAGAACCTATTGTCAATCTGCAGACCCTGGTCAACGAGATCTACGATCAGTCGGGCTACGACTTGGTCGTCAACTATGGCGCAGACCCCATTCCTCCCCTAGAAGGTGAAAATGGAGTCTGGCTGAATGACTGGCTACGCCATCAGAGTTTACGGTAGCCGGGTTTTAGCGCTGCTGGCGGTTGGGGCCGCCTGCCCAATGGGGCCGACCGGGGCCATCGCGAACAACGATTACGTCGCCGTTGGCGCGGGTAATGCGGTAAGCGTCAAACTCGCCCTGGTCGTATTCGCCCACAACAGTGAGCTGCTCGCCTGGGATGACGGTAACTTCTTGGTACCAGCGGGGGCCAGCACCCACTATAATTTCGCCAGTATCATCGCTAAGGGTAAAGCTATTGCCAACTACGCTGCCAACGGTGCCCGTAAGGGTGATGCCCTCTTGCTGACGCAGCGACTCAATGGGCAAAGTCTGGGCCAATGCAGGAAACATGGCACCCAGCCCCAGAGTCAACAGGGCTGCTGTAGATATGAATTTCATAAACCTGGAAGATTGCTTGCAAAAATGTCTGCGCATTCTCATGCTTGTGCAGAGGCACTAAGCAGAGGCACTAACCCCTACAGATTGGAGGATTCTCAGCTCCATGCCATCTCTCATAGGGCTGAGAATTCCTACCCTAGCCGATTTCTTCGTTGACGGGGAAGCGGTTCATTAGGTCTTTGGCGTCGCGGGCCGCGGTGCGCAGGCCGTCGCTGATGTAGGGCACGTGGGGAATTTGCGATAGCACGTCCAGCGTGCGGCGCAGAATGCGAACAATGTCGCCCTCGTCGAGGCTGGTGTTGCTGCACAGAGTCACCCAATCGACTTGCAGCGCCCACTGCTCGACTAGGCCCACCAGGTCGTATTCCAGCCAGATGGGGGCGGCGATGTGGCGGCGGTGCTGCTGCTGGTAGAGCTGACGACGCAGGCTGTGCAGCCCGCCCAGTGCTTCTTCCACGGTGCCGGAGAGTTTGTAGCGGCACCAGCTGTCGGGGCGCGAGTTTTCGGTGACGAGGGCGGCGCAGGCGGCGGCCAGCTGGGCGGCATCGAGGTGGTTAAACTCGCCCGACTCTAGAGCTAAGGCCAACCACAGTTCGTTGTCGCCGCGAATGGCGGCGGCCATTTCGCCCAGCTCGGTGGGTTTGTTGTCTTCAAGGCCGCCGAAGTGCTTGAGCACATCCATAATGTGGAGAAACTCTTGCCAGTAGCGGCCGGTGTACTGGGAGAGTTTTTGCTGGCGATCGCGCCATTCATCTTCCAAATCGCGCAGCCGCCTCTGGCGCTTGAGCAATCCTTTGGCGTTCTCCCACTGGCTGGCAGGGTGGCTGGCCAGGGCCTGCTCGACCTCGCCCATGCGATCGAGCTGGTCTTGCACCTCGGGGGCCAGCATCTCAAGGGTGGGCGGGGTGGCCATGGCATTCACCAGGGCGGCGGTGTGGTCATCGCCCCGGCAGCGCTTACCGGGACTGGGCATCAGCTCCGAAGGGGGAGCCAGAGTATCGACCGACTGCAAGCGAGGAATATCGGCGTGGAGGCCGACCACATCGGCGGCGGTGACCACGCACCACTGGTTGGTTTTAGTCAGGCACACCAGGTAGGGAAACTGGCCCGACCCCTGCACCTTAGTGACCAGTACGGCGGGCACCGGCTCACTGACGGGAATATGCTTGCCCTTGAGGGAGAGCAGGGTGCCTGCGATCGCAAAGGGCACCATCTTGCCCACGTCGTCGGCCAGCACCTGGGCGGCCTGCTGCTGGAGGGTTTTAAGCAGACGGCGTTCTTCCTTCAGGCGTTCTTTGAGTTTGGCGTACTCGGCCAGTAGCCCCTCGTCGAAGGCAGCGAGCTGGGCCTGCTGATGGGCGATCGCCCCCTCCAGGCGATCGATTTCCTGCTGCTGGGGCACTAGGTGCAGGGTGGCCAGATATTGGCCAAAGCTGCGCTCGATCAGGTCTTTCGCTTCATCTAGCGTGTGGGTTTGCAGCAGGTTGAGCACCATGCCGTAGCCGGGGGTGAACTGGCTGACCAGCGGGTCTGCCCCCGAGGTAGCCAGATGCACCGCCTCCCGGAAGCCTTCAAAGGGGCTTTCGACTGTGACCACATGGCCCTGCTCATCCATGCCGCGCCGCCCGGCTCTCCCCGCCATTTGGAGGAACTCGGAGGAGGTGAGCAGGCGGTGGCCGCTGTCGGTGCGCTTCGAGAGGCTGGCGATCACAGTGGTGCGGGCGGGCATGTTGATGCCGGCAGCCAGGGTTTCGGTGGCAAATACCACCTTGATTAGCCCAGCCTGAAAGAGTTCCTCCACTAGCCCTTTCCACAGGGGCAAAATGCCCGCGTGGTGGGCGGCAATGCCCCGGTACAGCGGCCCCACCTGGCCCGCCCGGCCCGCGTCGGGGTTGTGGGCCAGAAAGGTGTCAATGCGGAGCTTGAGTTCTTGCGCTTCTTCGTCCGTTACCAGCGACAGGTGGCTGACCTCATCCACCGATTTGTCGCAGCCCCGGCGGCTAAAAATAAAGTAGATGGCGGGCAGCATATCGCGCTCTTGGAGCTGGCCCATGACAAAGGGTAAGCTCACCCGACCCCCGCCGCGCCGACCGGGCTGGCGCTGGGGAGCCCGCTGCTTTTTGAGTTGGGGGTTGACCGCTTTTTGAGACGCATCGAGCAACGGCACCAATCGCTTGCCGGTGCAGTAGTGAAACTGCAGCGGCACCGGGCGAAAGTCGGAATAGATCAGCTCGGTGGGGCCGTGGACTTTTTGTAGCCAGTCGGTGAGCTGGCCGCTGTTTTCGACTGTGGCGGAGAGGGCCAAGAGCTGAATTTCGGGCGGACAGTAGATGATCGATTCTTCCCAGACGGTGCCGCGCTGGCGATCGTTCATGTAGTGGCATTCGTCGAGCACCACGGCTTCTACCTGCTGCAGCGTGGTGCCGGTCTCGCCAATGCGGGTGCCGTAGAGCATGTTGCGGAAGATTTCGGTGGTCATCACCACGATGGGGGCGTCGCGGTTGATGGAGAGGTCGCCGGTCAGCAAACCCACATTTTCGTAGCCAAACTGGTCGCGAAAATCGCGCAGCTTTTGGTTTGAGAGCGCCTTCAGCGGGGTGGTATAAAACACCCGCTTGCCGTGGGCCATGGCCCGGTAGATGGCGTATTCACCGATTAACGTTTTGCCGGAACCGGTGGGGGCACAGACCACCACTGATTTATCGGCATCGAGAGCCGCCGCCGCCTGATACTGAAAATCGTCGAGGGGAAAGGGAAATAATTTGGCGAGGTCTAGCACGCGGTTGGCATTGAGGTACGTCACCATTCTAGTGTGCCAACAGATTGACGAAACGGATGACAATGCTGTCTTAAACTTAGCGACCTTCTAGGCAGAAAATACGGCATCTTTTGCGGGCTATTCTCAATACATTAAAGCCAGGGTTAGTGATTTTTTAGGTATGGTCAGGCTGGCGATGAAAGTACTTTTACATTTGCTGGGCCAGGTGCTGGGAGGGTAGGTCTCTATGGGCTGGAGCCAATTCCGCTGGCGGCGATCGCCCTACCTCATCTATTTGGGTCGCTCTAGGGCAATTGCCCGACTTAGCTCCTCCCAGTCGGCGAAACCTCACGGAACCTTCACCAAAGCCCCCTGCTCTATCCCAAAATTTGGCAGGATTTTGTCCTAAAGCAGCTGAAAATCAAACTAGTCAGGCGAGTTCGTTTGACTTAACCCGTTACCGGGCCCATTGTTGAGGAGGAGTGATGATGAAACTAAATGTAGCGCTGTTGTCTGCCGTGGTGGTGAGTGCGGCGGCGTCTCAAGCCCAGGCCCAGCAAGTTCCCGATTACTACGTAGGTGCAGGTGTGCGGGCCGGGTTCAACGACAGCACTTCGTTCGTGATTGACTCTAAGGCCAAAATTACCGAGTTGGGCCGTCGCACCACCCTCTCGGTGCGGCCCTCCCTCGTCTTTGACAACAGCACCGAACTGCGGCTGCCGATTTCTGTAGACTACGCCCTCGACCAGGCGCTTTATCCCTACGCCGGGGCCGGCGTGGCCTACAACGCCGACGGGCGCTCTGCCATTGACCCAATGATTACCGCTGGGCTCGACTGGGGCATTACCCGCAATGTGGTGGTCGATTTCAACGCCAGCATGTTGTTTAAGCCTAGCGATACCGATGCTGAGATCACGGCCACGGTTAACTACGCCTTTTAGGCCAGCCTAACCTCGGCTGGATGGGAGAGGGGGATCTCCATGCAGGCGGCCACGCTCTGGCGGCGGGGCGGATCCCCCAGATTATTTCGGGTCTAGAGGCTCGATTTGACCCCCTTGAAAAGGGGGGAGGTGCGTTTAGCTGACTGCCATTTCTGGCTCGGTGGCTTTGCGGTGCCCCTCGGAGCTACCCAGCTGAATCAGCTCGACTTTGTAGCCGTCGGGGTCTTGCACAAAGGCGATCACCGTCGAGCCGTGCTTCATCGGGCCGGGCTCGCGCACCACCTGGCCACCCTGGGCTTTGATGCGATCGCACGTCCCGTAAATATCATCTACCCCTAGGGCAATGTGGCCATACGCAGTGCCCAACTCGTAGGATTCTACGCCCCAGTTGTAGGTCAGCTCTAGCACTGTGTGGTCGGCCTCGTCGCCATAGCCTACAAAGGCCAGGGTAAACTCGCCGCCGGGGTAGTCTTTTTTGCGCAGCAGCGTCATGCCCAGCAGGTCGCAGTAAAACTTAAGGGAGCGATCCAAGTCGCCGACCCGCAGCATGGTGTGTAGTAGTCGCATGGTGAGTTCGCTTCCGTAGTTGACTTCTATTATTATGGCGACGCCGCTGCTAGGCGTGGCAGCGACCCCTGGCGGGTGACTGGTGACCCAGCTCTGGCGCTCGGGTTAGTGCTGTATTTCAATGAACTACTCTAACGCAGTGATAGCGCCAGTCAACTCTAAGACTTCTGCGGCTAACGCCGTAGGGCAACATTTGTCACCAGACTTGCGCTACAGTTCAATTCCCCGGCGCAGACCGGCTCAGGAAAGGAAAAATGCTCCAGTATCTGGGGATGAATCTCGCCAAATTCTCCTGCGGGTTGCCCGTCAATCAGTACCGTGGCAGCTCGTCCGGCAAGGTAGTAGGGGGCGTCGCAGCGGGCCAAGTCATAGCTAAGTTCCAGGGCTTTGAGCATGGTCTGCATGTAGGCTTTGGCGGTGGTAAACGAGGCGCGGGCGTCTAGACTGGCAAAGCTCCAGCACTGGCTTTCGTGGGGGGTGTTTGTCGCCGCGAACCGCAGCACTTCTCCGGTTTCATAGATATTGATGGGCTTGGGCGCGCTGATATTGCGGGCCAGAATATCTAGCAGGCCCGCTACCAGGGTGGTGCGGGTGGCGCTAAAGGTGCGGCTTTTAGCGTTGCCGGTCTGCACGTAGGTCGCCCCAAACAGATCGAGCATTTCAGGATCGGTGAGCACAAAGCTTTTCACCTCCATCAGCCCCATGCGCTGGGCCAGGTCGCCTACCTTAAACATCGCCTGGCGCAGGGGGGCGGCTTCCCCCAGGTGAAATTTAACGGTGAGGGGCTCGGCCTGCAAGCTGCCAATTCCCAGGGCCACCAGCAGGTCGCCCGCCAGGTCAACCTGGCTAAAAATATCGGTGCGGTAGGTGGGCACATGCACCACATCGGTGCCGCTCACGTCTAAATCCATGCGCGTCAGCACTTTCCCCAGGCTGGCTTTGGCGATCGCGGTGCCCATGATTTCGTTCAGATACTTGGCCGAAAATTGCACCGGGCGACGCGCCAGGCTGGGGGTGGCAGTGGTGCCCTGGGGCGTGACAATGGCTACGGTTTGCACCTCGGCCCCGGTGTCTAAAAAGTTGTGGGCCAGAATATTGGCCGTCTCCACCACCGTCTGAGCCAAAATGCCGGTGACATCAATTAATAGATTGCGAGTGTTGGCGGTCACTTCCCCCGCCCCAGCAGCATTGATAATCGGCGGGAGGGAGAGCACGGTGCCGTTGGCATCGCGCAAAACGGGCACTTGGCCATTCTCCGGTAGGGTGTGGCTGTAGGTCTTACCGGCAGGGTGCTCCTGCAAAATTTGCCTGGCAGTCATGGGCTCGGTGCTGTGCAACGGCACAAAGGCCAATTCATCCAGCGGTTCGGCTCCATAGGTCAAATTGCCGCCGATGCTGTCGAGGTCGTAGACGCCGATCGCAATTTTTTTGCGTTGACGACCAAAGGTTTGGGTGACTTTTTCTTGAAACTGCACCAGCACCTCTAGCCCGCCGTTCTGCAGGTCGGCCCCGCGCACTATTAAAGCGGCAATGTGGGGCCGCAGGGGCAACACCTCGGGCGACACCGCAATCTGACGACCCGAAGGTGCTAGCTGGTCGGGCACTACTCGGGCGAGGCCGTTGTAGATGTTGATGGCGCGGGTAAACCCCTCGGCGGCCAGCAGGTCGGGCCGCTCGGCGGTGACTTCAACCTCCAGGGTTTGGTCGCCCAGGGTGGCGTCTAGGCCGTAGTCAAAAGCTTGCTGGGCGAGCCGCTGGGGATCGGTGGGGGTGAGCCGTTGGAGGTAGGCGAGGGGGAAGGTGACGGTGGGCATGGGAGGGAGGGGCGTGATGGAGTGGGGGGTGGGGAAGATAGGTGAAGAGGTGGTTTATTGATCCTCCCATAGGTTGAGGGGCTTGGGGTGAGGGGCACAAAAAGCACCCCGCCCATAGGCTTCTTGAGAAGGCTACAGGCGGGGTGGTTTGCCAGATTGGGTTAGGCCTATCGGGGCATTGTTAGAGCAGTTCTAGGCAACTCATGGCTGAATCGACGCTGGCTGTCTAATGGCTGCGATAGGAGCCGCTTTATTCTATTTTTTGCCGGCTAGCTCTTTGTCGCGCTTGCCGCTGGGGGCAAACGATTCGCCGTCGAGGAAGGAGCGCAGCATCCAGGCCATTTCTTCGTGCTCTTCCATGAGGCCAGTCAGAAAATCTGAGGTGCCCTCGTCATGGAACTCTTCGGAAGTTTGGTCAACAAACTCGCGCAGATTGCGAATGATTTGCTCGTGGTCGGTGACAAGCCGCTTGACCATTTCTTCTGCACTGGGAAGATCGCCCGGATGCTCTTTGATGGAGGCATTCTTGAGAAATCCTTCAGCAGTGCCTAGGGGATAGCCGTTGAGCATGCGAACCCGCTCGGCGACGGCGTCGATGCTGATGGTGAGGGCTTCGTAGTGCTCTTTCCACAGTTCGTGAAGAGTGCGGAACTGGGGGCCAACGACATCCCAGTGATACTTCTTGGTTTTGATGAGTAGCAGATAGGCGTCGGACAAGACCTTGTTGAGGATTTCGGTAACGCCCTGGCGCTCTTGTTCAGAAAGGCCGATGTTGATGCTCATAGATGTAGTGTCTCTTTGGATTCGGTTCTCTATTTATCTAACCGCAGTAGTCCCATAGTCCCCTCTGCCCAATGCGGGAAATAGCGCAGCAAAAGTCCCTATCCTTAGGATGTTTTTTGGGCGTAAGTCTGCCGCAGGTTAGATGTGGGAGGCTGCTGACGCCCCTATTTTTGAAGAGCACCTGGACGTTTAGAGTCAATTTTTTATGGCTAGCTCATCTCCGCTGACGGGCGTAATTTTGGTGGATTGCGCAAAAGCGAATGCTACTGAGGGGCTTGCGATCGCCTCTGAACGCTGCGGCTACGGCGACGACACCGCCCAGTTTCAAGCGGCGCTGAGAGCAGCCTGTAGCGAAATGAATGTGACGCCCAGAGATCTGGCCGACCTAGTAGACGACGAACTGTCGCCGTGGAAACCGGAACCCGGCATTGAGGTTGCCCCAGACACCCTCAATGAGCTGTAAAAAGCATGGTCGCCTCGGCAATTCAGTGGCCGCATTAGCTGTTGCAGGCGTAGCATTAGCGATCTCGGGCCTGGCATCAACGATCGCGAGACTGCAACAGCGATCGCAGGCTTGACGCTAACGATCGCCGGAGCCGCATTAGCGATCGATGGAACTGCCATAGCGATCGCCGCCCCGCAATCCTGATTCCACTTGCGATAGTGCCAATCTACCGCCGCCGTCTAGCTATGCCGCCAGTGCTCCAGCCTTAGGTTGCCCGGCATGGCCAATGCGGTTTGCTCAATAGCGGCCTGGACAATTCCAGAATTCAAGAGTTCTTTGCTTTGGCTCGCTTAGTCCGTGCTGTCTTAGCCCTGGGCAACGTCATCTCTGGATGGTGCAGCGCTATTGCCTGCTGGAGGCAAGCCAGCGTTAGCAGGGGCGGCTCAGTTTGTTGGGCTAGAGCCACAGCCGTTTGGGCCAGGGTGCCAATTTCGCCGCCGGTCAGGGCGAGCTTTTGGGCGACGTGGGGCCAGGTCAGGGATCGCTCTTTCTTGACCCCCGGTGGAATGGCTCGCTTCCACAGCAGCTCGCGGGCGGCAGCATCGGGGCTGGGAAACTCGACGGTGCCCTTCATGGTCTGCCGCCAGGAGGGCTTGATGCTTTGCAGGTAGGGGCTGCTGAGCAGGGTCAGCCCCGGCTGGCGGCGGCGCTGGATCACCCATGACTGCACCAGGGCCGACTCAATAGTGGGGGTGCGGCCAAACCAGTGGGGCGCATTTTTGAGCAGCAGCACGCAGGGGGGCAGGTTGACCAAATCTTCGAGCTCGGGGATGTTGCCCTCGTCATCGGGGGCGATCGCCGCCAGGTCAACCATCACCAGCAGCAGCTCTAGCTCGGCGGCCAGCACTTTAGCGGCTAGGGTTTTGCCGGTGCCGCTGGGGCCAGCTAGCAGCACCATGGTGCCGTCAGTGGCGCGGGCGGCGGCGGCCACGGTTTTGAGCTGGGCCAGCTGGGGGTCGGGCAGCACCAGACTATTCCAGCTTTCGGCCGGGATTTCAGAGGATTCCCCGGCTGCGGCGGTGGGGGCAATGGCCCAGGCGTCGAGGGTGGCGGGGTCGGGTTCCTCCGAGAGCAGGTAGGTGGTGAGGTCTTCGGTGAGGCGCAGGTGGCGGCTGAGCAGGGTGGTGTCGTCAGCATTCAGCCATTCCACCAGGCCCAGGCTCGACAGGCGGCTGTTGGGGGCAATCAGGGGGCGCGATCGCCGCCACTCCCGGTCATTTCGGCACAGCAGCCGCAGGCACAGGTCAACCGTGGGCAAATCCCAGTCGGCCTCGTCGTGTTGGTAGTGCAGGTAGCTGTAGAGCCGCCCGAACCGCTGGTTGACCTCGGGGGCCAGGGCCAGCAGCAGCACGTTCTTTTCAAACATCGTCAGCTGGAGACGATCGCGCAGCTGGGGCAGGGCCAGCACCACCCCCTGCCGCTGGCTGGCCAAGATGCGGGCCTCAAGCTGCTGGGCGTAGCTGCCGCTGGGGCGCTGGGTCTTGGGCGGGCGGGCGTTGTCGTAGTTGGGCTGACCGCTGAGGCTGATAATGCCCTTCCACCAGTGGCGGGTGACTCGGTCTTCGCCGGAGATGGCAAAGTCGTCTAGCTCTTGCAGCTCGCGCTTTTGCCGCGACACGGCCACCATCAGCAGGCGATCGAGCCAGGCTAGCTCGGTTTTTAAATAGGCCCAGTTGTCGGTAAATGGAACCATTCTCTCGAAATCTGGCCCCTCAGGGTTGGACATAGCCCAGCACTCGAATAAATTCCAAAGGCAGCCCGTCGGCATCGGCAAGAAAGGCGACCTCATAGACGCGATCGCCGATGATTTGCTGATGGGGCTCTAGCAACACCGTCAGCCTCCCCGCCGCTGCCGCAAACCGCTCGCGCACCTCCCCTAGCCACGCGGGCAGGCTGACGGTCGCCTCGGTCAGATCAAAGGATAGATGATAGTAGCCGGTATAGTGCTCATCGCTAAAGGCATCGGCGGCGGGGCGCGGCTCGGGCACCTGGATCAGCTCAATGCGGCCCCCCAGCCCCTCCATCCAGCAGGCCAGGGTGATGCCAGTGGTAAAGCGCTCGTGGACGGTAAACCCCAGGGCTTCGTAGAACGCGATCGCGCGGTGAATATCCTGGGTGCGAATTGATGCGTGGTGGAGCATCGGGCGGGCTATTCAAATAAACGAAAGTAAGGGTAGCGCACCGGCACGCCGGGCTCTTTTTCAAGGCTAAAGTTGATCACCGCCCAGCGGGGGTCAACGTCGGCGGAGGGGCTAAACTCCACCGGCAGGCCGTAGAGCTTGGGCGCTGCGGAGGTTTCGACCTGGCCACGCCAGGGATTGTTGCGCTCTAGGTAGGCATTGACCAGCTCTTGGTAGCGCTCGGCGATAATTACCCGCGTGGCCCGGTAGCCCTGGGTATAGAGGCGATCGAGCGCCTCGTGAATCTCAAAGCGAATACCGTCGGGGTGGGTGTGCTGGCGATACCATTCGCCCTCCCACTGCCGCCAGTGGCGACCCGACTGCAGGTGTACCAATTCCTTTGAGTCGGGGTCAGCCTCAAAGGCACCGTGGCGCGTGCACAGATACGTGTCGGTTAGGGTCAAGGCCGGAATCGTTTGGCGGCAGTGAGGGCACTGGATTTCTGGGCCATAGATGGGGTACTGCAAGGCGGAGTTGACCATTGGGCTGAAACCAGACGTGTCCTCTTGAGGGCGACAAACAATAGGGCAATAGACTATAGCCGTATTATACCTGTGGGAACTCGGCTGTCTCCGTAACGGAGGCATCCCATTGCCTGAAACCGCCGATTTTTTTGAGAACTTCCCTGGAGACTCCCCTGGCTATGGCCTTTTCCCCTAGTTCTCTCTGGCCTCGACCCGACCTGTCCCAGGCTGCCTTTGTGGCCCCCAACGCCACGGTGATGGGGCAAATTACGCTCCACGAAGGCTGCAACATTTGGTACGGTGCCGTGCTGCGCGGCGATGTCGAACGCATTGAAGTCGGTGCCTACAGCAACGTGCAGGATGGCGCAATTCTCCACGGCGACCCCGGCCAACCGACGGTGCTCGAAGACTACGTTACCGTGGGTCACCGGGCCGTCATCCACAGCGCCCACATCGAGCGGGGCTGTCTGATCGGCATTGGGGCGATCGTGCTGGATGGGGTGCGGGTGGGCACCGGCAGCATTATCGGGGCCGGTGCGGTGGTGACGAAGGATGTGCCGAAGCGATCGCTCGTCATGGGCGTCCCCGGTAAAGTGGTGCGTAATATCTCCGACCAGCAGGCACTAGAACTGCTAGAACACGCCCAGAAATATCACCAACTCGCCCTGGCCCACGCCGGGCGCAGCAACGACCTGGGGTTTGTCTAAAACATTTGTTGTTATGCTTAAGGCTGAGAGTAGCGACCTAGTTCTGGTAGGCGGTATGCATAATGGATATTCTCATTGAGTCAACTAAAGGATTTGAAAAAGATCTTGACAGATTAAGCGATGATGAAAGGACTATAGCTGTCGAAACAATCAACGCATACGCTGCTCTTTTCTCTACTCAAAAAGCCTACGCCTATCGTAAACTTCACCGTCTTACTTTAGACGCTGAGTTGAACGGGTACGAATCTTCCCTCTACACCCTGAAAGTTTCGCAAAAATTAAGGGTGATTTTGACAGTTGACGAAGATCCTATTTTTAATCAAATCATTTTTACGCTTTTCCGGGTGGTCAACCTTGTTGACGTCCATATGACTTATCAAGCTGTAGCAGGATCCCTGTATCAGGAGATAGCCCATCATAATCAACAAGCCGTCCAAGCTTCATAAGTGCACCTATGGCACAAATTCTTGCTCTCTGCGATGAATATGGAGTCATCTATCAGGCCATGAAGATTCTACCTGATGACCAGTTGAAATCCAGTTTTCTCAGCGCTTTGGCCGAGCTTGAAGATGGCGAGTGTCACAGAACAAGAAAATTTCCAAAAACCAGGTTGCACAAAATAAAAGGGGTTAAACAGGCAATCTATAGAGCTGATATTGATAAAATATCGGGTTGGCGAATTCATATTCAATACGTCAATGGTCAAATTCACCTCAAGGACATTATTGAGGGTCAGAAACATGATGATGTCCTCGAAGTAATCAAATCAAAAAAGCTGCGTTATGAGTAGGCTATGTTTGCGCCAGTTTCTGTCTTTAGCTCTTCTTTGTCTGCTCTGCTTCGCAGGCTGGAGCTTGCCTGCATTGGCGCAATCTAGTCAACTTGACCTGTCGTCTCAAACAGTGCAGGAGATTGCTAACCTGCGCCAACAAGCGTTTATGGCGTCCCAAAAAGGACAATTCGCTGAGGCCGAAACCTACTGGAGCCAGCTGATCGACTACCTACCCAACGAAGCTGCCCTGTGGAGCAACCGGGGCAACGTGCGGGTGAGCCAAAAAAAGCTGACTGACGCGCTGGATGACTATAACCAGGCAGTGGCTTTGGCCCCGGAGCAGCCCGATCCTTACCTGAATCGGGGGGCGGCTCTGGAGGGACTGGGGCGGTGGGAGGATGCGATCGCCGACTACACCACTCTCCTCACCCTCAACCCCAACGATGCCGCCGCCTACAACAACCGGGGCAACGCCCAAGCTGGCCTCGGCAACTGGGAAACCGCCCTGGGCGACTACCAAAAAGCCGTCGATCTCGACCCCAAATTTGCCTTTGCCCGCGTCAATGCCGCCCTGGCTGAGTACCAACTGGGCAACGCCGATGAGGCCATTCGCCAGTTCCGCAGCCTCACCCGGCGCTACCCCAGCTTTGCCGATGCCCGTGCCGCCCTTACCGCCGCCCTCTGGGGCCAGGGCCAAAGCGGCGAAGCCGAAAGCAACTGGGTGGCCGTCATGGGCCTCGATCGCCGCTACAAAGACCTCGATTGGGTCACTAGCGTGCGCCGCTGGCCCCCGGCGATGGTCGCCGCCCTAGAGCGGTTCTTGCACCTATAGTGAGGATATGGCCAAAGTTATTGCCATTACAGAAGCATTCAAAACCCTGGCAGAAGTCGAAACTCGCCTAGGGCTAAGCCGCAGTGAAGATACGACATTTTTCTCGGAGTGGCGCGCACCGCTACCCAGCCTTAGTGCTGTGGAGAGCGACCGCCTGGAAGTCATGCGGCAGCGGCTGTTGTATCACCGGGCTGACGGAGATTTGCTAGAAGGCTCCGTCATGCTGCTGGTGGCATCTCCGCTCCTAGAGCTAGCGGGCTTCTATGACCCGCCTTTTAAGCTCAAAGCTGAAGCTGCGGTAGAAGTCGTCGTAGACGACGGAGAAGAGGTGCTGCGGGGGCGCATTGACGCGCTGATCTTGCAGCAAAGCGGGCAGCAAACCTTTTGGGTACTCGTGCTAGAGGCTAAGAAAACCACCATTTCTACCCGTTCTGCCCTACCCCAGGCCTTAGCCTACATGATGGCCAACACCCAGCCGGGCCTACCGACCTTTGGCCTGCTCACCAATGGCGACGACGTACTGTTTGTGAAGCTAGCCACTCAACCCATCAATCAATACAGCCTGTCGCGGGTGTTCTCTCTCTACACATTGCCCGAAGAATTGCAGGTAGCTTTACAGATTCTCAAGCGCATTGGTGGTGCAATTACTGCACCCGACCAAGCAGGTTAGTCAACCCACTCGTTAGCCCATACAGCGCAGCAGAAATTTCGTGCTATTTTTAAGATAACGAGCGCTCAGTTAAAAAAGAATGCCCAAGGTTGTCGATCACGATGAGTACCGCAAAGTACTGCTGGAGCAGTGCTTTGACCTGTTTGCCGACCACGGCTATGCCAGCCTGACCACGCGGCAAATCGCCAAGGCTTTGGGGGTTTCCACCGGCACGCTGTACTACTACTTCCCCAGTAAAGAAGACTTGTTTATGCAGCTGATCGAAGAGCTGACCACTCAGGATTTACTGCGGGCGACCGCTCAGATTGAAGGGCTGAGTACTCTAAGGGAGCGCATTTTGGCCCTAGGAGATTTTTTGGCCGCCAACGAAGACTATTTCATCAAGCAGACGTTGCTGATGATGGATTTTTATCAGCAGGCGGGGGTGGGGCAGTCGCGGGTGAATGAGGCTGTGCAGCGGGTGAGTATGCGATCGCGCGACGAAATTATGACCGCCCTCCAGCTCGACAATCCCCTGCTTGCCACCCACGTTCTTTGCCTAATCGACGGGCTGATCTCCGAGCGCATGGTGAACACAGAAATGGTGTCCTACCGCCAGCAGGCCGAGCTTTTGGCCGACTTGCTCACCGCCTACTTTGAAAAAAGCCCTGGAGGAGAGCGATGACTCTGCGTTCGCCCTGGGTGTGGCTGCGCTATGGTCGCCGTCGTCTCTATCCCTGGCTGGTGTTAACAGTTGCCGGGTGGCAACTGCTAGTGCAGTGCGGCGTCGATCGCGATCGTGCCGCCATTCGCTGGATGGCCACTCTGGCCAAAATCGATGGCGTCAAGCTGACGGCGTTTTTCAATGACCTGATCTGGTGAACCCTATGGAAACGTCAGCTCTGACGTCCCTGCAACCGACTCAGTTTGACGCGGCTACTGAGCTGCTGTGTGCTGCCTTTGCCGATGACCCACTGTTTAACTACCTGGTACCCGCCGATGTGGGCGATCGCAGCAAGCTGATGACCTATCTGTTTCGCCTGCTGCTGATCTGCGGGGCCGGGGGTAACCACAGCTATTGCCTCACCGATGACCGGGCAAACACCCTCAAAGGCGTAGTGATTTGGATGCCCCCAGGACAGTCTGTGGGATTGGTCGATATGCTGCGGGCTGGGCTATATGAGTTGCCCTTTCGCCTACCGCTGCCCTATTTGCCCCGCTGGCAGGCTGCCCTGGCCCTCGACCACTATCGCCACCAGTCAATGCCCCAGCCCCACTGGTACCTCATGCTGCTAGCAGTCGGCCCCAGCTACCAGGGCCAGGGCGTGGGCCACCAGCTCATGCAGCCCGGATTACAGGCAAGTGCACGTACTCAGCACCCCTGCTACGTCGAAACCTCCACTGAGGGTGCAGTGCGCTTTTACCAACGCCACGGCTTTGAGATTGTCAAAACCGGCCCCTTTGCTGAGCAAGCCCCGCCGTTTTGGACGCTACAGCGACGGGGAGGGGGTGGATGGGTAGGTGAGTGAGTGGGCGGATGAGTGGGGCAATGAATTTTGTTGCTTACTTCTTCCCTCGCATCCACACACCCACACAAAAGCGCCACCCCAGGGGCAGCGCTCAGGAGAGGTTGTAACCAACGGCGAAGCGATCGCCTCAAAACCCTACTGGGGCGGGTTCAAAAAGCGACCGGCAAACTTCATAACAGTGCCCAGGTCAGTGGTGTTAGGACTGTTGGAATCCAGGAATGCTTTGAGCAGCGGGTTGCCGCTGCTGGCTGCCCCAGGCTTAGCGGCCCCCATGCCCAGCAGCCCAGTCACCACGGGCAATAGCTTAGGCAGCAGGGTTTGAATTGTGCCTGCATTGAGGCCGCTTTTTTGGGTCATGGCGTCAATCAGCTGCTGCTGCATGTCAGGCGGAATAGCGGAGGCCAGCGCCGCTGCGCCGCCGTTTCCGGCCAGTTTGCCGAGCATGCCTTCGAGCTGGCCGGTGCCCATAGTGGCGGCCTGCTGCTTGAGGGTGGGCTGTAGTGCGCCCCCCAAGGCGTTGAGAATAGTCCCCAGTTGATCGGTGTTCAGGCCCTGGCTACCGGCGAGCTGCTGGACGGAGGCCATGACCGAGCTGAGCTGGTCGATGCTGCCCTGCTGGTTGGGGTTGTTGATCGAGCTAAGCACATCAAAAAACAGAGACATGGTGGTTCCTTTCGATTAAATGCGGTCAATAAATATGGTCAAGAGACAAGGGGAAATGTTAGGCACAGAGCCTAGGCAGCAGGCACACGCACGTGGAGCGATCGCACCAGTTGCAGCCACTGGCCATCGTCGGTGAGGTAGCCCAGCTCGGCCACATAGTCGCGATCGGGCGTCCAGATCGCCACGTGGTGGTCTGGGTCGCTTTCCTCCAGAATGTATTCCTGGGTGGCGTGGGGGGGCTGGTAGTCTAGCTCCAGGTTGGTGGCATCGTGAATTCGCAAGGCCATGACTCGCCCCCCCTCTTGCCGCAGAGCCTCTTTGTGGGCTTGGGCGGCTTCCCAGTAGGCGTAGGCGGCATCGGCCCCGCGCGGCACCAAAATAATCTTGCTCTCGACTCCCATGTCGGTGCGGCGGCCAATTCCAACGGCGGTTTCCTGCACTGGGGCTGCTGTGGGGTCGGCGGTCTGGCTCCACAGGCTGGCCCCCAACCCGGCGGCGGCCACCCCGCCAGCCACCCCGGCGAGGGAGGTTTCGGCGATCGAGCTGACTTCAGCCGGTTCAGGCTGTCGGTCATCCACTAAACCTGCGGCCCTACCCAGGGGAGCCCCGAAGGTAGTGCCATTGACGGCAGCGGCGGCGGCTCCGTTGGCAGGGCAGGCGGGTACACGCACCGACTCGGATTTGGCTAGGGCTTGCCACTGGTAGTTGCTGTCGACGTAACCCACCTCTACTAGGTAGTCGCGATCGTCGACGGCAATGGGCAGTGGCAGGTCGCCCTGGGGCAACAGCTCGGCGTTAAATTCTTGCAGACTGTTGAGGCGATTGTTGCTGCCGGGCATTTCGGTGACATCGTACAGTCGAGCCTTAAGGCTGCGAGAGCCCGCCTTGAGGTCATCTATGGTTGAGAGGGGCAGTTCCCAATAGGCGTGGGCATGTCTGCAATCGCGGGGGGTGAGAATCACCCGTGCTGGGGCGGCGGTGTCTGCCGGGCGGGCGATCGCGGCTGCACCAACTCCTAAGGCACCCAAACCCGCAGCGGCGGCGGCAGCGGCCCCAACCCCAGCAGCGCTGGGGGCGACACTGCTGGGGCAGGCGGGCACCCGCACGTGGGCCGATCGCGCTAGGGCGTGCCAGGTATTGTCGGTGCCCACATAGCCCAGTTCGACTAAATAGTCGCGGTCGTCTACCGAGACGGGCAGGTGGCGATCGCCCACGGCCACCGTGTCGCAGTCAAACTGGTAGGTGTTGTGGGGCGCCTGCCGGTCAACATCGGCAATGTCGGTGACATCGTGCAGCTTGAGCGCCAGGGAGCAGTTTTGCTGGCGCAGCGCCTCAACTTCACCCTCGGGCAGTTCCCAGTAGGCGTAGGCATCGCGGCAGTTGCGGGGTGTGAGGATAATGCGGCGATCGGTAGTAGCGGCCGCCGCCAGGGGCGCGGCTACCGGGGCACCGTCTTTGAGTAGCCACCAGAGTAGGCCACCCAAGACGGGCAGCGCTAGCAGCCAGGGCCACCAGGGCAGCCCTCGCGCTGGCACAGGAGCTGTGGTAACTGGTGCCGTTTCGTCGAGAGTGGTTTCTGGGCTAGTTGCTGGGGCGGTCTCAGTCTCGGCTCCGGTTGCCTCGGTGGCGGGGTCGGTTGCTGCCGCTTCGCCAGAGGCGGTTTCTGCATCGGTGGTTTCGCTGCCCGCGATCGCCGCGCTGCGGGCCGCTTCAATCAGCGCCTCGCTGTCGGGGTTGACGGCAAACCCCAGAAAGGCGAGCACGGCTGGGCTGGCGCTCTCGGGACTGTAGACGTAGGACAGGGGCTGCGAGAAGGGGTAGCGCTCGTCATCGGGCAGGGTGTCGTGCATGGGCACAATTTTCACCGCCGGGTTGTTGAGCGCCTGCTCGGCCACAACGTAGCTAATGCTGTTTTCGTCGAGGTTCTCGGCAATGGTTGCAGCGCTGGCCTCTGACAGCACGGTGGCCCCTGGGGCCGACTCAAAAACCCCGCTCTCAAACACCGGATAGTTGCGAAAGGCCTGGCGGGTGTCGCTGTCGGCGGGCTGGTCAACCAGTACGATAGGGGCGTCTTGGCCACCGACCTCAGCCCAGTTGGTGATTTCGCCGCGAAAGATTTGGGCAAACTGCTCGACGGTGAGGCTGCCCGCAAAGGGGTTGCTGGGGCTCACCAGAATGGCGATTTTGTTGCGTGACACCGGCACTTCTCGCAGCCCGGCGCTGGCTTCTTCAACGGTGAGACTGCGGCCAATGGCGGCCAGGTCGGCGTCGCCATCGGTGAGCGCCTGCAGGGCATTGTTGGCGCTGTCGTACTCGACCTCTACCTGGGCATCGCCGTACTGGCTAGAGAAGCGCGATCGCAGCGCTTCGTTTACCAGGCGCATGGTTTCAGAGCTCTCAATCGTCAGCTCGCTGCCGGGTTCGAG
The DNA here is from genome assembly GCF_034932455.1 of Leptolyngbya sp. CCNP1308. Classification (NCBI taxonomy): domain Bacteria; kingdom Bacillati; phylum Cyanobacteriota; class Cyanophyceae; order Leptolyngbyales; family Leptolyngbyaceae; genus Leptolyngbya; species Leptolyngbya sp. CCNP1308. The sequence goes on along the minus strand of NZ_JAYGIH010000009.1, from coordinate 38,072 downwards.
GGAGGTGGGAATTTCGACCCCCTCCAGCGGATTAGGAGTCTGAGCCCAGAGCAGGCGATCGCGCTCTAGCCCAACGGTGGCGGCTACGAGCAGGGGGGCTGCGGTCATCCAAAGCAGCGATCGCCCTCGAAAGGTAGTAGCGCTTTGGGAGTTAGCACTGTGGCGGTTAAACATAAGCAGGCACCAGGATATTGCAGAACGTAAATTCAGAGGGTTGCTGAACCCTTAGAGCAGTAATTTGGGTAGCTAAAGACCCTACAGCAAGGCAGCTTGAGCTGATTTAAACCTGAGTTAAGCCGCTTTAAAAAGATTTCAAAAGCCGGAGCGCAACTACTCCTTAACGGTAAAAAAACTGGGGCTGGCCTAGGTCATTTACCAGTCAAAATCCTGGAGATAAATTGACCGATGCCTAACTTAAAACAGCCCGTGAATTTGCACGCTAAACCCAACTGTTTTTAGCATCAAAAGCTTAGATCACAAACATAAGAAATTCATAAAAGCGCCTGGCGCAGGCGATCGCCCTACGGTTGGGCCACATCAAAGGTATTGCACTGGTTGATGTCGCCCGTCTCAATGCCGCGATAAAACCATTCGGCCCGCTGCTGCGACGACCCGTGGGTAAACGAATCAGGGGTGACGTAGCCCCGGGACTCCATCTGTAGGCGATCGTCGCCGATTTGGCTGGCGGCGTTGAGCGCTTCTTCAATGTCGCCTTCCTCTAGAATTTCGCGCGACCGCTGCGCCCGGTTGGCCCACACCCCAGCAAAACAGTCGGCCTGTAGCTCTAGGCGCACCGACAGGTCGTTGGCCTGAGCGGTACTAATTCGCTGCTGGGCTCGCTGTACCTGGCTAGACACCCCCAGCAGGTTTTGCACGTGGTGCCCCACCTCGTGGGCAATCACGTAGGCCTGGGCAAAATCGCCCGGCGCTCCCAGGTTCACCTGCAAGTCGCGGAAAAAGCTGGTGTCGAGATACACCTTTTGGTCTGCCGGGCAGTAAAACGGCCCCATGGCCGATCGCCCCGTACCGCAGGCCGACTGGGTGACCCCAGAGTACAGCACTAGGCTGGGCTCCTGATATTGGGCACCAAACTCAGATTGAAAGATGCTGTTCCACGTGTCTTCGGTTTCGCCCAGTACGGCGGCGACAAAATCTGCTGTGCGATCGCTCTCCTCTGAGGAGGCCTGAGGTGCGCTGTCATAGGGGTTACCCTCTCCCCCACGCTCAAGCACCACCGATGGATCGCCGCCCAACAGGGCTACCACCAGTGCCAGAAGGAGTGACCCCAGCCCCCCTATGGCCGCACTGCCACCGGGCATACCTCGGCGATCGTCAATGTTGATGCTGCGCCGACTCGATTGCCACTTCATCCCTTCACCTCGTTTTGCTAGGCTATGGCGGCTATGACTAAGAATACCGAATTACAACGCTTGTTTCGTTATGAATGCGGTGGGGAATAGTTTGCTGCTAACCCTTGAGAGAAACCCCTCGGCCGAGTTTATAACTTCAGATTTGTGAGGTCTATCTTTGGAGAGAGGTGCGGGCGTCTGCGCTAAAAATAAAATAGCGCTGCGGATAGGGATAGCCCAACCCTGAGATGACCCGTCTCCATAAGCAAACCCCAGCTCTCGAGGGAGAGCTGGGGCGAATTGGTCGTTCCATTTATGGTCGTTAAATGAACAATAGACCTTAAAGATAAGAAAGTCATAAGATTAAGCCTCTAAAAGCCCCGCTGGAGGGTCAATTTCGAGGTATTTTTCGGCTAAATTTACCACTGGCACAATGGCGGTAACAAAGGGCACCAGCACCTTGCGAGGCTTCGGGAGTGTCGGCTTATCTCCCTCAGGAGAATAATAAGTAATTTCTAAGAGGTCGTTGCCAGCGGCAAAGATATCAGTCACGGTGCCGATTTCGTCGCCCGTAGCCCGCACAATTACCCGCAGCCCCACCAGGTCGGCCACATAGAACTCGTCGGGGTCAAGCTGGGGGCGATCGCCCGCTGGCACCAGCAGCACCGCATCCCGCAGGGCTTCGGCAGCATCGCGGCTGTTAACCCCGGCAATCTGCACCACATACAGTCCCTTGCCGTCGATATGCCGCCCCCGCACTAATTCTACGGTCTCTGGCGTGAGGCTGCGGGGGCGCTTGAGCCAGCGGGCGCCCGGTTCTAAAAACCGCTCTGGAAAGTCGCTGCTGGGGTAGACGCGTACTTCGCCCTTCACCCCCTGGGGGGCAACGATGCGGCCAATTTCAACCCAGTCTTCGGGAGTTGCGCTATTAGTAGCCATTAAGCCGTCACCGCCATGGGGCTGCGCTGGGTTTGGTATACCTCGCTCACCAGGGCACCCAGTCGGGTGGCAGCTTCCACTAAATCTTCGCGGCTAGCGGTCAGGCTCAGGCGTAGGCACTGGCGAGTGTGGGGCCAGGGCCCTCCCTGATCTGGGCGCAGGCCAGGGAAGAAGGGATTGCCCGGCACCACAATCACCCCAACTTGTTTAAGCTGCTCGTACAACTTCTGGTCGGTGATGGGCAGCTGATCAAACCACAGCCAGGCAAAGATCGCCCCCTCACCGTTGTGCAGGTACCAGGGCAGGTCGTTGGGCATGGCCTGGTCAAGGGCGGCTTCGAGCACGGCAAACTTGTCTTGGTAGTAGGGCCGAATCACCTGTTCCGCCAGGCGGGCCAGTTCGCCGGAGGCAATGGCGCGGGCCGCGATCGCCTGCCCATACCGCGACGAGTGAATGCAAAAATTCGTCTGAAAACATTCCAGCACATTGATCAGGGCCGGGTCGCCAATCGCCACCCCCAGCCGCTCGCCGGGCAGCCCCGCCTTCGACAGACTCATGCAGTGGAGAATGTTCTCTCCAAACACCGGCTCCATATCCGTAAAGTTGAGCGCCGGGTAGGGCGGGGCGTAGGCCGAATCCACCAGTACCGGCACATTGTGGACGGCAGCCAGGCCAGCAATCTGCTGCACATCCTCGCTGCTCAGCACGTTGCCCGTGGGGTTGCAGGGGCGCGAAAACAGCACAAAACCGGTGTCGGCGGTAATGCTGAGCTGGCTAAAGTCGGGCCGATAGCGAAACCGATGGGTGGCCTCATCCACATCAATTGTGGGTCGATAGGCCCGCACCGCCTCAGGCACCAGGGAAATGCCGCCGTAGCCGGTGTAGTCGGGGCTGAGGGGCAGCACAATATCTTTTATACGTCCGTTGGCCTGGTAGCCGCCCAGGGCGTTGGCCGCTAAGAAATAGAGCGCCTGGCTGCCGGGGGTGATCAGAATGTGGCGATCGCTCAGCTCCAGCCCGTAGCGCTGGTTAAAGTCGGTTTTAATGGCCTCAATCAGCGGCTCATAGCCCTGGCTGGTGCCGTAGCGGCAGACTACATTGCCGTATTCGGGGCTGGCCAACAGCTCCTGGGTGCAGTCGCGCCAGAGCTGCTCAATTTCAGGCAAAATCACCGGATTACCGGCGCTGAGATTGATGAAATGCTTCCCCTGACCCGCGTGCAGCGTCTCAATGATGTCTTTCATGATGGCGCGCACGCCAGTGAGGTGAGACATTTCCTCGCCAAAGCGGGTGAGTTCAGGGGTCATGGTTGAAGAGTGGGTGAGTGGGTGCGTAGCGGGTGGATGAGTGGGTAAACCGTTGCCCTCGGCTGAGTGAGCGTAGATTTAGAAGGGTCAGACTAGTATAGTAGCCTCGCCAGAGTAGTTACCCACAGTCGTCCCCCTGTCGGGCCGCATCCACCCACTCACCCATTCACCCCCTCCATGAATCCCCTAGCCTCTGGATTTCTCGCGAGTCTCTTCGCCGGCATGAGTACCAGTATTGGCGCCCTGCCGGTGCTGCTGCCCTTTGACCCATCGGAGCGCACCCAGGGCGTTTTGCTGGGTATCGGCGGCGGCATGATGCTGGCGGCCACGTCCTTTTCGCTGATTTTGCCCGGCACCGATGCGGCGATCGCCCTGGGCTACTCCGGCCCGATTGCAGCGCTGGTGATGGTGACCGGGGTGCTGCTCGGCGGCGCGTTTTTGTGGGGAGCCCACAATATGTTTCCCCACGAGCATTTTTTTAAGGGGCCAGAGGGGCCAGAGGCCCAAAATATCAAGCGCCTCTGGTTGTTTGTGATCGCGATCGCCCTGCACAATTTCCCCGAAGGCCTGGCGGTGGGCGTGGGCTTTGGCGGTGACGAACAGGCCGGGGCGATCGCGCTGGCCCTGGGCATTGCACTACAGAATATCCCGGAGGGGCTGGTGGTGGCGATCGCCCTGCGCAATATCGGCTATGCCCCCCGCAAGGCCTTTGCGGTTTCGTCGCTGACGGGCTTAATCGAGCCGGTTGGGGGCCTGCTTGGGGCGGCGGTGGTGACCTTTGCCCAGACCGCCCTACCCTGGGCCATGGGCTTTGCCGCTGGAGCCATGCTGTTTGTGATTGTCGATGAAATCATCCCCGACATCGATCAAAAGGCCTTTGGCCAGCGGGGCACCCTCGGCCTCATGGGTGGCTTTGTGATCATGATGTTCTTGGATATTGCCCTGTGATCGGCGGTTTGGGCTGGCTGTGGTAATCACCCGGCCAAAAAAAGCCCCCTGACAGTTGCGGAGGGCTTTAGATACAGGCGCGGACAAACTTATTAGCCCATCAGAGCCGACGGGTTAGAGAGAAATCCAGCCAAACCACGACAGGATAGTTGCGATCGCCACCAAACTCAGGAAGATGGCCAGCCCAGCGGTAATGGCCCCAGCAGCTTTGCGCACCCCGTCAGAAGTCTCCATCCAGTCGCCCTGGGTCAGGCGGCGATCGGCTGAGAAGTCGTAGCCCAGCGACTCTAGCTGAGTCAGATGGTCGTGGGTGTAGCGGGGTACCCGCTCAAAGGGTAGGTCGCCCTGGGCGTGCTGGGGCAAGACCCGTCGCCGCTGGTAGGGCACCGTCGCATCACCAAAACTTGTCATGTACTCGTCGCTGCCCATCAGGGCAGCCACTAGCCCCTCAACGCCCTTAGTGGCCAACACAATTGACCAGGCCAGCGTTTCTTTCTCGTCGTAGACATTGCGCCCCAGCAATCGCTGTACGCACAATTCTACAAAGCGGTAGTTGTTGTTGACCTCGTAGTTCCAGGTGCGAAATGCGTCTGAGGTTGCCAAGCCCCGCACAAAATCTTTGACTGAAATCAAACCGCCGCGCAGCTGAGATTCCAGCAGGGTTTGGCGATTGCTTTTCAGCATTTGCTGCTCATGAAATACCTGCCGATAGGCCGCCGAAATCAGGGCATCCATATCGAGTACATCCACATCTGTGGTGGAGAAGGTTTTATCCAGGCTAAAAATCCCAGAATGCTCATCTCCTGGCACCTCATAGCCCTCGACGCGCTGGTTCTGGCTGCTGGGGGCGTAGGCTAGTAGTGGCAAAGTCACAACTATTTTTCCTCCACTTGTAAAATAAAAAGGGATTTATTTCTCAATTTGAAGACGTAGTAAACAAGCGTCCTCACTATCGTTTTCGTTGCTTAAAAGTCTTTGAACTTGAGTTGGGTAAAGACCAGCAACAGCTAAGGCTTAGCCTACGAGATAGGTGGATTAACTATTCTTGATTCGACAGGGAGAGTAACAAACGGTCACGTTTCTTCAAACAAGCAAGACCCAATTATTTTCTTTTCAATAAAGAATTGAATGCTGCACTGGGGTGATGGCGTGAATGTTTGATCGAAATTTCCGGCCTGAATGGAAGCTGGATACAGCGTCGGATCTGGCAAAGATAGGACTAGGGGAGTAGTCCCTGCCAACCTCAGGTACCTACACAAAACCCCTCTTCATAGGTGAAAAGGGGTTTGCCATTCGAGCTGTAGGTGCTGCTTAACTAGGTGACTGACTCAGTCTCTTACCAACCAAAGGCTGACACAGGCGCTAGCGCTGGTTCACTTTTGCCTTCGGCCTCAGCGGCGGGTGCGGCCAGCCGCGATTCGGCACAGAACGAGGCGGTGCTAAAGCCGCCAAACCGCTTCACCACGCTGGTGCGCAGGCGCAGGTTGGGGTTGGCGAACCAGAAGCGCTCCACCGAGCTCATGGTTTCGTACTCGGTAATCAGCAGCAGCCCTTCGTCACCGTCGATTTCGTAGCGGCCAATCACCGGCACAATTTCGGCGTAGCCCCGCTCGCGCAGCAGCTGGCCGCGGCTGGGGTCTGCCGCATCGGGTACCAGGGCAAATACGGTGCTGCCTTCGTGGTTTTCATCCTCTTTATCCCAGGCCATCGCTCCTTGCCAGGTGACCAGTGCCCCACCGACGGCGAGGGCGGGGTCAACCTCATGCAGGTTACAGATTTCCACCACGCTGGGGTGAGCGGCATCTAAGGCTTCCACCGCGATGGTCGACCCCCCCAGCTCAGCCCGGCGAAAGGGGAGGTGGTGGGTGGTGCGCTGGGAGTTCCACTGGCCCGCACTCATGCGGAAAAAGTCCATTACGTCCATGGGTGAGGTCTCTATTGCTTACGGGTGCTTACTGGCGTTCTCAGAATTACAAATTTAGTGCAGCCGAGCCCAGGTTGGCATAGTTGAATTTTACCGCTGTCTGGGGGGCGTTGCCGCGCCTATGCAGCAGATGGCCTAGGTTAGCTGCCCCAGCCAGAATTGGACTGAGTCTCGGCTAGGGCTGGACAATGGCGCGATCGCCCTCTAGCGCTAGAGGACTTACCCCCAATGATCCAGAGGCTATCCACCGCTCCAATATTGCGAAATGTTACTTTACCTGAGAAGTCTTGGAACCCAACCCAAAGCCCCTAGAGTGCCTGGAATAGCAGAATTCTTTCGCTTTGTCCCCGCTGCAAAGGTCACGTTTCCTTAATAACTTGTAAAAGATAAAGGCACACCAGCGGTGTATAAACATCTTTGGAGGGTTAATTGAATTAGCGAAAGCCAATTCAGGCAACGGTTTCGAGGAATGTTGCGGATCCCTTACAGAGACGCCTCTCCTCCATCTCATCTGCCTTCCCTTTAAGACTGTTGAGCTGACTGTGTAGAAGCTTGAACAACCTTGAAGAAATGTAAACTAGATGAGAAAACTGAACCCGCTGATCTTTAAGATCCTTCCTATAGATTGGTTAGACAGCTCCGGCTGAACTAATGATTAACTTGGTCTCCGTGACCACTTTCAAGCAAACTCAGCGACAAAAATTAGGAGATTTGAGTCGATGTTTGACGCATACACTAAGGTTGTTTCTCAGGCCGATGCACGTGGAGATTTTCTGTCTAGCGATCAGCTAGATGCTCTGTCCCGTGTTACTGGCGACGGTCTCAAGCGGATCGATGCTGTTAACCGCATGACCGGTAGCGCTTCTAAGATCGTATCCGACGCCGCTCGCGCTCTGTTTGCTGAGCAGCCTCAGCTAATCGCTCCTGGCGGCAACGCTTACACCAACCGTCGTATGGCTGCCTGCCTGCGCGACATGGAAATCATCCTGCGCTACGTGACCTACGCCACCTTCACTGGCGATGCTAGCGTTCTCAACGATCGCTGCCTGAACGGCCTGCGCGAAACCTACGTTGCCCTGGGTACCCCCGGTGCTTCTGTAGCCGCTGGTGTTGAGAAAATGAAGGCCGCTGCTATTGGTATCGTCTCTGACACCAACGGCATCACCCAAGGCGATTGCAGCTCCCTCTATTCTGAGATCGGTAGCTACTTCGACCTAGCTGCTGCAGCTGTTGCCTAGGTTCAGCCTAAATTGAACCTCACTTGAGTTAAGCCAGTTTGGCTTGATTCGCCTTGCCTGTTCATTTGCTGTGAAGACAATTTAAGGAGAATCCTAGACTATGAAAACCCCATTAACCGAAGCTGTTGCAGCAGCTGATTCTCAAGGTCGCTTTCTGAGCGCTTCTGAGCTACAAGTTGCTTTTGGTCGTCTGCGTCAAGCCACCGCTGGTCTAGAAGCTGCTAAAGCTCTGACCAACAAATCTGATTCTCTAGTCAGTGGCGCTGCTCAAGCTGTGTACAACAAGTTCCCCTACACCACCCAAATGCAGGGGGCTAACTATGCTTCTGACGAGCGTGGCAAAGGCAAGTGCGCCCGCGACATCGGCTACTACCTCCGCATGGTCACCTACTGCTGCGTAGCTGGCGGTACTGGCCCTATGGATGAGTACCTGGTTGCTGGTCTCGACGAAATCAACAGCACCTTCGAACTGTCCCCCAGCTGGTACGTGGAAGCTCTGAAGTACGTCAAAGCTAACCACGGTCTCTCTGGTGATGCAGCTACCGAAGCTAACTCCTACATCGACTACGCCATCAACGCTCTAAGCTAGGTTGGCCATTTGCCCGGAGGGGCAGACAGTTGTTAGCGCATTGTTAGCGATTGTTTGCTGCTCCGGGCATTGTTGTATCTATGCACGCCCAAGGAGGCAACCATGGCAGTAACCACTGCGGCGGGACGCCTTGGCGTTTCGCCCTACGATGAGTCGATGCGGGTAGAGCTGCGGCCCAACTGGATCGAAGGCGATGTGGAGGCAGTCATTCGAGCTGCTTACCGTCAGGTCTTTGGCAACCAGTACATCATGGCCAGCGAGCGCAATACCAGCGCCGAGTCTTTGCTTCGGCAGGGAGATATTTCAGTTCGAGATTTTGTGCGGGCTTTGGCTCTGTCTGACCTCTATCGGGATAAGTTTTTCCTGAGCGGGCCGCAGAATCGCTTTATTGAACTGAATTACAAGCACCTGCTGGGCCGGGCGCCCTACGGCCAGGACGAAATCGCCTTTCATACCGACCTTTATAACACTGACGGCTACGCAGCGGAAATCAGCTCCTATATTGATTCCCAAGAGTACCGCGATAGCTTTGGGGACAATGTAGTGCCCTACTATCGTGGTCACCTGACCCAGCGGAGCCAGAAGACGGTTGGGTTTACCCGCTTCTTTCAGCTCTATCGGGGCTATGGCACCAGCGATCGCGCCCAGGGGGGCGTTCGTTCGCAGCTCGTGTCTGAAATCGCTCGTAACTCTGCATCGCCCGTGGGCAGCGGAGCTACCGGAGCCGCCATTGTCGGTGGTTCTGGAGGCGATCGCGAGAAGCTCTACCGGGTGCGAGTTACCCAGGCCACCGCGCCAGGTAGCCCCCAGGTACGCCGTACCTGCACCGAGTTTTTGGTGCCCTACGAGCAGCTGTCTCGCAAACTTCAACAAGTTAACCGCTCCGGCGGTCGGGTAACTAAAGTCGACCTGGCCTAGGCTGCGGCTTTAATACCTCTCTGGCGGAGTGCTTGGTCTTGCTTTGGCAGGGCTGTGTTGGTCATCTCCTTAGGGTGGGGTTGGTTGGGGTTTAGGCCTCAGCTCGCTCAACTCTAGGGAGATCTAACCTAAGCACTGCGCCATTTTTTTATTCTGCTGTGTGGATTGAGCTCGCGCTCACTGTGTTGATAAGGAGGATAATCCTGTGCCTATTACAACGGCAGCATCCCGGTTGGGAACCGCTGCATTCGATGAAACTTTGCCCGTAGAGCTACGCGCCAACTGGACCCCCGACGATGCTGAGGTGGTGATCCGGGCCGTGTATCGCCAGCTGCTGGGCAACGATTACCTGATGAAATCGGAGCGCTTGGTCGGTGCCGAGTCGCTGCTCAAGAATGGCTACATCAGCGTGCGCGATTTTGTGCGGGCGGTGGCCAAGTCTGAGCTGTATAAAGAGAAGTTTTTCTACGGTAACTTCCAGACCCGCGTGATTGAGCTGCACACCAAGCACCTGCTGGGCCGCGCCGTCTACGTCGAGTCTGAAGTGGTCGAGCACCTCGATCGCTACGAGACCCAGGGCTACGACGCTGACGTTGACTCGTTCATCGACAGCGAAGAGTACCAGGCCAACTTTGGCGACAACGTCGTGCCCTACTACCGCAGCTTTGTCTATCAAGCGGGGCAGCGTTCGGTGGGCTTCACCCGCATGTTCCAAATGTACCGGGGCTACGCCACTAGCGATCGCGCCCAGGCTGGCGGCAAAAAGTCTCGCCTAGCCGGGGAGCTGGGTCGCAACACCTCCTCTTCGATCATTAGCCCCACCAGTGCCGCTGCTGGCTGGTCGGCTCAGGCCAACAAGCTGACCACCCCCAGCCAAGCCCTAGGTGGGTCTACCCCCTACGGTGCCGGTGCTGGCAAGGTCTACCGGATTGAGGTGGTTGGGGCTAACCTGCCCCGCTATCCCAAGGTACGGCGCATCAACACCGCCTATCTGGTGCCCTATGAGCAGCTGTCGGCCAAGCTCCAGCAGATTCATAAGCAGGGTGGCCGGGTAACCAGCGTTACCGCTGCCAGCCTCTAGGTTAGTCATACGCTAGGTGAATTCTCGGATTTGCCTAGCGTGGTTTCTATCGCCGTATTCGAGATCTCGCAACGACCAGGAGAGTTTCCTATGCTCGCTCAAAACGCCTTTGGCAGCCAATCCGCCGCCGGCAATCGTGTTTTTCTCTACGAAGTTGAGGGGCTGCGTCAAAATGACGCGACCGACCAAAACAGCTATCCCATCCGCCAAAGCGGCAGCACCTTCATCAAGGTGCCCTACAGCCGCATGAATGAAGAAATGCAGCGTATTGTCCGCATGGGCGGCAAAATCGTCAGCATTCAACCCCTATCTGCCGACTAAACCCCGAGCAGATTTAGCGAACGCTGGAGACACACTGAGGTATGGCACAGGATCCGCAACCGCTGGTCAACGCTGAGGGAGAATCCCTAACGGTCGATCAGGCCCTTGAGAACCTGCGCCAAACCGCCGATACGGGACTGCGCTACTATGCCGCCTGGTGGCTAGGGCGCTTTCGCGTGGCTACACCCGAGGCCATCGCAGGTTTGGTGCTGGCGCTCGAGGATGAGGGCGATCGCGCCCCTGACGGAGGATATCCCCTACGCCGCAATGCGGCCCGGGCACTGGGCAAACTGGGCGATCGCACCGTTGTCCCAGCGCTGATCCAATGTCTAGATTGTAACGACTACTACGTGCGTGAGTCCGCCGCCCAGGCGCTGGAATCGCTGGGCGATCCCCAGGCGATTCCAGCGCTGCGATCGCTGCTGGCGGGCGGGGTTGCCGCTGCGGTGGCGGTGCCCGACAAGCCCCACCTGGTGCAGCCCTACAACGCGGTGCTAGAGGCTCTGGGTACCTTGGGTGCCACCGATGCGATCGATGAAATCAGCTCGTTTTTAGAGCATGAAGTCGCTCAGGTGCAAAATGCCGCCACCCGTGCCCTCTATCAGCTGACGGGGGAGGCGGCCTACTGCGATCGCCTGGTGCAGCGCCTGCAAGAGCCCAACCTGCAACTGCGGCGATCGGCGATGATGGATTTGGGTGCGATCGGCTACCTGCCCGCCGCCCAGCCCATTGCCGCCACCCTAGCCGAAAACAGCCTTAAGCTGATCGCTCTCCAGGGCGTTTTAGAATCTCACCTGCGGCAGACCGGCTTCCCAAAGGCGGGGCTAACGGATGATGCTCGGCAGGTACTAGCATTAATGGATGAGCTGCTTTAGTACTAAGGGCATTGCAGCTCAAATAAATCAATTGGATATCAACAGGGCTGGAGAACGGTTAGGCGTGGGTGCGACAGTAGCAGAGCTAATTCGAGCGGTCGAAACCGCTGATTCTAAGGGCGCAATGATTGTTGCGGTCAATCAGCTAGCAGCCGCTCAAGATGTTGCCGCCATCCCTACCCTGATCACCGTGCTGGGCTACAACAATCCCGGTGCGGCGGTGGCTGCTGTGGATGGGCTGGTGGCGCTGGGCCACGAGGCTGTGCCCGCCCTGCTGGAACAAATTGACGGCTATAACTACGGGGCCAGGGCCTGGGCCATTCGTGCTGTGGCCCTGATTGGTGACCCGCGCGCCCTGCCCGTGCTGCTAGAAACCACAAAAGAAGATTTTGCCCTCAGCGTACGCCGCGCGGCGGCCCGAGGGTTAGGCACCATCGATTGGGCTAAGCTGACCTCTGACCAGGCGGTTTCATCTCAGCGGGAGGTGCTTGCTGTACTAATTGGCGCGGCCCAAGATCAAGAATGGGTAGTGCGCTATGCAGCGATCGCCGCCTTGGAGGGATTAGCAAGGGCTCTAGTGAAGCCTGAAACTCAAAAACCACCGATTCTTGCCTGCCTCGATCAAGTCTTTCACCGTGACGAAACGCCTGCTGTTCAGGCGCGGGCCTGTAGGGCCTTAGAAGTCTTGGGTGAGCCCAGTTAAAGCCTCTGCCTTGACGTTGAGAAATGCAACACATTGATTCAATTTCGAGGTATGGTCTCTATGGTTAATGCGCACAGGGGGTAAGCCCGGGTGCTGGAGTCAGCTGCTCAGCGGTTTAGCGCCCACACTTGAGGTTGGGGAGGGTTGTTCATGGTGTTGGTAGATCGATCAAATACACCAGAGGTTTTACAGGTGATGGGGCTGCCGGTTCACTGGCGAGCCGACTACGCAGGCTGGCTCGTCGATCAGTATCGCCGGGGGCACGGGGCTCATGTGGTCACCCTAAATGCCGAAATGGCCATGCAGGCTGACCAAAACCCCGACCTACGCCGGGTCATTCTCAATGCTGAACTGGTAATCCCCGACGGGGCTGGAGTAGTGCTGTACTTTCGCACCAAGGGGCAGCGGATTGAGCGAGCCCCAGGGATTGAACTTGCCGCCACGGTGCTCAAGCGCCTGTCGCCCCAAGAAACCGTCTTTATGTATGGGGGCGTCCCCGGCGTGGCCGATCGCGCCGCGATGTACTGGCAGCGCCAGGTAGCCGGGCTCAGGGTAGTAGGCACCCAGCACGGCTATCTGGGGCCAACCGATCAGCCCGAGTTTCTGCGCCATTTAGAAGAGCTTCAGCCCAGTGTGATTTTGGTAGGCATGGGCGTACCCCGCCAAGAACTGTGGATTCGCGACCACCGCTACCTCTGCCCCAACAGCCTGTGGATTGGTGTGGGCGGCAGCTTCGACATCTGGGCCGGGGTTAAATCTCGCGCCCCCGAGTGGATGTGCAACAACCACCTGGAGTGGCTCTACCGCCTCTATAAAGAACCCTGGCGCTGGCGACGTATGCTGGCATTGCCCCATTTCGCATGGCGATCGCTCACCTATTCAGCCCGTTAGAGGTCTAAAGCATCGGGCTCACGAAAAAATCTTGAACTCGATACCCTCTGCCCCAAACCCTTCTCAATCCAGCCTCAGGTTCGCTAGACCTAGATATCGCAGACCGTCCGGCGTTACCTCAAAGCGGCAGGGCAGCACTTTAACGCCCTTGCCCATGGCTTCCCTCAGCAGCAGGCCGTAGGTTGGGTCGGCCTCGTCGCCAGGGGAAAAGTCGGTGCAGTCACCCCGATTAATGAAGTACAGCATCGCCGCCTGAGTTGGGGGAATCAGCGCCGCTAGCTCCCTGAGGTGTTTTTGGCCGCGAGTGGTCACCGTGTCGGGAAACAGGGCCAGGGTGCCCTTGGCCCAGGTGGTGTTTTTGACTTCGACATAGGTGACAGGAGCCGCATCTCCTCCAGAGATGACAAAATCGATGCGGCTCTTGCCGTCGCTGCCGTAGCGCACCTCGGGGCGAATGGCGGTGTAGTCACCCAGCTCAGGAATTTGTTTGGCCTCCAGCAGCGACTTCACCACGCGGTTGGGCAGCGCCGTGTTGACCCCGGCCCAGGTGGGTACGGTGTCGCGCACCTCTGCCAGTTCCCAGGTATAGGCCAGCTTACGCTTGGGGTCAGGATTGTAGGAGACCAGGGCACGGCCACCGATATGGTACACCCCGGTCATTGGCCCGGTATTGGGGCAGTGGGCGATGATCACCTCGCCAGTCTCAAGCTCAATATCGACAAAGAATCGCTTGTAGCGCTTGAGCACTGTGCCTTCAATTAGGGGCGGAAAGGGATAGAACCAGTCGGCGGGCATGGCGGCGGGGGATGGTGGGCAGTGCCACCCTACCAGGAAAGGGCGGTCACCGGCACCTGGGCAAAGTAGCGGCGACGAAATTGCTCCTCTTGCAGGGCTTCGAGGAACTGCTGGATTGCTGCGGGGGCAGGCGTCACAGGGTCGGGATCAAACTGAATGGTGAGGATGTCTTCATCTGGATCAGCAACCGACAAGGAGTGTAAATCTGGCGTGATTTCAAAGCCAGCGGTTTCTAAGGCGGCTAAGCCCAGGGCCAGACTGGTGGGCGAGAGGCGCAGGCGATCGCTGAGCTGCGATCGCGTCACCCCGGTCTGAGTGCGGGCCAGATACTTGGCCAGACCCACTAACTCTTGCCACACCTCCCCCGGCGATAGATCATCCATCTCTGAAGAAAATGCCAGGGCTAAGGGTAGCCCAGCCTGAGCGGCCTGCCGCTGCCACGTCTGCCAGTCGCTCCACTGCATCGGTATCTGATTGACTACTAGGGCGGGCTCCCGCTCCCCAGGGCTGTGCTGCCGCCAGTCGAGGATGGGGGCAGATTGCCCCGGTACAGGCCCCGGTGCCTCCACGGCGGTCGGTCGCAGGTCCACGAGCTTGACGTGGTAGCCGGTATTGCTGTTGAAGTCGAGTTCGACCACTACATCGCAGCGGTCAGTGGGCAACTCGTCGCGGTAGTGGCCCCACCACTCCCCAGGGAAGCCTGTCTCAGCCCCGTCATCCCACAGCTCAAACTCGGTTTTGATGAAGCTTACGGCCTTGTTTTGGCGATCGCGCAGCTTCTTGTGAAAGACATTCTGAAACCAGACGTTGCGCAGCAGCAGCTTGGGCACCGGATTCCCCATGCCACAGGGTTCTAGCCACTTCAGCTCGCGAAATAACGGTTGTCCCAGCTCCGCCACCGTCACCGTTAGATCAATCTGGATTGTCGGCTGGGGCGCGCCGTCGCCCCCAAACTGCTCACGCACCATGCGGTTGAGCGCCGCCGCCAGCACCTCAATATGTTCCACAGGCAGCGTCAGCCCCGCCGCCAGGGGATGGCCACCAAAGCCGGTCAGTAACGCTGACTGGGCCTGAAACAGCTGGTAGAGATCGAGCCCCGCTACCGATCGCGCTGACCCCCGCGCCAGCCGAGGGCTACCGTCCTCTGTGGGCGGATCGATGCGCAGCAGAATCGTCGGGCGACCGAGGGCCTGGGTCACTTGCCCGGCCACTAATCCTAAAATGCCGGTGGGCCAAGACTCGTCAGCCAGCACCAGGCAGCGGGTGGTAGCCAAATCGACCTGGGCCACTCGCGCCATCACCTGGCCGTAGAGATCTCGCTGGAGCGCTTTGCGGCGGGTGTTGGCCAGCTCGGCCTCGTAGGCCAGGGTTTTGGTGCGATCGCGATCGCGACTCGTCAGCAGCTCCACGCAAAAGCTGGCGTCACCGTGGATGCGGCTGACGGCATTGATGCGCGGCCCCAGCCCAAAGGAAATATCGGTGGGGCGATCGCCCGTGCGCTTGCACAACGCCAGCAGCTCGGCCAGCCCCGGTCGCGGGTAGGGCGGATGGGGCTGAGTCTGGGTTTGCAGCCGCGCTAGCCCGATCTGAGCCAGGTAGCGGCAGTCGCCCCGCAGCTCCACCAGGTCGGCAATCAGACCGATAGCGACCAGATCGAGCAGGTGCTCTAGGGGTTGCGGCGGCGGCGAATCTAGCGCACCGTACAGCCTCTCCAGCAGCTTGTAGGCCACCGCCACCCCCGACAGCGTGGCCAGGGGATGATCGGGCGGCAGGCGGCGGGGGTTGATCAGGGCGATCGCACCAATATCGTCCTCTGGCAGGGTGTGGTGGTCGGTGACAATCACCTCTAGGCCCAGGGTCTTGGCGTAGGCGATTTCAGCGCCGCTGGTGCTGCCGGTGTCGCAGGTCACCAGCAGGGTCGCCCCCCAGTCGGCCAGCTGATCCAGCCCCCGCTGCGACAGCCCGTGGGATTCGCTCAGGCGGTTAGGGATGAAATAGGCGAGGCGATCGCCCTTCGGAATTAGCTGCCCCAGCCCATCCCACAGTACGGCGGTAGAGGTTACACCATCGGCGTCAAAATCGCCCCAAATCGCGACTTTTTCCTCGGTGGCGATCGCCTGCTGGAGGCGGCTGACGGCGATCGCTAGGTCTGAGCCAAAGGCGCTGGCGGGGGTGGGCTGATACTGGGCTGGGTTCAGCCAGCCGCCCAGATCGCTGGCAGAGCCTAGCTGTCGCTGCCACAGCACCTGGGCCAGCCAGCGAGGAGATGTGATTCCTGGAATGGCCTGGGCTACGGTCTCTACCCAGCTGTCGGGTGCGGCATCCGCCCCTGGCAGATCCCAACGCAGCGGGAGTGCATCCATAGGTTGGTCAAGAAATAGTGAGGTGGAGATGGTGGGAGATGGGCGCGGACGGGCAAGTTAAAGAAGCTTCCGTAAACTAAAGAAAGCCTAAAATCATAGTCCAGTTTTGTGAGATAACCTGGGCGAGAGCAAAATATTCCTCCATTTGGCTGAATATATCTATATTAGGTCTTCGCTCTCTAGCGTTATCCTGCGGCTTTGTTCTGTCCTAATCCTATTTTCTGTTTATCCCCTTAGGTTTGAATCTTTAACGGAAGCTCCAGACGAGCGCTGCGGTGGCCCTTGGCTCGCAGACTGGTACTGGAGTTGTTCACTCCTCACTAATCCCTATGACTAAACGTAGCCACCCCGAACTAGATGGGCAAAATCCCCAAACCCTATACAGTTTTGAACTCAAGCGACCGGGGCAAACTCTGCGAGAACGGCTGACCTGGAGCGCGATTGGTCTATCGGTGGGCCTCGGGGTCGCCGCCGGGTTTGTGTTTCTCAATCCCCAAGAGCGCACCTGGTCGTGGCTCCCCGAGCGCGCTACCTTAGCCGCCAGCGACGACCCATTTCGCCAGGGGTCTGAGCAGGCTATGAAGGCCGCAGAACTCACCCAAAGCGCCGAATTCAGCGAAGAATGGGCGGAGGTGGTGATTCTCTGGCAGCAGGCGATCGCCCACATGCGATCGGTGCCCAACGCCAGCGCCAATGGGGCTCTGGCCAAGGAAAAGGTGGCTGAGTACGAGCGCAATTTGCAGTACGCCCAGAGCAATGTGGGCACCCGCACCCGCCGCGCTCCCAACCTCAAAACCTATTGGACCCTAGGCTCCGATCGCGACCTGGTGATGGCGATTCAGGGAGCGCCCTCTCAAACCATGCAGTACCAGAGCGCCTGCCAGCAAACCCTGCGCTACGGCAACAGCATTGTGGAACTGCACAACGGCTACGTAAAGCAGTACGACAACCCCGATGGCAATCTTCAAGTGCTGGCCGAAGGGGACGTAGTGGTTGCGGTCAGCGCTCCCCAAGGACGCTGGACCCTAGGATCCAGCGAAACCGATGTGGTGCAGCTCCAGGGCACGCCCACTAGGCAAGAGCAGTACACCTCAGACCAGTTTAGAACTTTGTACTACGGCAAAAGCTCGGTGCTGTTCGAAAACGGCCAGGTGATTGGCTACCTTAACTCCGACCAAAACCTCAAGGTTTCGACGCTGCCCCCCGCGCCGCTGCCCGGCCAGACCGCCCCCGAGTTTTGGACGATGGGCTCCAGCCGTACTGAGGTGCTGCGGGCCGAAGGGCAGACCCCGGTGGCCATCAGCCGCAACGACAACAGCTGCGAAGAGGTGTTTCACTTTGACGACGGTGAAGTCACCTTTCGCCAGGGGTTGGTGACGGGCTATCGCGATCGCGGTAACGCGCTCAAGGTGCGTTAGCCGGTCATCAATCTGCTCCCCGAGCGCAGTCCCTTAGGCACATTCTCTGGCGTAACGGCGTTACCCTAGAGCTTGAGGGTGTAGATCCGGTGCATCGTTTCGGCTCAATGCTCGTATGCTTAAACCAATCCCCTAGTCTGCCTGCCCTCGTGCTGTGGATGATGCCCCCATCGCCATTGATTTAGTCATCGTCGATGACGATGCTGAGACAGCGTGCCTGCTGCAGCGGCTCTTGAGCCAGCAGGGGTACCGAATTCAGGTGGCTGATAGTGGTGAGCAGGCGATCGCGCTAATTTTGGAAAGCCGTCCCGGCCTGGTGCTGCTCGATATTTTGCTGCCCGATATGGACGGCTATTCCCTCTGTCAGCAGATCAAGCACAACCCCCTCACCGCCGAGATCCCGGTGATTGTCCTGAGTTCGCTGGTAGATTCCCTCGACAAGGTCAAGGCGTTTCAGGCCGGAGCCACCGACTACATCACCAAACCCTTTGCGGTGCAAGAGGTGCTAGTGCGGGTGCAAAATCAGCTGCGGCTGGCCCAGCAGCGACAGCAACTCAGCCAGCAAAACGCCTTGCTGACCCAGGAGGTGCAGGAGCGCACCCAGATGGAGCAGGCGCTGGTCGCCGCCGAGATGAACTACCGCAGCATTTTTGAGAATGCGACGGTGGGCATTTTTAAGGCCTCGGCCACCGGGCAGCTGCTCAGCGTCAACCCCTCCATGGCCCGCCTCTACGGCTACGGGTCGGCGGAGGAAATGGTAGCGACCGTCGAAGACATCAGCCGCCAAATCTATCTTCAGCCCAAGCGCCGCGATGAGCTGTCGGTGTACCTCGATCGCTTTGACAAAATTACCGACGCCGAGTCGGAGGTGTTTCGCAAGGACGGCACTACCTTTTGGGTGAGCGAAGATCTTTGGAAGGTGTGGGATAAAGCGGGCACCTTTCTGCACTACGAAGGCATCGTCCACGACATCAGCGAACGCCGCCAGATGGAGACTGAGCTGCGCCAGCAGCGCCAGCAGGCCGATCGTTTGCTGGTGAACATTCTGCCCTACCGCATTGCCCAGCGCCTCAAGGGCGGGGCGCGCACTATTGCCGAAAGCCTCGACCAGGTGAGTGTACTGTTTGCCGACCTGGTTGACTTTACCGCTGCCTCTAGCGAGATGACGCCGCGCCAGTTGGTCAAGCTGCTGAATGAAGTGTTTTCCATGTTCGATCAGCTGGCCGAGTTTCACCGGCTAGAAAAAATTAAAACCATCGGCGATGCCTACATGGTGGCGGGCGGCTTGCCCAGTCCTAACGATGACCATGCTGCTGCGATCGCCCAGTTTGCCCTCGATATCTGCGATGCCATCAAGCAGTTTCCTCGCCCCGACGGCCAGACCTTTCAGATTCGGGTGGGCATCAACACCGGCCCAGTGGTGGCCGGGGTAATTGGCCGACGCAAATTTGCCTACGACCTGTGGGGCGACACCGTCAACATTGCCAGCCGCATGGAAGCCACCGGAGAGGCCCAGCGCATTCAGGTGACTCCAGACCTGTACGAAAGGCTGAAGGACACCTTTCAGTTTGAGAAGCGTGGCTACGTGGCGGTTAAGGGGCGCGGCCAAATGCTCACCTACTGGCTGGTGGGCAAGCTCTAGTCAAATATTGGGTATGGCTATGGTTTCTCTCTCTTCTGCGCTCAAGCTACGGCTGCGATCGCCCCTAGTGATCGGCTCAGTAACCATTGAAAGCCGGGTGTTGCAGGCACCCCTCTCAGGGGTGACCGATCGCGCCTTTCGCCAACTAGTGCGCCGATACGCGCCGGTCTCTATGCTCTACACCGAGATGGTGCAGGCCACCGGGGTCTGCCACGCCCAGCAGCTCGAAAAAATTATGGACATCGGCGATCGCGAGCAGCCAATCTCCATTCAGCTGTTTGACTGTCGCCCCGACTTTATGGCCGCCGCCGCCCGCAAAGCCGTTGCCGAAGGGGCCAAAACCATCGACATCAACATGGGCTGCCCGGTGAATAAAATTACCAAAAAAGGCGGCGGCTCGTCGCTGCTGCGCCAGCCCGAGGTGGCTGAGGCGATCGTGCGCACGGTGGCGGCGGCGGTGCCCATTCCCGTCACCGTTAAAACCCGAATTGGCTGGGATGACGACCACATTAATGCCGTGGAGTTTGCCCGTCGCATGGAGGCTGCCGGAGCGCAGATGCTTACCCTTCACGGCCGCACCCGCAGCCAGGGCTACCACGGCCCCGCCCGCTGGGAGTGGATTGCTAGGGTCAAGGCGGCCCTCTCAATTCCGGTGATTGCCAACGGCGACATTGTCTCGGTCGAGTCAGCGGTGCGCTGCCTGGAGGAAACCGGGGCCGATGGGGTGATGTGTTCACGGGGCACCTTGGGCTACCCGTTTCTGGTGGGCGAAATCGATAGCTTCTTAAAGACCGGCATCGTCCCTGCCGCACCTACGCCAGTCGATCGGCTGCGCTGCGCCCGCGAGCATCTGGGGCTGCTGTGGCAGCACAAAGGTCAAAAGGGCATTCACCAGGCCCGCAAGCACATGGCCTGGTACGTTAAGGGTTTTGAGGGGGCTGCCCCCCTGCGCCAGCAGCTCTGCCAGATCGATACGGTAGAGGCTGGCTACGGTCTGCTGGATGGGGCGATCGCCGAGCTAGAAAATGCCGCTGACCCCCAGGACGCGATCGCCGCCTGCGCCTTGGCCTGAGTACTGCGACATTCTGGTGTAATTCCTATCGTTTGAGCTCGACTAGGCTCAAGAGCGGATAACCGTCCCTTGACTAAAAAGGTTTAAGGTAGGATCTATGAATAAATTTGATTTGCAATTTTCACCCCCGTAATCTCCATGACCTCGTACGCCACCGCCACTGCCCGCGCCGATATGGGTGAGCTTCGCCGTCTGAGAAGCCTGCTGCCGCCAGAACTTCAGAGCTGGGTGACGGTGGAATCGGCCATTGATGTCACCCCGCCGCTAGTCACCTGCGAAGAGCTGGGCAAAGATCAGGTCGAAATCCAGATTGATCTAATCAAGTGGGAGCAGCTGGCCCTCGACCAGCGCAACCTGCTGTTCTGGCACGAGGTCGGCCGCATTCAAAACGACACCATCCCCCGCGACGGCTGGGAAATGGCGGCTCTAGCCATTGGCCTCGGCGGTGCCGTGGGTGAACTGTGGGTGCAGGATGGTCTGCTGCTCATGCTGGCCCTGGGGCTGTGCGGGTTTTCGAGCTGGCGGCTTTACAAGCGCAACAACAACCAAAAAACCCTGCAAGAGAGCATTAGCGCCGACGAGCGGGCGATCGCCATTGCCACCCGCTTTGGCTACACCCTGCCCAACGCCTACAAGAGCCTGGGCAGCGCCCTCAAGACCCTGATTGAGCAAACCCCCAAAAAGCGCCAGCGCGATCGCTACATCAAGCGTCTCGAAGCCCTTAAAAAGAGTGCCGCTAAAGCCAAAGAGAGCGCCCGCGCCGAACGCGGCGACATGCGATCGGCCTATTGACCCCTCAACCGAGGATCTCAAAAATCGTATTTATTGCCGCTGGATTAACCTCCGGCGGCAGGTTTTTATTGGCCCCAATCACCGCAAACTCCTGTCCCTGAGGAATCACCCCAGTCAGCCCCGCCTCCGCCAGAGGCTGGCTCAAGTCTTCTGTACCCTGGAGAATTACCACCACAGGCTTTGGCCCTTGGCGGTAAACCCCGAGACTCTGCACCGTTAGCCCAAAGGATCCGGCATTAAAGGCTGGGTTCAGCTCACCGTCGTACTCAAACTTGCTCAGCATCAGCTGCATCGAATACAGCTGCGTCGGGTTCAGCGGGCTGGCATCGGGTACGGTGCGGGCGCGGCGGGTCGCCACCATCTCTCGAAATGATGTTCTAATCAGGCTTGGTAAAGTGGTATCCGTATCGAAGGATCGACAATAGGCCAAGCTATCCCAGCCGGAGTCGTCGCGCAAAATCCACTTATAGCGCTGGCCATCGCCCTGGACTTGAAGTACTGTGCCCTGCCACTGACCTAGATTCAGCGGTGGCTCAATGTTGCGGGTGCGTATAGAGGCGAAGCCACCGCTGTTGGCTGTAGAGACCTTTCCCACAAACCGTAGCCCTTCCTGCCACTGCACCTGGCTGGTGCTGACTCCCCCCATTACCCCATCGTCTAAGCTGCCCCACAGAGCCTCTACCGCTGGGTCAGGCTGGCGAAATTCTATCAGGATCGCCTGTTGATAGATCATCCTGTGCTGCAACTGCTCAAGTAGGGACTTAATGCCCAATTCATCGCAAACCACCAGGGGTATATTGACCAGGGCTTGATCGGGTTCTAAGGTCTCGGTAGTAACTCCGTAGCCCAAAGCAGCCAACCCTTGAATCAGAGCAGGTGATTTCTCTGCTGCCTCTGCCAGGAGCCATAGCCGCTGCTTTGGGGGTGCTGGTACTAAACTGCTGGTGTCTAAAGTTTCTGTCATTGCGATACCTGAGTCGGTCATGCCGGGCAACCAGCGCAACCCCTGACTAAGAGGGCCGGCGACTTCGAAGTGAACTAGGGTTTTTAGCAGCCTTATAGGATTCCAAACCATGGTAGAAATTGGCAAAATAACGTTTGCAAAGCACTAAATGTGACAGAACGGGTCGCATTTAGCGGCCATTTTTCTGTGAATTTACCCATTAACCCATCTGGCTTCCCTGGGTATGCTGAACTTATTGATGACTAGGCTATTAAACGAGCGATTGACCTGTGGTTTTGACCATCGTTAATCGATGGGGGGTAGACTTACAAGCTAAAGCTTTTTTGAGGTGAGATGGGCAATACATCAATATTTGATGAATGTGGCCCCAATGCTTCCGGATACCGGCACTCACTCTCAGTCTAGTAGAAGCAAGCCACCGAGGGTTAGGGCACAAACCGGCCTTGACCCAGCCTTAACCCTAGTCATTTTTTGCCCAACACAGCTGTTGTGTACGTGGTTTTCTGGAGCAGGCGCGGTTCATGCGAATTCTAATTTATTCTTATAATTACTACCCTGAGCCCATCGGCATTGCGCCACTGATGACCGAGCTAGCAGAAGGGCTAGTCGCCAGAGGGCACCAGGTGCGAGTGGTAACCGCCATGCCCAACTACCCAGAGCGCACTATTTATCCTGATTATCGCGGGCAACTCTACGCCACCGAGGAGCGCAATGGCGTCATGATTCAGCGCTGCTTTGTGCTGACTAATGCCAGGCGGGGTCTGGTGAGTCGGCTGCTGCTAGAGTCGAGCTTTATTGCCCTCAGCCTCTGGCCCGCCCTGCGGGGGTGGCGACCCGATATCATTCTCAACGCCAGCCCGTCTTTGCCGGCTTGCCTGCCGGTGGCTGCCCTCAAGCTGCTGTTTCAGTGCCCCAGCGTGCTAAACCTGCAAGATATTTTGCCGGAGGCTGCGGTTCAGACGGGGCTGCTGACCAACCCCTGGGCGATTCGCCTGTTTGAGGTGCTAGAGAAGTTTGCCTACCAGAATGCTACGCGCATCACTGTCATTGCCCAGGGCTTTCGGGACAACCTGTTGGCTAAAGGGGTCGCTGACACCAAAATGGTACCCATTTCCAACTGGGTAGATGTCGAATTTATTGCACCTCGGCCCCAGGGCAGCAGTGAGTTTCGCCGCCGCCACGGGCTGCAAAACAAATTCGTGGTGCTCTATACCGGCAATATTGCTGAGACCCAGGGAGTCCGGACGGCGGTTCGATCGGCTCAGGCGCTCAGCGCTTACCCCGATATTCAAATGGTGATTGTGGGCGAAGGTAAGCAGCTAGAGGCGTTAGATCGCTTTCGCCAGCAGCTGGGGTTGACGAATGTGTCGCTGCTGCCCTTTGTGCCCCGCGCTGAACTGCCCGATATGCTGGCTGCGGCCGATGTGGGGCTGATCTTGCAGAAGCACGGCGTGGTGGGCTTTAACATGCCCTCTAAAACCCAGGTACTGCTGGCTAGCGGACGGCCAATTCTCGCTTCTGTGCCAGCCCACGGCACGGCGGCCCAGGCGGTGTTGGCCAGCGGTGGCGGCCTAGTCGTGGAACCCGAAAACCCTACGGCCCTCGCCAAGGGGATTCTTGAACTGTACCATCATCCCGAAATGGCGCAGCTGCTGGCTCGTCGCGGGCGGCAGTATGCTCTGGAGCACTACTCGGCTAAGCGGGCAATCGATCGCTACGAGGCGCTGTTCTATGCCCTAGTGGCACCCCAGCGGTGGCCATTAGAAGGTGAGGCGGTGCTGGCGCTACAGTCGGCGCGCGAGTAGGTAAATGGCGGGGACGGATGGGCTTGGCTAAACCAATCGATTGCTCTCCGCTGGGATGGCTATTCTTCGATCGCTAGGGAAACTCGGTTGCCCCCGACGGCGCGCATTTCGCCTAGAAACTGCATCACCTGCTCGTAGGGCAGGTCTTGAGCGGGCAGCAGAAAAACGATGTTTTCGGGGTTGCGGGCCAGGTAGGCGGTCATCTGCCCCTTGAGTGTTTCAACATCGGTGGGCTGGCCGTTGAGCTGCACTTGCCCCTCAGCCAGAAGCTCTACGATAAATGGGTCGGCGGGTAGAGCGGCGGGAGAGTTATCGGGCTGCTCGGCAGGCAATTGGACATCAATTAGTGTCTCACTGCCTAGGGTCATGGTAATCATGACGAAGAAGGCCAAAATTCCCATCATGACCGTCAGCATCGGCACGAGGTCGACCTGAGGTGGCGGTGGGCTGAACCGAGATTTAAAGCGCATATAGGGTTAGAGGCGATCGCCGCTGCCGATAAATTCTCCTCGGTGGGCAGGGTCGGTTGCCAAGAGGGTGGGCTCATACCAATACTGGCGGTAGATGAGTTCTAGCTCATTGCCAGCGTCGGAAAAGTAGTCAACTTGCTGGGCTTGGAGGGTCACCAAGACGCGAAAAATCAGCAGCGCCAGAATGGCAACGATCATGCCTGCTGCGGTGGTAATCAGCGCTTCGCCGATACCGGCGGCGGCGGCGGTGGCCTGCTCCCCCGTGCCGCCGCCGCCAATGTTGAGGTTGCCGAAGGTGGCAATCAGGCCGGTGACCGTTCCTAACAGGCCCAGCAGCGGGGCGACGGCCACGACGGTTTCTAGGAGCTTATCGCCCTTGCGCATTTTGACAAATTCGCGATCGCCTGCGGTTTCCATCGCCAGCCGAAAGGTGTCGGGGGAGGGCTGCTTGAGCCGCAGGGGGGCCAGCAAAAACCGGCCGATGGGCAGGTCTTGGGATTGGGCTGCGATCGCGGCAGCCTGACTCAAATCGCGGCGCGAGGCATCGAGCACCTCAGCTACGACCTGGTCTTCGCGGCGCAGGAGTTTGGTCCAAAACAGGGTGCGCTCTAGGGCTGTAGCAATGGTGAGCACCGAGCACCCCATAATGGGCACCATTACTGGCCCACCCTTGGCCAAAAAGTCGAGAACAGTCGTCATAGCCCAGCCCTAACCTCGATTTGGTTTGCTCGTTGGTCTCTCTTTTACGATAAGCCTACCGAAAGCGGTTGTCCCAGAAATTAAAGAATGGGAATTGCCGCCTTAAGGAAATATTAAGTGGCCTGACCTAGTCGTCGCGAACGTAGGGACGGGTGATGGATCGTCCTGTAGGCCCGGTCACCGCAGCGGATGTGGTCGTGGCGGCTGCCCCTGGAGCATTGGCCTGGGGTGCGGCGGCGGCACCAGGGGCAGATGGGCTGCCTGGGGCCGAGGTCTGCATCTCCTGCCAGCTGAGATTGCCGTCGGCGTCGATGCTGACCAAGACCGCGGTGATGGTGCTGGTGTCGGTAGTCACGTCCCCTACGACCTGGCACTCAAAGCGATCGCCGGGCTGATTCACCCGGTAGGTGGCGCTGCCGCAGTCAATCTGGGCGCGCTTGCCGTAGGCCTGGGAGAGCCCCTGCTGAATGCTGTCTTCGACCTTAGGCAAATTGAGCAGCGCTTTAGAATTGGGCACCTCCCAGGTGACATTGCCCTGGGAGTCTTGCTGGGTGACGTTAATCGTAAACGTACCTTCAGGGTCTACCTCGCCGACGCAGCGAAAGTAGGCCTCTGCCTGGCGCTTCACATCCCCTGGGCAGAGCACGGTCTTGAGCGAGAGGCGGCGGCCCTGCCGTTCAATATCAGCCTTAATCGCGCCCTCGACCGCAGCGGTGTCGAGCCGACTGCCGCAGGCCGCCAAACCCAGCGCTAGGGGCCAGATTAAATACTGAGACAATCGCGGAATGCGCCTTTGCATTGGGCCACAGAATCCTTTGAGCAGTTGCAGTTGCCAGGGGCAATACCCCGATTGTGCCAGGAAGCTGGTGCGATCGCATGCTGTCTCCACTACCTCCTTCACGATCTCCGTCATGACCTCAGTGACCCAAAGAATCAGGCGAGCCTCTCCAGACTGGTCCCCCGCTCTACCATAATGAAGGTGGCCTTAACACTCGTTCACAAACCCTTTTCCTATGGCAAACGATCTACAGCAGTTTCTCACTCTTCTGGAACAGCGAGGCCAGCTGCGCCGCATTACAGCCCCCGTTAGCCCAGAGCTAGAGATTGCCGAGATCGCCAACCGGCTGCTGCTGGGGGGCGGCCCGGCCCTGCTGTTTGAGAATGTGCAGGGTGCGACTATGCCTTTGGCCATCAATGTGCTGGGCACCGTCGAGCGAGTGTGCTGGGCCATGGGCATGGAGCACCCCGCCGAACTCGAAACCCTGGGCGAAAAGCTGGCGCTGCTCTACCAGCCCCGCCCGCCCAAGCAGTTTTCCCAGGCCATCGATCTCGGAAAAGCGCTGTTTGACGTGGTCAAAGCCAAGCCCATGCGCGATCTGCTCCCCCCCTGCCAGCAGGTGGTGCTTAAAGACGACGCGGTTGACCTCAACCAAATTCCCCTGCTGCGGGTCTACCCCGGCGACGCCGACAAGGTGATTACCCTGGGGCTAATGATTACCAAAGACCCGGAAACCCACATCCCCAATGTGGGGGTCTATCGACTTCAGCTGCAGTCGAAAAATACGGCGACGGTGCAGTGGCTCTCGGTGCGGGGCTGTAGTCGCCACCTGCGCAAAGCCGCTGAGCTGGGCAAAAATCTGGAGGTGGCGATCGCGATCGGCGTCCACCCCCTAGTCATTCTCGCGGCGGCGACTCCGCTGCCCATCGACCTTTCGGAGTGGCTGTTTGCTGGGCTCTACGCTGGCAAAGGGCTCAGCCTGGCCAAGTGCAAAACCGTTGATTTGGAAGTCCCCGCCCAGTCTGAAATTGTGCTGGAGGGCACCATCACCCCCGGTGAAACCGCCGTCGATGGCCCTGCGGGCGACCACATCGGCTACTACGGCGGCGTCAACGAAGCCGCGCCGCTGCTGCGCTTCCACTGCCTCACCCACCGCAAAAATCCGATCTACATGACCACCTTTAGCGGCAGGCCACCGAAGGAAGACGCCATGATGGCGATCGCCCTCAACCGCATCTACAACCCGATCCTGCGCCAGCAGGTGCCCGAAATTCAGGATTTCTTCTTACCGATGGAAGGGCTGAGCTACAAGGCCGCCGTGCTCTCTATCGAAAAGTCGTACCCTGGCCAGGCCAAGCGCGCCGCCCTCGCCTTTTGGTCGGCCCTGCCCCAATTCAGCTACACCAAATTTGTCATCGTTGTCGATAAGTCAATTAACATTCGCGACCCCCGCCAGGTGATGTGGGCCGTGACTTCAAAGGTAGACCCGGTGCGCGACGTGTTTATTTTGCCTAACAATCCCTTTGATAAGCTCGACTTTGCCACCGAAAAGCCCGGACTCGGCAGCCGTATGGGTATCGACGCCACCACTAAGGTCTACCCCGAAACCGATCGCCCCTGGAGCGAAGAGCTGACCCCGGATCCTGACACCGCAGCGCTGGTGGATCGTCGGTGGACTGAGTACGGTCTCAGCGATCTAAATCTGGGCGATGTCGATCCAAATTTGTTTGGCTATGACCTGCACTGACGGACGAAAAAGTAATAGTATGGTGCGCGCTTCGATTGCGGTGCTGTTTGGGCTTGGGCTTTGGGGAGTTTTGTTAGTCTGGAGCCCTAATTCCTTGGCCAGTATTCTTTGTCGGAATTTAGAGGGGCAGCAAGTCTGTATTGAAACGATCAAGCGCAGTGCTAAATACGTCTGGGAGTATCGAGTGGTTGTTAGCGTTGATGGCAAAAGCCGACCCGTTAAACGCTACGATTGCCGACCGAGTACCGACTCTGACCGAGAGCCAGCGATGCCCTATTCCGAAGCCGCTCTACGACAATTTATTTGCGATCGCGTTATCCACTGAGACCTCAAGATCGAGAGGCAAATGATAGCGGCTGGCCCGTCAGAATTTCATCGTAGGACTGGCTCAGCTTGTGTGCGATCGCAGGCCAACTGTACTTCGCTGCGGCCAACTGTTGACCGTTATGACCTAGCTGGGTGCTTAAATCAGGATCGCAAAGCAGCTGAGATAGAGCATTGCTCCACGCATCTAAATCATCAGAAATTACTAATCCCGCTTGGGCGGCTGAGATGTCGGTGGCGATTTGGACCTCGGGGGTAACCACAACGGGTAGACCAGCGCCTAGGGCCTCCGCTACAGCGATGCCGAAGTTTTCTGAATAGGACGGCAGAGCAAAGAGATTAGATCCTTGCAACAGCAAGTCTTTGTCTGAACCAGAGACAAAACCAGTAAACGTAACGCTGTGGGCAATATTTAGGGTGTTGGTTAACGTCTTTAGGCGATCGCAGTAGTTTGCATCCCCAGAACCGGCTAGCAAAAGATGATAGCCGTGAGATTGGGGGGCAAGTTGAGCAAAGGCACGCAGCAGAAAATCGGGACGTTTTTTTTCGTGCAGGCGCGATAGAAATAAAATGATTTTGCAGTTGGTTGGAAGGGAGTAGCGATCGCGTAACTTAGCTGCTGCATCAGCGATAATAAGTGCAGGATTAACCCCCAGGGGTAAAATCAGAGTAGGTGAACTGATCCCAAATCGTCGAGCGTCCTCAGCTTCTGCAGGGGTAGTGCAGTGAATAGCGGCTGCTCGATTGAGAATAGATCGTTCTATAAAACGACCATAAATCTGTTTTTTAAACCTGCTTTGCTGAAGCGCCCAGGGAGTTAATTGGCCAATTGTGCTTGAAATATAGGGAATTTGACGGTGCTGGGCTAGTCTTCCAGCCACAGTAGGCGCGTAGCAAAACAAATAGTGGTTGTGAACGATGTCGTATTTGTCTAAATGGTTAACCATCCACCGAGTCAACCCCATGGATGGAATAAACGCTTTGAGCCGAGCTAAACGCGGAAAAAACCAGACTGGCACGCCCTCGTAGTCAACTCGTTGCGCGATTGGCACGTCTAGCAACCCGGCTTCATCGTCATTGGTAGTAGCTATTTCGGCATCAATCCCCACATCTCGTAGCGCACGAACAATATTGAGGGCAACCTGAGTCGGTCCACCTAGCTTGTAGCTCAAAGACGGCAGTACATGAAGAACTCTCATGTTAAAGCGTCACTAAATTAGATTCTTTAAGTAGGGCTAGGAGATTAGCCTGAAAACGCCTAAAGCCGTAAATTTCATCGACCCTTTGCCGTAGAGCTTCAGCCTGATAAAGAATAGGGTGTGACGATTTACCCTGGAGTATTTCGATTAGCACGTAGGCGATTTCATCCACATTATCAGGATCGACTAGAATTCCCAACTCGCCATGGCAAAGGGCGTCAATAGCACCATCTTGGTTGCCCCCCATGACGGGCTTGCCACAGGCAAGAGCCTCAAGGTAAACGATGCCAAAACCTTCACCTTTACTCGGCATCGCGAAGACATCACAAAGGTTGTAGTAATCGCAGATTTCTTGATCGGAAACAAATCCTGCCAGCGTCACATAATTTTTCAGTCCAAGGGAATCAATTAACGCCTCAACTCGAGGCCGATCACTTCCCTTCCCAACCAAAACATAGTGGATGTTAGGTATTTTTTGCCGCATCAAAGGAATAGCCCTGATTACTTGATCATAGCCTTTGTACTGTTCGTCATCAGCCAGACGGGCAACCGTCAGAATTATGGGTTGACTAGCCTTGAGGCTATATTTAGTAAGTAAATAACTAGGCTTCGGTTTAATTTGGAAACGATCAGTATCAAACGTGACTGGCAAAAGCGAAATATTCTTAAACGGTAAGCCCTGTTCTTTTATGAGGCGATCGCGAGTATATCCACTGATGGAGATCACTTTTTCCGCTGCCTGTAAAGCTCGACGTCGAAGAGAATCTTCAATATTCCAAGCATCGACACCATATACTAAAATCCAGTACGGAACTCCTAAGAGGCGATGCAGCAAGTATGCAACGGGAGCAAAATTGAGATGTCCGCATACAATTAATTCAGGTCGCTGTTGCCAAGAAGTCGTCAAAGCGTTTAGTGTAAAAGCCGGTGTTTGAAATACCTTAGGCAATTGACCATTAAACTTAAATGAGAAGTAGCTTGCCTTAAACAAATCCTGTGGCTTTTTGGAGTCAAGCTTATTCAAGACAACTACATCATCTAAAGTAATATCCTTTTGTTCATGCAAATCATCAAGTGCAGCTAGAACATCGCATAAGTAAGCCTGGATTCCACCCTTGAATTCAAAAAGATTAGGCACCCAAATTTGAATTGAGCTGCTAGAACTTGAATCTTTAGTCATATGATTTTATTGATTTTTGCTGCTGGGAAGCTGATTGACTGACAAAAGTTCTAATGTATGTTGGCGTTGAGCGAAGCGAAACCCAACACCAGTAATAGTTTTGTTGGGTTTCGCTAACGCTGACCTAACCTACGGCAGAACAAGGGTTTCAGGAGTTTTGTCAGTCAACCAGGGGAAGTAGCTTTTTGATTTTATCGGTTAGTTTTTGCTGATAGGCGATCCAAGTGAAAGCCTCGGCTTTTTTTCGAGCAGCTAGCCCCATTTTTGCTAGTTCTTTAGGATGTTGATGACACCACGCTAATTTCTCCTGAAGTGTATTGGAGTCACGAATAGGTACAATGAACCCGTCAACTCCCTCGGTGATCAGATCAAGGCCAGCAGCGTTAGGAGTAGTTATTACAGGAATTCCACAGGCCATGGCTTCAAGCTGGACAAGCCCAAACCCCTCCACTAGAGACGGAAACACAAAAATATTGGCGCTGCAATAATATTGATTCAGACTGGCATGAGGTACGCTAGTTTGGTAATTGATATAATCCTGGTGTGATCTCAACCAGCCTAGTGGAAATTCATCAATGCCTACTAGTTTTAACTCAGAATCGTTAAGTCTAAGCTTTTTCCATGCCTCCAATAAATAGTGAACACCTTTGCGAGGGCCAACTCGACCCACAAACAAGGCTCGAAACTTTTTATCACGCTTAGGCTGGGGCTTAAAGTAGTCAATGGGTGCACCGTAGGGCACGACTGAAATGCGCTCTGAAGCTATTCCTGCATCTAGTAGTGATTGACGCGTTGTAGTAGAGGGTACAAAAATATGATCGGCCAAAGCAACTTCCTGGTCTTTTCGCTCTAACTTCCACTTAGGCTCACTGATAGCCTGCAAAGAAGACGCAAACTCAGGAAATCGATCGGCCTCATCTTGCTGAATCTGCCGACTGGTGCGGTGAAAAGCGATGGGTAACTCATAAAAGCAGCGTATACCTCTTTGCTTAGCCGCTTGAAACGTAGTCGCTGCACCATCTTCATAAGCGTAAATCGCATCAAGTTTGTTAAGATGCTGCTGCGCAACGTGGCGATCGAGGGAAGCGTATACTGCGTCTATGGGGCCCTGTTGTCCTAATCCTAATTTAGAGCTTAATCCCGACTTGACTAAACAGACTCTAAGGGCCTCTCTCCATGGATGAGTTCTCATAATGGAGCCCCTTGGTGCCATCCACGTACGCCGTTCGAGTTCTTGACTCAGGGGGAATGCAAGGGAACGAGGTAGTCGTTGAACAGTTTGAGCTAGACTGCCCTTGGGATTATAGGCGACGGTTGTAATAATTTCGTGGAGCAGATTTGCCTCGGCTAGTGCGATCGCCGCATTGCGAGAATTAGGATTGCTGGTTGGATGTACCAGGGAAATACGTCGGTTGACCATAAAGAAGATTAGGTGTTTGCGCCTGCTGCCATTGGTTTACCCGCTCTAAATAGGGAAGCAAAAAGATAAAACCGTAGAAAAACCAGTGATAGACGTTAGCGGTATGGTTATAGACCATCTGAGCAATAAAAGTCACGCCCTGATAGACAAATACACTCAGGGCAAGCTGGCGCAAAAATGGATGAGTAAGCTGGAGAGAAACTCTAAATAGGGTGAAAAGCAGTACTAGCCGCAGGCCGTACCAAAGGACGAAACCTAGAGGCCCAACCTCTAGGCCAATGCGACCCATTTCATTTTCAAAATAGACTGGAATAAGTTCCCCTGGAGGAAGCTGAAACGCCCGACGAAGAATGCCGTTAGCCTGAAATGTAGCCCCTAAACCATAGCCATCTAAACCTTTAAGATAAAAATTATCAAAAGGCTGAGTAAAAGGGCTTAAGATGCGATTAGTGACGCTGTCATTAGCATTTTCGACCCGGTTCCAAAATGAATCAAAGGCCAGTCGTCCACCTTGGGAAACTGCCAAAAAACTTATTATGCCCGGCAGAACCAACTTACGTGCGCTAACGGAGAAGCTAGAGAAACTGGTTAGAGCTAACAGTATCCCATAGCCACCGATCAGCAGCACAGAACCAAAAACAAGGCCGCGAGAACCGGTCATAAATGAAGTGACTGCAATCAGGCCTCCTTCAGTTAAAGTTAAAAGCTGCCACAGGCGGGGCTGAGGACGGGAGATTACGGGCAGCAACAGACATAGACAGGTTAATAGATAAGTTGCATAACCTGCCAAATAAGAAAAAGTACCCGTTACTCTGACTGTGTTTAATCCAGAACTTACTACCGCCGGCCCATCCTCGCCCCAGGCATAGACGTTGAGAGGGCTAGTAGGAGGGCTAAAGAATTGAGCAATGGCTAAAATACCCACTGGAATCAGTAATAGTAGATAATTGCGAATAAATCGATATAGCTCTTCCTCAGTGCTAAACATCTGAGGCACCATCCAAATAAGAGGTACGTAGAGAAAATAGCTTTTGAAGCCAAATAGACCAATCACTGGTGAGCCCAAGCTTGGGTTAAAAGCTTGTATCCCTCCCCAAACTGCCATACAACTGACCAGTATCAAAATAAAAGGCTTCTGGGTAAACAGTCGGGTCTGAACTGGAGACAGCAAAAAATATCGTAAATAAGCGCCAATTAAAACAAAATCCTTGAGGAAATAGATAAACTGACTCGCTTGGGGAAGCACCCACTTTCTCAATGCCCCTTCGAGCACCACTAAGATCAGAACCGCTCTTACAGACCGCTGCCAGTTTTGGGCAGAAAGCAGCACTATAAAACTAGTGGCCAATAAGGCTATAAGAAGATTACTCATTGGTAAGCAGCCGCTAAAACTTGAAGATAGGCCTGAGCCACGGTCGTCGGTTGGTGCTTTGCTAAGTGACTAGGCGCATTAGCTCTGTAGTGAATTAGTAATTCGGGCTGAGTAAGCAGTTGGTAAAGCACTTGCCTCAGAGAAGCTTCATCACCATTAGGAAATGTAGTCCCGCAATTGCCAATGGCGTCTTTTAGCCCGCCTCCCGACGACCCAATGACGACGCAGCCACAGGCAATGCCTTCTAACGCTACAACCCCAAACGGCTCGTGCCAACGGGAGGGAACAACCAAAATTTGGTGTTCATTAAGTAGCTGAACTAACTCATTGCCAACTTTTGCCCCGACAAAATGAATCTGTTCATTGATCTGGAGCTTTTTGGCTTGTTGGCGTAAGACTTCATCATCTTCACCAGTGCCAATTATAGTTAGCTGAGGGTATAGATTGTTGTTCTTAAGGTTCGCTATGGCACTTAGCAGTAAATCTAAGCCTTTATCAGAGACCAAACGCCCTAGAAACACCAACTCTTTAAAGCGTGGAATTTCTGGAAGGTGGCGAAATAAGTCTTCACGATAAGGATTGGGAATTAGGGTAGATGGATAATTGAGGTGATCAGCAATAGATTGACTAATACTAATTGATGTGGCGAGCCTAACCATGCGGAGTTTTAGCCGAATCAACCAAGTAGGATGCTGTCCAGGATGCTGAATCCAGGTTTGGTGACGAATAACCCAGGGTGTTTGGGTGAGCCACAGTGCCCATACTTGTTTGAGAATAATGCCATTCTGGAAGCAAACATCGCTCCAGTGCATGAGTCTAAGCAACTGTGAGGCACTGGGCTGGCGCACAACTTCGAAAGGAAAGGCTTTTCCCCTGTCGTCGAAATTATTTCCTATAGTTTGGGTTATAACTTTGACGGTATGACCTAGTTTGACAAACTCCCGGGCAAAGATCTCAGCGTCAGTTTCACTGCCGCCTAAGCTTGGATAAAAATAAGTCGTGGATAGAAGAATTTTCACGGAAACATGCTTTACCAAAATAGCCGTATCAAATCAAAGTGCCGTATTTTTGAGACATTTCCAACCCAATGACTTGAATCGATCAAACACACGCTCAACGTTTTTTGTGGCTAGGTAACAAGGAGGCTCCCATGGATGAAAGCCTGCTGCCTGAGGTAGTACTAAACTAGGCTTGAGAAAATCTTTTGTAACCCTATATATGAAATATCCTTTTTCTTTCAAAAACTCAGAAACAGGATTTGGATAGGGTCGGTGCTCTTCGAAAAGAATGTCACGAATTCGATTTTCTTTCAGCAATTCTTCTGCACCCGATAGCACGCTTATTTCATGCCCCTCCACATCAATTTTTAAAAGCCCTATCGCGCGATTACTGAATAGTTTGTCTAAGGTATTAGTCTCAACTATAAGTTGCTGAACCGAGGAATAAGCAATCTCATCTGAGGAAGGCATAAGAGAAGCTGTGCCCTGGTTTAAGCCGAAGTTTATAGGTTCAAACAGCTGTGCTTGACCCAGCTTGTCAGAAATAGCCAGAGTGCTAGTTTCGATCTGAGTCCAGTTCTTTTCTGTAATCCAGCTTTGAACATTATTAGAAAGTCGTTGGTAGATGCTTGGATGAGGTTCAAAAGCAACAACTTTTCCTTCCAGGCCAACGCGATGGGCCATCAAACTGGTCATGTAGCCAATGTTTGCTCCCACATCAACGCAGGTTTCACCCTCGTCAATAATCCGCCAAAGTGTTTCTGAGACGCATAAATCATAGACTCCCATAGCGGAGATAGATCGTCCAATAACTTCTCCAGGAAAAGCGCTAATTTTAACTCCCCAGGGCAATTTGAAAGTTTCGGAGGCAGGAGATGCCTTAAATTTTAGTTTAAACCGTTTAACGATTTGATTGGGTTGAAAGAAGTATTCTGGACGATTGATTAAACTAATGATTCCCATACTTTAAAGTGTCTAGTATTTGTAATTTGGTTTTTATTAGAACTGCTTTCGGCAATGTGATTTCTATGGTATTTAAAGTTTGTTGGGTTTGTAAGTAACAGTCAGAATGTTATCGCTAAAGCGTAGTCCCCCCAAATAACCTAACGATAGACTCTGCCAGTGATGGCGAGTAAGTTTGGGGATTTTTCCAACATTAGTAAATGCAAATTTGGGCAAGCAAAAGCCTGCTTCACTCAATATGTGAGTGATGTCTTTTCGCACCAGGGCGGTGATGTGTGCAGGGTAGGATGAATCACCGAAGTCAACAAAATGTCCTTGCAGAATCAAGGCTAGGATTGCCCGCCAGCTCTCGTTGTTGGGGGTGCTAAATATTAGAAGACCACCGGGCTTAAGCAGTCGAAACCACTCTCGCACAGTGCCTCTAGGATTTTCGAGATGCTCAATAACTTCTGCGGAAACAATCACATCAAAGGTCTCGACTTCCAGGCTCAGCGGGTTATTGAGATCAGCCTGAATCCATTGAATGGCAGCATCAACAGTTTCAGGCCGGGGCTGTATATCGGCAGCGGTAATGGATTGGAATTGCTCTAAATTCAGCAGCCGTTGGGTTAGTAAGCCCTGTCCAGATCCCCAGTCCAGCACAGCTCCACTAGCTGAACAGTGCAGTAGTTCCCTCTCAAAGCAGGTATGGATGGTTTTGCTGCTGATGCCAGCGCTTGCTTCGGCAGCCTGTTGGCGATGTCGGTGCAGCGCTTCAGGCGTTAAGGCTGTCTGACTCATGGTTGTGCAAGTTCCAAATCTGATAGGAGCGTGTAGTAGGCTTTGGCTTGTGCCGATAAGTTGTGCAATTTATACCAGGCGTAGGCATGGTCTGCGATCGCCTGCATCAGTGCCATATTCTTTTTCTCAGTATTGTATTGATCTGGAAGTGCGTAATGCTTGCCAGGTTGTAACCCTTCTTCGGTAAGAAAAGCCATAGTAGCGCTGATTGGTATGACTCGGTGGGCACAGTACGCCGCGAAAATCCCGGATTTGCCAAGAAATGCAGGATGGTAGTTGAAGAAACCTGCGATCGAGTCGGAGAGAATGGCAGAAATCTCTTCACTGGAAAGGCAACCCGCAGCGGTAATTGGTACGTTACTTATCTCTGCTGGGAGCGAGTCGAGGGCTGGTCCAATATCGAAAATCTGTTGAATATTCAGGTGTCGGCAAATTTTTTGAATTTGTTCCAGTGAATCTTTGTAGACTTGGGAGCGTTTGCTACTACCCCCAAAAATGACGAGGCGACGGGTACGTTCAGATAAGCTGGAAGGATTCTGTAGTTCGCCTACATTTGAAAAGACAGGAAGTGACGGAATAGTCGCCAACCTTTCTGGAGCATAGCTTTGAAGCAACTCCGCATAGGAACGCCTGTTTGTAAGGATGCGATTGCTTAGACCAACTAATCTGATCGCTAGATTTCTTTGCGATGTAGAAAGCCAAAAAGCGCTAGTCCAAACTGGGCCAGAAGCAGAAACCTCATGAAACATTGTAATCAAATTTATCTCTGAATGCTGCCTTATCCAACTCTTTAAACCCTCGACTAACCAGAAAGGGCATCCACGCTTAGCATAGCCATAGCCTACGTAGTGCAATAGTATAATCTTCACAGAATGAACTCGGGCTAACTGATCAAATAACGCCTTTGCTGAGCATGTTGTAACTTTAGCGACGTTAAATCCTTCTAATTTATTATTGCCAACCCAAGTAGGATCTCCAATTATAAAATGAGTTTCAATATCAAAATCCGATCGAAGCTGACGAGATAAGCTAAGAGCATAATCACCCAAACCATCAACAGCAGGCAATAGGCGAGGAACAATAGAAATAATACATCTCAAACTATTTACCTTGGTAGGGCTATGATGCATATTTTGAGAGTTTATAAGATAAATATGGAAGTCCTACAGTTATGGGATTAAGCATGAGGCTTTTCAATAAAGTTGCTTTACTTGGGGTGTTTTTGCCAACCACGAACTGGGTTCCAAACAGGCTCTTCCATTCTCTGATGGATTCCTCTAGCCCCACATGGGCCATTGTCGAGCTTTTGTTTTGGCTGTAGCATCGAAAATAGCCTAGATAGTCATCTAACTTTAAAAAATGGCCATGCAAATATAATCGGCCAAAAAACTCTAAATCCATCGCGAACTGCAAGCTTTCTTTCAAAAGACCAATCTGCTCCATAGCTTCTCTTCGCCAAAAAGCAGTTTCTGATGAAATGTTGTAAGAGTTTGTCTTTGGCTCAAAGGATGACAAAGGCGAAAACCCTGTTACCTGGCTATTTTCGTTTAACAAAATTCGATTGCCATGCACTAAAGTACATGTTTTATTATGCCTAAAAGCCTGAGCTATTTTATTAAGTGCACCTCGTGCGTATAGATCGTCACTATTAACCCAACCAAGAATAGACCCAGTGCTTATTTTTAAGCCTTTATTGATCGCGTGTGCTTGTCCTTTATCTATCTCGCTTGCCCAGTAAGCAAGGTAGGGCTGATATTTTTTAATTATTTCGACGGAGTTGTCAGTGCTACCTCCATCAAGAATTATATATTCCAGATTTGGATACCCCTGAAGCAGCACGGATCTAATGGTCTCCTCTAAAAACTTTCCTTGGTTGTAGCTTGGAGTGACTATACTAATGCGCGGCCATTCTGAGGAATCAGACATGTAATTTGGTAGAGGCTTGCTGGCTTTAGACCACGGCCACCCTAATTTGTCGATTGGGGTCTTAGGCAGATCTTCTAATGTTAGACTGCGAGATCCAACGTTCATTTTGACTCGTTTATAAAGTATTGAACAGCTATCTCTACACAGAATAAATCTTAGAGGGTGTTTGAAAAGTTAGGGCTTGAGTAAAAAAGCTCACTCCGTATAAGTTGCAGATGAATGTCAGCAATGCCGGAGTGAGACGATGAGTAAAGACTACCCCAGCAACCTAACCCGAGACCA
>NZ_JAYGIH010000008.1:0-95809 GCF_034932455.1 Leptolyngbya sp. CCNP1308 | reverse complement strand
ACTATGACCGGGAGTTGTACAAAGCACGGCATCTCATTGAAAATTTCTTTGCCAAGCTCAAGCAGTATCGAGCCATTGCCACTCGCTACGACAAGCTAGCCGAAACGTTTCTCAGCGCGATTTACATCGCGGCTTCCATGATCTGGCTTATTTGATGACACGCCCTAGCCCAGGCCCAGAACATCTTGCAGCAGGGTGCGATCGCTGGCGCTAATGTTAAACCGCCCGTTCTCCACATCGCGAATCCAGCTTTGGCTTTTGCCGAGGCGCTGGGCCAGGGCGCGCTGGCTGAGGTTGAGCTGCTGGCGTGCCGCTTTAATGGTGTCACTGGAGAGGGTATTGGCAGTGGGCTGGGTCGTCGATTTGGCCGAGCGGCGGCGCTGGGGGCGGGGTTTGCGCACGCTCTGCTGCCAGTCTTCGGGCAGCTCAAACCCCAGCAGGCGGGCGTTGAGCAGGCGCTGCCACTTGTCGCGGGGGGCGCGATCGGTGAGGCTGCGATCGCGGTTGGCATCGTCGGTCCAAAAGGCGAGGGCAGCATCGGCATCGTCAGGAATTTCGGCCACCCTGGCCCACAGCGGTTGAATGTCGGGGCCGTAGGTCTCTGGGTCAAACTGAGGCTGGAGCCCGTAGCGATGAATAGCCTCTAAATCGTTCTCAAAGATCTTGAGCAGGCGCTTGTGGGCACCGCGCACAGTGGTAGCCTCGGTGAGGCGAGCGTCGCCGTAGGCCAGGCGCAATAGAGTACGCACGGTCATGCGGTGATCGCTGCCCAGGCGCAGCTTAAACACCAGCCACAGCAGCAGCCGCATGGCCCCTTCGTGCTGCTGCCAGCTGCCCATTACCTCCATTAATAAAGACTGGGGCAGAGTGCCGTACTGGTAAAAAGCGGTTTGCTTGCGGTAGTCTTGCCGGTTGAGAAAATGCTGCGCCCAGAGGCCCGGCTGGACTGTAAAACTAAGCCCAATCAGGTGGCGACCCCCCCCGGCGTCTGCCTCAAAATAGTACTGGGTGTCGAGCAGATGCCAAACCGGATGCTCGGTCAGGCAAAACCCTTGCACCTTGCCCTGGCGAGGCCAGTCGAGGGAAACCAGAATCTGGCAGGCTTGATGGATCAGCTCTTTAATCAGGGTGAGCTTTTCGAGTTTGGTCAGATCTTTGCGGCGGTTGAGGCCCAGGTACTGCTCAATCTGCTGGTCGTTGAGCACAAAGGGCTCTTCCCAGGGGCGATCGTGATTGGTGGCGCAGGCGGCAAAAATCAGGTGTAGACAGGCGGCGCGCAGATCAAACTGGGCCAGGGCGGCGGTGCCCAGCTCATAGGTCATTGGCAGCAGGTGGGTGGCCTCGGGGTTAGTGGCCAGCCGAAACCGCATGGTGCCCTGCCCTCGGTGAATGGAGCGCTCGTAGCAGAGCCGCTGCTCACCATCCATCCGCCAGGGGAGCGACTGGCGCTGGGCCAAAATATTGCAGGCTTCCCACACCACCATAGATGAGGCGAAGGGGGTGGTCTTGCCGTTTAGAAAAATAGTAGGGATGGCGGCGGGCAGCAGGGTGCTTTTGTTGCGCCCTTTTTTGGGCTGGAGGGGTGCCAGGGAACCAACCGGGCAGGCATTGGCGCAGGGGGGTGTCTCAATGTCGTCACAGCGATCGCACAGGGTAGGGTCAATCCAGAAGGCATCTTCGCCGGGCTTAATCGCGCCAGTGGGGCAAAGATCGCGGCAGTCACCGCAGGTAATGCAACCCTCTTTGACGGTGTAGACCATTGCGACCCCCCCTTTTGAGTAATTTACCCTACTACGGATAACAACCCAAACCCCCAGATTTCATGGCCCTGGATACAGTTTAATTATTTCTTTTTTATTGCTCAAAATAGGTTCAGACTGGACTTCCTAGAAAAAATTTATGTTGTTGGAATAACGCTTTTTACGCCTTTATTGTTGTGGAATGATGACCATATTGCGAATTGGATTATTGTGCAACAAAAGTTCATCTTTGTCTTTGCAGGCCCTAGGCAAGGTCGTACAACGACGCCACCCCTAGAGGACGGTCTGCCGCTCCCAGAGGGTGCGATCGGACGGGGAAACACCCTTGGAGTGTTCTAACTCAATACGTATTCGGAATCTCGCCGCGATCGGCCCATCGGGCTGAGTTCGCAG
Organism: Leptolyngbya sp. CCNP1308; assembly: GCF_034932455.1. Taxonomy (NCBI): domain Bacteria; kingdom Bacillati; phylum Cyanobacteriota; class Cyanophyceae; order Leptolyngbyales; family Leptolyngbyaceae; genus Leptolyngbya; species Leptolyngbya sp. CCNP1308. Next base: position 93,656 of record NZ_JAYGIH010000008.1, on the reverse strand, counting down.
CCTTAGAAAGGATGTCTTGGTAGTTGGAACATGCTCAGACCGTTCCCGGGCTTGGTCTAGGGGCGGCCAGGTGGCGATCTAAAATGGCCGGCAGGCGGGAGGGCTGCACCCGGCTGTAGCGGTGATGACCGGGAGAAACGGTAAAGGTGGGCGCGTCAGAGCAGTGTTTTTGGCAGCCGGTGTACTGAATTTCGACCTGGGTTTGCAGGTTGCGATCGCGCAGTGCCTGCTCTAGGGCCACCAGCAGCTGCTGACCGCCCCGTTTCTGGCAACCCGATTTGCGGCACACCTGAATCTTGAGTGTAGGGGCCGGGGTGGACGGGTGAGTGGGTTGGGGAATGGATTAGGTGTCGGGAAGTTGGCAGAACGTGGGTCGGGGAGGCAGGAGGGTAAACACCTGATGGGCCTTGAGTTTAATGGTGTCACCATCCAACTCGCTGCGGCCAATGCAGCGCAGGTAGTCGCCGGGTTGCAGGCGCGATCGCAGCACCCGCCGCACTTCTTTGCGCAGCTTAATGGCTAGCACCTCGCCCTCGACCTCCAGGCGAATGGTTTTGGCCTTGATCGGGTCGGCTTCGACGAAGTTTAAAAAGGTGCCATCCAGGTTAAACATCCAGGGGGGAAGGGTGGTTTCGGCCATGACAAAGCTCCTTGGGTGGGTACGTGGATAAGTAAACGGGGCGATAGGTGGGGATGTGTCGATGTGCAGATGGGGGGTGAGTAGCTGTAGCTGTAGAGTGGGCACTGCCCACCAAAACTCAGGCACTGACAACCGACCCTGGGCTAATTCAACCTTCTGGCATCGACGGTTTGGGGCGTTTTAATCGGGTCGCTGAGGCCAGCAATCGAGAGTTCCCACCCGTTTGACAAAGTAAAGATCTGGGCGTTGTCGCTCGCCGTTTGAGACACCACTTCTTCTTCAAGGTCTTTTTTGGCCACGTAAACCAGGAGCTTACCGGCGTCATTAGTGCGGAGCATTACTTTCATTGGGGTTTCGGGGGGGAGTGGGAGGGTGGACGAGTGGGGAGTGGATGAGTGGGGAGTGGATGAGTGGGAGCGTGGGAGCGTGGGTGGTAGAACGAATGAAATCGCATCCACCCATTTACCCATCTACCCTCCTACCCGCCTACCTTTGCGAAGCGACAACGCTGAGTAACTCATCGACGGTGAGGCTGCGTTTTAGGCAGACGGCGCGATCGCGGACGCTGGCCAATACCGACTGGCTGCGATCGGCATCTAGATGAATGCCCTGCTCGGAGAGCACTCGGTTGATCAGGTGGCGACCGGAGTGTTTGCCCACCACCAGGCTGCGCTGGCGACCGACTTCGCTGGGGTCAAAGGGTTCGTAGGTGCTGGGGTTGTGCAGCACGCCGTGGGCATGGATGCCCGACTCGTGGGCAAAGGTGTTGTCGCCTACGATCGCCTTCCAGGGAGGGACAGCGCAGTTGACGGTTTTGGCCACAAAGCGCGACAGCTCCAGCAAATGCTGGGTTTTGAGGCCGGTTTTGAGGCCATAGAGGTGTTTCAGCGCCATGACCACTTCTTCGAGGGCGGCGTTGCCAGCCCGTTCGCCCAGGCCGTTGACGGTGGTGTTGACGGAGGTGGCTCCGGCCCGCACCCCGGCTAGAGCATTGGCCGTGGCCAGGCCCAGGTCGTTGTGGGTGTGCATTTCCACCGGAATTTTCAGCGTGTTGACTAGCTTTTGCACTTTGTCGTAGGTGGTGAAGGGGTCGAGAATGCCCACGGTGTCGCAAAAGCGAAACCGAAAGGCTCCCCACTCCTGGGCGTACTGGGCAGTATCGATCAAAAAGCTGTCGTCGGCGCGAGAGCTGTCTTCACCGCCCACACTGACCTCCAGCCCGTGGTCGCGGGCAAAGGAAATGGCGTCGCGCAGGTGCTCTAGCATGGCCAGCCAGCGCCCCTGAAACTTCACCTGAATCTGGATCTCAGAGACTGGAATTGAAATGTGCACCCGTTTCAGGCCGCAGTGAATTGAGGCCTGAATGTCTGAGAGGACGGCTCGGTTCCACCCCAGTAGGTGGGCGTTGAGGCCCAGGTCTGCGATCGCGCGAATCGCCCTGGCCTCGTCTTGCCCCATGGCGGGAATGCCTACCTCTAGCTCCTGGACGCCAATGGCATCGAGGAACTTGGCAATGGCAACCTTTTCCTCAAGGCCAAAGGCAACGCCAGCGGCCTGTTCGCCGTCGCGGAGGGTGGTGTCGTTGATGGAGATGGCGGTGGGCATGGTGGCGACCGGGTGGGAGGACAGGAGAGCGAATCCAGACAGACCTCAAGGCTTAGGCAGGCTGATGTGGGGGTGGGGCTGAGTCAGCTCCCCATGGGGTATAACCACGAGCAATTGCAGAAATCCCTTGAACATCAGAGCAATGCTGAACAGGAAGGCGGTGGTGGAAAGCGCGACTATCACAATGGAAACCTGTGAAGGGTGAGGGGTAACGGAACGCGAACAGTCACGAGTAGCGGGTAGGTTGGGTGGAACAAAGTGGAGCCCGACATTGGGGTTTGTTGGGTTGCGCTGGCGCTTCACCCAACCTACGGGGCCGGCCCTAGTTCCCGGCGAAGGCCAGGGTCAGGCTGTCGTGGGTGAGGAAGTGATCGACATGGAAGGCGCGATCTTCGGTTTTGAGCAGAATTTCGTCGTAGAGGTAGCGGGTGGCGCGATCGCCCAAACTTTCGGCCTGAGCCGAGAGGCGGCGCAGCAGGGCAATTACGGCTTGCTCGGCCGCCAGATCGTTTTCGAGCATTTGGCGACAGGTGTAGGCGCCATCGGGCTCGGGGGTAAAGCAGCACAGGTCGGCCAGGGTGGCAAAGCTGCCAGCGGGAATGCCGCCGAGACCGTTCAGCCGTTCTGCCAGATCGTGGGCGCTGCCCTGGGCGGCCCCATAGCTGTCTTGAAAGAACTCGTGCACCGAGTAAAATTCAGCGCCTTCGACCACAAAGTGCTGCTTTTGGTACTGAAAATAGAGGGCCTGAAAGCTGGCGTAGGCCAGGTTTAGCCCTTCGCAAATGGGGGCGGTGACATCGAGCTCAAAGCCGACGGGGTTGGGGCCAACCTCGCCAAAGGCGCGGACTAGGGTTGCGGTCGTAGCTGGGGTCGTGGACATGGGATGACTCCGGTAGGGGTGGATGGGTGGATGAGTAAGGGGTGGGGGAATTTTGGATTGGCGATTTTGGATTTTGGAGCAGCGGCCTTGATGCAAAATCCAACATCTAAAATCCGAAATTCTAGGAATTTGCCGCGCATACCTCCTGGCTTTGCCAACAGCGCTCTAGCCAGTCGATGCCTTCCTGGCGGGAGGTGGAAAATTGGCGCACGGCGCTGCGGACTAGCAGCAGCGCCAGGGCGTGGTTGACCTCGACGCGCAGGGTGCCGTCGGCGGGGCAGGCACAGGGGATGTTGAGCTCTTGGAGACGGCGGTGGATCGACCAGCGATCGCACCGCCGGACTGACACCGTCTGCCCCCAACTGGGCAGGGTAGGGGACTGATTCATGGCACTAGCTCCAGTAGGGGTGAGTGGGTAGGGGAGGACTGTTTGAGCTCGCTGAGTTGAGCTTCGAGGGCTTCGATGCGGTCGAGCAGCGATCGCAGGGTAGCGGCTTCGATGCGGTCGAGCAGCGATCGCAGGGTAGCGGCTTCGGTGTCGGGCAGCTGGCTGTGCTCTAGGGGCGCGGTTTGGGTATTGCAGCGGCACACGTTGCGGCTGGGAATGCCCACGGCGGTACAGTGGGCGGGCACCGGGCGCAGCACCACAGACCCGGCCCCAATGCGGGCGTAGTCGCCAATGGCAATGCGGCCTAAGACCTTGGCCCCGGCCCCAATCACCACGTGGTGACCGACCATAGGGTGGCGCTGGCCGGTTTCTTTGCCGGTGCCGCCCAGGGTGACCCCTTGGTAGATCAGGCAGTAGTCCCCAACAATCGCGGTTTCACCAATTACCACGCCCATGCCGTGGTCTATAAAGACACCCCGGCCAAGGTTTGCGCCGGGGTGAATGTCAATGCCAGTAAAGAAGCGGCTGAGATGGGAAATGAACCGGGGCAGAACAGGGATGCCGCGATCGCGCAACCCGTAGGCCAGTCGATGGGCCGCCAGCGCGTGCAGACCGGGATAACAGCACAGCACCTCCAGCCAGTGGGTTGCCGCCGGGTCGCGCTCAAAGATGATGGCAAAGTCGTCCAGGAGGGCATCTAGCAGGGGCAGACGCTGCCGCAGGGCGGCGACATCAATAGAAAACCTGGTAGAAAAGCGCGACAGAGGGAGAAACATGGCTCGGAGGGGCGTTTGTTTCTCTGCTTATAGCAATGGCCAAAATGCGGTCTGCCACGGCTCGCCCTATCCAAACTTACTAAAACTATTAGCCCTGTACTCAACCGCTCAACCCTTAGAGAGCGCAGCCTTCGAAGTTTGTGTAGGGCTAGGGGACGAGTATTTTTGAGCTTGGGAATGAGTGTTTTTACGGCCAGGGCTAAGTATTGTGCACTCAAGGCTAACGCCTTGCCATATCAGACGTTGACTCGGTTTTTAAGACTGGGGAGTATGTTGGGAGTTTGCACTCAAAGTACGGGTTTCCCAGAGTTTAATTCATGGTTTTACAATGTAAACTGTAGCAGATTTGGCAAAACCTTCTCTATTTAATTCAGTAATCCTTAACAACTTGCAGATTGGGGTATAGGAGTGGGTTGGGTGGAGGGATGCGATCGCCCCTCAAAACGCACCCAACCTTATGCGCTTTACGGCTGCAACCGAACGACGGGGATGGTTCCAATGCTTGCCCTACGACCAGCGTTTGATAGACCCTGCTGACGCTAAGCGAAGGACTTTTACATTGCTTAACCTTAAAACTGTTAAGCCTGATACCGTTCTCTATTAAATAGAGAAAGAATGGATACAAATGCAAAATTTGCTTTTTTAAAAGCACCCCCTATTCTGTATCGAGCTTTGCAAAAGCAGCCGGTTTGAGTACTCAAAAAAAGTCTCTACATTCAGGGTTAATTTAGGCTATATCCCCTGACCGTAAAGCCTTGGAGCTGAGTACAGAAATACCGGCGTGAACAAAAAAAAAGCCAGGGCAGGGTGGGTAAAATACTCGCCCCCTTAACTTCAAAAAAAGATTGAACTCCGCCGTTTCAAGGGGTTCAGCCTTTGAGTGCAGTGTTAATCATTCAATAAATCCTATCGGGACGGTGGCCCCAGGGTGGGCGATGGGCGTTGCTATAACTCTCTCAACGCCGAGCACCCCAGCGTTACTCGAACTCTGAACCGAGAGTACCCAACGGATAGCAACGTCAACCCCGGCTTGGTTAAAGCCATTTACCTCGACGTTTGCCCTGTTTACCCCTTGTACAGACATCGAGTGCTAAAGCGATTTCACCGAACACCACCCACCCGAGGAAATCGCAGAGCTGAGACAACAAGGTGCACTGGCCGATGGGTTCCACTCCCCTAATTTGGGAGCCACCCATCGGCCAGCGGCAGAAAGCCAAGGTTCTATGTTTTCAGCCTAATTGGTGGGAGGGCAGTGCCCACCCTACCCTCCCACCCATCCACCCGCTACCCGCCTACCCACCCACTCATTGCCCACCCCTACCTCCCCAAACCCATGACGCCACCGCCCTCTACTGCCCTGACCTCCGCGCCCACCGCGACGCCCGATCTGGACATTACCCTGACCAAAACCAAAACTCTGGTCAAACCGGCGGTGGGCAGCGGCGGTTGCGCCACCACCACCGGGTGTAGCACCACCACCGATGCCGACGCCCTCAGCGATAGCATGAGAGCCCGCATCGAAAAGCATCCCTGCTATAGCGAAGAGGCCCACCACCACTACGCCCGCATGCACGTGGCCGTGGCCCCCGCCTGCAATATTCAGTGTAATTACTGCAACCGTAAGTACGACTGCGCCAACGAGAGCCGCCCTGGGGTGGTCAGCGAACTGCTTACCCCCGAAGAAGCGGCCCACAAGGTTCTGGTCGTCGCAGGCAAAATTCCCCAGATGACGGTGCTGGGCATTGCTGGCCCCGGCGACCCCCTGGCCAACCCCGAAAAAACCTTCCGCACCTTTGAGCTGATTGCCGAGCAGGCCCCGGATATCAAACTCTGCCTGTCTACCAACGGTCTGATGCTGCCCGACTACGTCGATCGCATCAAGGCCCTCAACGTCGACCACGTCACCATCACTATCAATATGGTCGACCCGGCGATCGGCGAGAAAATTTATCCCTGGGTGCACTACCGCCGCAAGCGCTATCGCGGTATTGAAGGCGTCCGCATTCTCCACGAGCGCCAGATGGAGGGGCTACAAGCCCTCAAAGAGGCGGACATTCTCTGCAAAGTCAACTCGGTGCTTATTCCCGGCATCAACGACGAGCACATGCCCGAGGTCAATGCCGCCATTCGGGAGCGGGGCGCATTTCTGCACAACATTATGCCGCTGATTTCGGCCCCCGAGCACGGCACCTACTTTGGTCTCAACGGCCAGCGCGGCCCTAAGCCTAAGGAGTTGAAGCAGGTACAGGACAACTGCGCTGGCAACCTCAAGCTGATGCGCCACTGCCGCCAGTGCCGCGCCGACGCCGTGGGCCTGCTGGGCGAAGACCGCAGCCAAGAGTTCACCAAAGAAAAGTTCATGGAAATGCCCGTGGACTACAGCCTAGAAACTCGCCAGGCTGTCCACATTGGCATTGCGCAGGCCAAGGCCGCCGTCGACGCCAAGAAGCAATCCGCCGCCCGCATCCCCGGTGCCCTATCGGAGGATTCGCCTAAGGTGCTGGTTGCGGTGGCCACCAAGGGCGGCGGTATCGTCAACCAACACTTCGGCCACGCCAAAGAATTCATGATCTACGAAGTGGATGCCGCCGAGGCCAAGTTCATTAGCCACCGCAAAGTCGCCGACTACTGCAAGGGCGGCTACGGCGAAGAGGCCATGCTCAACGGCATCATCGACACCATCTCTGACTGCAAAGCTGTGCTGGCCGCCAAGGTTGGCCCTTGCCCCAGCAAGCAGTTGCAGGAAGCGGGCCTGGTGGTGGTCGAAGCCTACGACGTGATTGAGACCGTGGCCCGGCAGTTTTACGACGAGCACGTGTTGAAGCGTTAGATTCCGGCCCTAGTCCCTCTCCCAGGGAGGAGAGGGGAACTGGACCTTTCACCACCCCGCTACCCATCCACTCCCCACTCCTCACTCCCGGAGGCTTCCATGCCCTACTCCATTACCCAAAGCTGTATCGGTTGCCAGCGCTGCCTCTCAGCCTGCCCGACCCAAGCCATTCAAACCAACGGTGTGGCGTTCTGGATTGAGATCGATCGCTGCAACCAGTGCAAAGGCTCCCACGGGGTGCCCCAATGCTGGGCCACCTGTCCGACTAATGCGGGCTGCGTGCCGCTAGCCAACGGGGCTACAGCAGTGCCGCTTTCCTCGCTCTCGGAGGCCTCGGGGGACTACTGGGAATCGTGGTTTGCCACCTACACCCGCATGGTAGCGCGGCTCCAAAGCGTCGAAGATTCGAGCTACTGGCACACCTGGTTTGACGGCTATTCCCAGGCTGTGAGCCGATTACAGGCGACGACGGTGTAATGGTGCCTTGCTTCGCGTTGGCGGAGCCTAGCCTAGGCGTTATGCACCCTACGTCTCACCACCCCATCACCCGCCGACCCATCCACCCATCCACCCGCCCACCCATCCCCCCAAAAGCCATGGTCACTTATCTCGACAACAACGCCACCACCCGCACTGACCCCGCTGTTCTGGAGGCCATGCTGCCCTACCTGAGCGAGCTGTACGGCAACCCCTCGTCGATGCACAGCTTTGGTGGTCAGGTGGGAGGGGCGATCGAGACCGCTCGCGAGCAGGTGGCGACCTTGCTGGGGGCCGAACCGACGGAGATTATCTTCAATAGCTGCGGTAGTGAGGGCAACAATACCGCCATCCATGCCGCCCTGGCGTCTCAGCCGGAGAAGCGCCACATTGTCACCACCGCCGTCGAGCACCCGGCCATTCTTGCAGTATGCAAGCACCTGGAGAAGCGGGGTTACAAGGTAACTTACCTGTCCGTCGATAATCGCGGCGAGCTGGATCTGCTGGAGCTGGAGGCGGCGATGACCGGCGGCACGGCCCTGGTGACGACCATGTACGCCAACAACGAAACCGGGGTGATTTTTCCGGTGGAGCAGATTGGGGCGATCGCCAAAGAATACGGTGCCATCTTCCACGTCGATGCAGTGCAAGCCGTGGGCAAAGTGCCGATCGATTTGGCTACCAGCACCATCGACCTGCTCACCCTCTCTGGCCACAAGCTGCATGCGCCTAAGGGCATCGGTGCCCTCTATGTCCGCAAGGGCTTCCGCTTCCGGCCCTTTTTATTGGGGGGCCACCAGGAGCGAGGTCGCCGGGCCGGTACCCACAATGTGCCTGCGATCGTGGCCCTGGGCAAAGCGGCAGAACTGGCCCAGCTCAATCTGGCCCACACCCAGCGCGAGGCCGAGCTGCGGGACATGCTGGAGTACGGCATTCTCGCCACCATCCCCGACACGGTAGTCAACGGCGGCGGTGCCCCCCGCCTGCCCAACACCACCAACATAGGCTTTAAGTACATCGAAGGCGAGGCGATTTTGTTCATGCTCAACCGCGAGGGCATCTGCGCTTCCTCCGGTTCCGCCTGCACCTCCGGCAGCCTCGACCCCTCCCACGTACTCACCGCCATGGGCCTGCCCTACACCATTCTCCACGGCTCAATTCGCTTTAGCCTGTCGGGCTACACCACCGAAGCCGAAATCCGCCAGGTACTCACCGTTATGCCCGATATCGTCGAACGCCTCCGCGCCCTGTCGCCCTTTAACACCGACCAGGCGGAGTGGCTGCAAGGACGAGATTTAGCTGCCGCGACTTAGAACATTTCTTGTGGGATAGGCATTCTGCCTGTCCTCCCTGGACAGCCGAGACGGCTATCCCACAAGAAATCCTCCCCCCTCATCCACCCCTCACCCCCGGAAACCGCCATGTGGGACTACTCCGAAAAGGTACTCGAACTCTTCTACAACCCGATTAACCAGGGTGCGATCGATGACCCGGCCGAGCCCGATGTGGCAGTGGTCTACGGCGAAGTGGGCAGCATTGCCTGCGGCGACGCCCTGCGCCTGCACCTAAAGATTCAGCAATCCACCGACAGCATTCTGGATGCCCGGTTTCAGACCTTTGGCTGCACGAGTGCGATCGCATCCTCTTCTGCCCTGACCGAAATCATCAAGGGCCGCACCCTCGATGAGGCGCTGCACATCACCAACCAGGACATTGCCGACTTCTTGGGCGGCCTGCCGGAGGCCAAAATGCACTGCTCGGTGATGGGCCAGGAAGCTCTCGAAGCGGCGATCTACAAGTATCGCGGCATCGAAGTGGAGCACCACGAGGACGACGAAGGTACCCTGGTCTGCGCCTGCTACGGCATCACCGAGAAGAAGATTAAGCGGGCGATCGCCGAAAACGACCTTTCCACCGTGGAGCAAGTCACCAACTACGTCAAAGCCGGAGGCGGCTGCGGCTCTTGCCTAGCCAACATCGAAGACCTGATCGTAGACGCCCAACAGTCTGCCGAAACCGTTAAGGTCGCCGCCGCACTGGCCGTCGCCAAGGAACAGAGCACCCAACCCATCCACCCACCCACCCATCCACCCGCCCACTCCCCCACCCCCCTCACCAACCTAGAAAAAATCATGCGTATCCAGCAGGTGATCGAGGAGGAGGTGCGCCCCATTTTGATTGCCGACGGCGGCGATGCGAGTTTGCACGACGTACAGGGCGATCGTGTGCTGGTCAAGCTCTACGGAGCCTGCGGCTCCTGCGCCAGCAGTACAGAAACCTTGAAGTATGCGATCGAGGCCAAGCTGCAACGGCTAGTGCTGCCAACCCTCACCGTGGAAGCGATTTAGGCATCCAAATTTCTTAAATGGTGCATTGCTGCGCTAATGCACCCTACGGTTCCTACCTTCCACCTCCTAACCCCTCACCCATCCACCCATCCACCCATTCACCCCCTACCCATCCACCCATGCACCCCTCCCTCCCCCACGCCGGACGCGACCCCCCGGCCTTCCCCCCAGGCCCTCGCCTGATCCGAGACAACGAGCGTTTCATTCCACCCAGATCACCCTTCCAAACTTAGGAGACCTTTCCCATGAGACAGATTGCATTTTACGGAAAAGGCGGTATCGGCAAATCCACCACCTCGCAGAACACCCTGGCCGCCATGGCCGAAAAAGGCCAGCGGATCATGATCGTCGGCTGTGACCCCAAGGCCGACTCCACTCGTCTGATGCTGCACAGCAAAGCCCAAACCTCTGTGCTGCAACTGGCCGCCGAACTCGGTGCCGTTGAAGATGTCGAACTTGAGCAAGTGCTGCAAGTCGGCTATCGCGGCGTTAAGTGCGTTGAGTCGGGCGGCCCAGAACCCGGCGTCGGCTGTGCTGGTCGAGGCATTATCACCGCCATCAACTTCCTTGAAGAAGAAGGCGCTTACGAAGATCTCGATTTCGTCTCCTACGACGTACTGGGCGACGTAGTTTGCGGCGGTTTTGCTATGCCCATTCGGGAAGGCAAAGCCCAGGAAATCTACATCGTTGTTTCCGGCGAAATGATGGCCATGTATGCAGCCAACAACATCGCCCGAGGCGTTCTTAAGTATGCCCAATCCGGCGGCGTGCGCCTGGGCGGCCTAATCTGCAACAGCCGCAATACCGACAAAGAAGTTGAGCTAATCGAAGAGCTGGCCCGCCGCCTCAACACCCAAATGATTCACTTTGTCCCCCGTGACAACATTGTGCAGCACGCCGAACTGCGCCGCATGACGGTAAATGAGTACGCCCCCGACAGCAAGCAAGCCGGGGAATACAACCAACTGGCCGACAAGATCATCAACAACAAAAAACTCACCATCCCCACGCCCATCTCCATGGATGAGCTGGAGGAGCTGTTGATCGAATTCGGCATTCTCGATGGCGACGAAGAGTACCAGAAGGCGCTGGAGGCCGACAAGGCCCTGGCGACGGTTTAGGTTCCGTTGCATCAGATCCCAGGGTTCTTGGCCAATAGCCAGATTTACCGGTTCACCCCAGCAGAACCCTGGGATCTCTCCCTACCCGCTACCCATCCACCCATTCACCCACTACCCATCCTCCCGCTACCCATCCACCCCTACCCGAGAGGGCACCATGACTACCGTAGAAGACAGAAAGGCACTGATTGATGAGGTGCTAGAGGCCTACCCCGACAAAGCCAAAAAACTGCGGGCCAAGCACATCAGCGTCCAGGAAGCCGAAAAGGCCGACTGCGGCGTGAAGTCTAACAAAAAGTCCGTCCCCGGTGTAATGACCACCCGTGGTTGTGCCTACGCAGGCGCTAAAGGGGTGGTCTGGGGACCCGTCAAAGACATGATCCACATCAGCCACGGCCCGGTGGGCTGCGGCTACTACTCCTGGTCAGGCCGCCGCAACTACTACGTCGGCACCACCGGGGTCGATAGCTTCGGCACCATGCAGTTCACCTCCGACTTCCAGGAGCGCGACATTGTCTTTGGCGGTGACAAAAAGCTAGCCAAACTGATCGACGAACTGGAAGACCTCTTTCCCCTCAGCCAGGGCACCACGATTGAATCGGAATGCCCGGTGGGCCTAATTGGTGACGACATTGAAGCCGTTGCCCGTGCCAAGGCCAAGGAGACCGGCAAGCCCGTTATTCCCGTACGCTGCGAAGGGTTCCGGGGCGTGTCCCAATCCCTCGGTCACCACATTGCTAACGACACCGTGCGCGACTGGGTGCTGCCCAAGGCCGACGACTACCGCAAACTGCCCGAGGGCTTTGAGCCCGGCCCCTACGACGTCAACATCATCGGCGACTACAACATCGGTGGCGACGCCTGGCCCAGCCGCCTGCTGCTGGAGGAGATCGGCCTGCGGGTGATCAGCCAGTTCTCTGGCGATGGCACCTTCAACGAAGTGGTGATGACGCCCTTGGCTAAGCTCAACTTGATCCACTGCTACCGGTCGATGAACTACATCTGCCGGTTCATGGAAGAGAAGTACGGCATTGGCTGGCTGGAGTACAACTTCTTTGGCCCCACCCAGATCGCCAAGTCGCTGCGCAAGATTGCCGCTCAGTTTGACGAAACCATTCAGGCCAAGGCGGAAGAGGTGATTGCCAAGTACCAGCCCCGCATGGATGCGATCGCAGCCAAGTATCGTGCCCGCCTAGAAGGCAAGAAAGTGATGATGATGGTCGGCGGCCTGCGCCCCCGCCACGTGGTACCCGCCTTTACCGACCTGGGCATGGAGGTGATTGGCACCGGCTACGAGTTTGGCCACGGCGATGACTACAAACGCACCGCCGAGTACGTCAACGAAGGCACCGTTATCTACGACGACATCAGCGGCTACGAGTTTGAGGAATTTGCCAAAGAACTTAAGCCCGATCTAATCGCCGCTGGCATCAAAGAGAAGTACGTCTTCCAGAAGATGGCTCTGCCCTTCCGCCAGATGCACTCCTGGGATTACTCCGGGCCTTACCACGGCTACGACGGCTTTGAAGTCTTCGCCCGCGACATGGATTTGGCCATTAACAATCCCACCTGGGGGCTGATCAACCCACCCTGGCAAGAGGCGTAGGGGCGTACCGCCGTACGCCTTGAAGATCGTCGGGGCGCACTGCTGTGCGCCCCGACCAAACCCCCTCCCCCCATCCACCCTTTCCCCTCCCCCAAGGAGAGCACCATGACTGACAATCTTGACAACACCATTCCCACGCCCTCCTGCGGGGGCGAAGACCTGGGCCCGGTTAAAGACCACTTTGAGCTATTCCACACCGATACTTACCAAGACCTGTTTGAGTACAAGCGCCAGTTTGAGGGCGCCCACAGCCGCGACCTGGTGGCCGAAACCGCTGAATGGACTAAGGGCTGGGAATACCGAGAAAAGAACTTTGCCCGCGAAGCCCTGACCGTTAACCCGGCGAAAGCCTGCCAGCCCCTGGGGTCACTGTTTGTCGCCTCTGGCTTTGAAGATACCCTGCCCTACAGCCACGGCTCCCAGGGCTGTGTGGCCTACTTCCGCAGCCACCTGACCCGTAACTATAAAGAGCCCTTCCAGGCGGTGTCGTCGTCGATGACGGAGGATGCGGCGGTGTTTGGCGGCCTCAGCAACCTGAAGTCGGGTCTGGAAAACTCCTACACCCTCTACAAGCCCAAGATGATCGCCCTCTGCACCACCTGCATGGCCGAGGTGATTGGGGATGACATTGGCGCGTACATCACTACCGCCAAGAATGAAGGGCACATTCCCGAAGACCTGCCGGTGCCTGCGGCTCACACCCCTAGCTTTGTGGGTTCGCACATCACTGGCTACGACAACATGCTGAAGAGCATTCTCACGACCCTGACCAAAAATCAGAAGGCTGAGACGACCAACGGCAAGTTCAACTTCAACCTGGGGTTTGACCCCTACATTGGCAATATTCGCGAACTGAAGCGGATTTTGGGTCTGTTTGGCGTCGACTACACGGTTTTGTCAGACAACTCGGACACCTTTGACTCTCCCAACACGGGCGAATTTAAGATGTACAACGGCCTCACCACCCTGGCTGAAACCGCTGACAGCATCAACGCCGAGGGCACGGTGTTCTTCCAGAAATACACCACGCCCAAGACCCAGGAGTACATCGCCAAGGATTGGGGTCAAAAGACCTACAACTTCCGGCCCTTTGGCATTAAGGGCACCGATGAGTTCTTGATGACCCTGTCGGCCATTACCGGCAAGCCGATTCCGCTAGAACTCCAGCAGGAACGGGGCCGGGCGGTGGATGCCCTGACCGACTCCCAGGCCTGGATTCACGGCAAGAAGGTGGCCCTCTACGGCGACCCCGACCACGCGCTGAGCCTGATCCAGTTCTTGCTGGAGATGGGGGCGGAGCCCACCCATATTGTGGTTACCAACAGCAACGATGAATTTGAGGCCGAAGCCCGCGAACTGCTGACCAACAGCCCCTACGGCCAGGGCGGCACGGTGTGGGGCGGGAAGGATCTGTGGCATCTGCGATCGCTGATGTTTACCGAGCCCGTCGATCTGCTAATTGGCAACAGCTACGGCAAGTACCTGTGGCGCGACACCGGCACCCCCCTGGTGCGGATTGGCTACCCGATCTTCGATCGCCACCACATGCACCGCTACGCCACCTTTGGCTACCAGGGCGCGATCAACCAGTTCAACTGGATTATCAACACCATTCTGGAAGAACTCGATCGCAAGACCATCGTGCCCGCGAAGACGGATATCTCCTTCGACCTGATTCGCTAGGTTCCTTGTGGGGGCGAACTGCGGTTCGCCCCTACCCCCGCCCCTTCATTCCCCAGATCCCATGCGCCTTTCTGAAGAAATCGAAATCGACTCCCCACCTGTGTTTGAGATGGGCGATCGCGTCCGCGTTCTGAAGTTGATTCGCAACGATGGCACCTTTCCCGGCCAGGAGGTGGGGGCTCACCTGGCCAAGAAGGGCGACATCGGCTACATCGTCGGCCTCGGCACCTACCTGCAACGGGCCTACATTTACTCAGTGCATTTTTTAGAGAGCAACTACGTGGTCGGCTGCCTTAGCCGCGAACTCGAACTCACCGAAGACCGCCCACCCCTGATTCCCCAGGACGACGACGACACCTGGTAACTCTTGGCCCTCACCCCCAACCCCGTAGGGTGGGCACTGCCCACCATCCCCCTCGGCCCTCACCCCCAACCCCTCGCCCTGGGGAGCCGGAACCCGAATCAGCCACGTTCTCGCCCTCACCCACCGAGCACTCACCATGGCTACCTTCATCCACGACCATCCCCTCGCCCCGCCCCAACCGCCTGGTATTGGCCTGCTCACTCCCCTGCGCCGCTGGATTAACGGGATTGAGGTCACCAACCGCCGCTTCGCCCACCTGATCTGCCGCCTAATTCCCTGCTGCTGCCCCTTTGAGCGCGATCTATCCCTCCTGGGCCGCACCATTCACATTCCAGCCCTGTGCAAACTCAACCCGGTGTACGACGAGCTGGTGGGGTTGCGGTTTCGGGCGCTGTCCTACCTGGCCGATCGCTGCGGCGAAGACGTGACCCCGTACTTGTGTTGAGGCCATATACCTCCTAATGGTGCATTGCTTCGCGTTGGCGGAGCCTCGCCCCAGCGTTATGCACCCTACGCCCCTTCATCCACCCATCCACCCGCCCACCCTTCACCCCCACCCTGCCATGTCTTCTACCAAAGTCACCATGACAGACCTCCTGACCCAGCCGGGTTGCGAGCACAACCACAAGAAAAATGGCAAAGGTCACAACAAGGTGTGCCAGCAGCAGGCCAAGCCCGGTGCCGCCCAGGGGGGCTGCGCCTTTGATGGGGCCAGCATTGCCCTGGTGCCGATTACCGACGTGGCCCACCTGGTGCATGGGCCGATCGCCTGTGCGGGCAACTCCTGGGGTGGGCGGGGTAGTCTGTCGTCGGGCGACACGCTCTACAAAATGGGCTTCACCACCGACCTGAGCGAGAACGACATTATTTTTGGCGGTGAGAAGAAGCTCTATAAAGCCATTCAGGATGTGCAGGAGCGCTACAGCCCCGCCGCCGTGTTTGTCTATTCCACCTGTGTGACGGCGCTGATTGGCGACGACCTGGAGGCGGTGTGCAAGGCGGCAGGGGAGGCTCTGGGACTGCCCGTGGTGCCGGTGCAATCCCCCGGCTTTGTGGGCAGCAAGAACCTGGGCAACCGCCTGGCCGGGGAAGCCCTGCTGGAGCACGTGATCGGCACGGCAGAGCCCGAAACCACCACCCCCTATGACATCAACCTGATTGGCGAGTACAACATCGCCGGGGAACTGTGGGGCGTGCTGCCCCTGTTCGAGAAAGTCGGCATTCGGGTGCTGTCCAAGATCACTGGCGATGCCCGCTACCAGGAGGTAGCCTACGCCCACAGGGCCAAGCTCAACGTGATGATCTGCTCCAAGGCGTTGATCAACCTGGCTCACAAAATGCAGGAGCGCTACGGCATTCCTTATATAGAAGAGTCGTTCTATGGGGTGGCGGATATGAACCACTGCCTGCGGGCGATCGCCGCCAAGCTGGGCGACGAAGCCATGCAGGCCCGCGTAGAAGCCGTGATCGCTGAAGAAACCGAGAAGCTGAACCAGCAGCTCGCTCCCTACCGCGATCGCCTCCTGGGCAAGCGGGTCGTCCTCTACACCGGCGGCGTCAAATCCTGGTCGATCATCTCCGCCGCCCAGGATTTGGGCATCAAAGTAGTCGCCACCAGCAGCAAAAAGAGCACCGAGGAAGACAAAGCCCGGATCAAAACCCTGCTCGGCCAGGACGGCATCATGCTCGCAAAAGGCGGAGCCGCCGAACTGCTGAAGGTGATTGAGCAAACCAACGCCGACATGCTGATCGCGGGAGGCCGCAACCAGTACACCGCCCTCAAAGCCCGCATTCCCTTTCTGCACATCAACCAGGAACGCCACAACCCTTACTCCGGCTACGGCGGCCTGCTGGAGATGGCCAAGGAACTGGATGAGACGCTACACAGCCCGGTGTGGGCAGAGGTGCGACGGGAAGCGCCCTGGGGAAAAGTTTTGAATTCTGAATGTTTAGTTTTGAATTCCGAAACTCAAAACTCAAAACTCAAAACTCAAAATTCCTCCAACTCTCCCACCAAAATCATCGCCCGCCGTAAGGCCGTGGCCGTCAACCCGCTCAAGCAGAGCCAACCCCTGGGGGCGGCGCTAGCCTTCCTCGGCATTCAGGGGGCGATGCCGCTGTTCCACGGTTCCCAGGGCTGTACGGCTTTTGCCAAGGTGATGCTGGTCAACCACTTTCAGGAGGCGATTCCCCTGGCGACCACGGCGATGAGCGAGGTCAGCACTGTGCTGGGGGGCGACGACAATGTGCACAGCGGCCTGCTGACGGTGATTAAAAACTCACAACCAGAGCTGGTGGGGTTGTTTACCACGGGTCTGACGGAAACCCGAGGCGACGATATGCAGGGCATTCTGCGCGACTTCCATGCGGCGAATCCTGATGTCACCGTTCCCATCGTCTTTGCCTCCACCCCCGACTACAAGGGCAGCTTGGAGGATGGCTTTGCCGCAGCGGTGGAAAGCCTGGTGCAGACCATGCCGGAAGCGGGGGAGGTGAACCCTAAACAAATCACCCTGCTGGCCAGTGCCGCCTTTGGCCCCGGCGATGTGGCGGAGCTGAAGGAGATGGTGGAAGCGTTTGGGTTGAGTGCGATCGCACTGCCCGATCTCTCCACCTCCCTAGACGGCCACCTGGAGGATGCCGACTTTGCCACCACTGCGACGGGCGGTATCACCGTTGCCGAACTCAAGGCCGTGGGCCGCTCTGCCCTCACCCTGGCCCTGGGTGGCAGCATGGCCGGGGCGGCGAAAATTCTGACGGATCGCTTCAACACCCCCGCCGTTACCTTCACCCAGCTAACGGGCCTCGGTGCGGTAGACGAATTCCTCCACACCCTCTCCCAAATCAGCGGTCAGCCCGTACCCGCCAAGTACCTGCGCCAGCGTCGCCAGGTGCAGGATGCCATGCTCGACACCCACTTTTTCTTTGGCCGCAAAAAGGTGGCGATCGCCCTCGAACCCGATCTGCTGCACAACATCGCCTGGTGGCTCCACACCACCGGAGCCGAGATCCAGGCCGCCGTCACCGCTGCCCCCTCGCCCCTGCTGAAGGATTTGCCCATCGAGCAGGTCTACATCGGCGACTTTGAGGATCTCGAAGCGATGGCCGCCACCGCCGATCTGTGGATCACCAACTCCAAAGCCCGCCCGATCGCCCGCCGCCTCGGCATTCCCCTCTACCTGCACGGATTCCCCCTGCTAGAGCACCTGGGCAACGGCCACCGCTGCACCGTCGGCTATCGCGGCACGCTGGATCTGCTGTTTGCGATCGGCAACATCCTGCTCGAAGCCGACGAAGAGCGCACCCATGAACTGGTGCATCAGTGGCGGGAGGGGAGTGGTTAGCAAATTTTGAATTTTGCACTTTGAATTCAAAGTGCAAAATTCAAAATTCAAAGCGCCTGCCTTCTTATTTCACTTTCTTAAAAAAGGAGACTACCTATGAAAATAGCCTTCGCAACCAAAGACAACATTCATATCAACGCCCACTTCGGCTGGGCCAGCCAGATCGACGTTTACGACCTCACCCTCGACGGGTACACCTTTCTCGAAACCCTCACCTTTGGCGGTGAGCTAAAGGAAGACGGCAACGAAGACAAGCTGGAGCCCAAGCTCAAGGCCCTGGAGGGCTGCACCATCGTCTACGTGGCAGACATTGGCGGCAGTGCGGCGGCGCGGCTGATCAACCGCCGCATTACGCCAATGAAGTCCAATTCTGAAGCCGACGAAATTGAGGCGATGCTGATTCAGCTGATGCAGACCCTCCAGGGCAGCCCGCCGCCCTGGCTGCGCAAGGCCTTGCGCCAGGACCAGACCCCCAAATTTGAAGACGCCTACATCGAAACCGAAGAGGAAGTGACCGTATGACTACCGCACAAACCGCCGTTGCCCTCGACTCTGCCATTGTGGTCGATAGCTCGCCCTTTCTCAAAGCCATGGTGCAGCAGATTCGCGCCAACGACCCCTACGGCACCTATCGCCACTGGGCCGATGAGCTACTGCTCAAGCCCTACGTACTCAGCAAAGCCCAAAAGCGCCAAATTTCTGTAGAAGGCGAGGTAGACCCTATCACCCAGAGCCGAATTATGGCCTTTTACCGGGCGATCGCCTTCCGCATTGAGGCCGAAACCGGCCAACTCTCCCAGGTGGTGATTGACCTCAGCCACGAGGGCTTTGGCTGGGCGCTGATCTTCTCGGGGCGGCTGATTTTGGTCAGCAAAACCCTGCGCGATGCCCAGCGCTTTGGCTTCGATTCCCTCGAAAAGCTCAGCGCCGAAGGCGAAAAACTCGTTGCCAAAGGCATTGACCTGGCCCGCCGATACCCCACTGTCTGCGACCTGTAGTGCCAAACTGTCCCCTCGTGGGAGGGGACAACCACCTCTCCTCCTGACCCCCTGCACCGTAAACCCTAAACCGTTTCCCTATGCCCCAAACCACTGACCCAATCACCATCGACGCCCTCAAAACCCAGATCAAAAAGCTCAACAGCAAAGCCGGTCAGCTCAAGATGGATCTCCACGACATCGCCGAAGGCCTGCCCGCCGACCTGGATTCACTCCCCGATGCTGCGGCCCGCACCTACGAGATTTACTGCCAGTTACGTGACCTGAGACAACAGCTGCAAACCCTGGAGGCTGCCCGATGATCGCCCTAGAACAGTTCAACCAAATCACCGATGCCGAGGCTTACTTTGAGTTCTTTGGCCTCGACTACGACCCCCAGATTGTCAACGTCAACCGGCTGCACATTCTGCGCAAGTTCTCTCAGCTCATGGCCGACGAAGACCAGACCCAGAGCGAAGAGCACCTGCTTCAGTCTTACCGGCAGGCGCTGCAAGTCGCCTATAGCGTGTTTACCACCTCTAATTCCGTAGAGCAAAAGCTGTTCAAGGTCTTTCAAGACCGGCCCAAAAACATTGTCATGCTCTCTGAGATCGAGCTGGAATAACCCGTCTTGCAAGCACTCCTCCCAGTAAACCCCCAGGCTGAATTCTCATGCTGCCTATTCTGACTGCCACCGATCGCGATCGCTACCGTCGCCAAATGATGCTCCCAGGACTGGGAGAAATGGGGCAGCGGCAGCTTAAAGGCACCACGGCCCTGGTCACGGGCGTCGGTGGTTTGGGGGGCACCGCTGCCCTGTATTTGGCGGTAGCGGGGGTCGGCAAACTGATTTTGGTGCGGGGCGGTGACCTCCAGCGCGACGACCTCAACCGCCAGGTGCTGATGACCGACGACTGGGTCGGCCAGCCCAGGGTATTTAAGGCCCAGTCTACCCTGGCCGCCTTAAACCCTGACATCGAGATCGAGGCGGTATGCGACTACGTTACTGCCGAGAACGTCGATGCCCTGGTGCAGCAGGCCGACATTGCCCTCGACTGCGCCTTTGACTTCAAAGAGCGCGATTTGCTCAACGCCGCCTGCGTACGCTGGGGCAAGCCCATGGTCGAAGCCGCCATGAACGACATGGAGGCCTACCTAACCACGGTTATTCCGGGCGAAACGCCCTGCCTCACCTGCCTGTTTCCTGAAAAGCCCGAGTGGGATCGCTGGGGGTTTGGGGTGCTGGGGGCGGTGTCGGGCACGCTGGCCTGCCTGGCGGCCCTAGAAGCAATCAAGGTGATCACCGGGCTGGGCGACCCGCTGCTGGGGCAGTTGTTGACCATGGATTTGGCCCGAGCGGAGTTTGCCAAGCGGCACGCCTACCACGACCCCGACTGCCCGGTGTGCGGTGGGGTAAAGGCGGTGATCCGGGGCGATCGCGCCCTCCCTTTAGCCTTGGCGAGGAGGTAATCCATGTCCTTTTCCCGCGACCCGCCTTAAATCTGCATAGCCAGTGGTGGGCCGTGCCCACCCTACCGTTCCACTCCAAAATCCAAAATCCCCCTACCCATTCACCCATCCACCCCCTACCCACCCACCCCTATGACCATCACCATTACCGAACTCGCCGAACTGCGCCTGCGCACCTTTGTACGCGGCACCCCCGACTACACCCCCAGCCGGGGCGTGCGCCTGGCGGTTAAAGACGGCGGCTGCAACGGCTACGAGTACGACATTAAAATCGCCAATGCCCCTAAGCCCGACGATGAAGTTGTGGAGTCGGGCAGTCTCAAAGTTTTCATTGACCCCAAGAGTGCCCCCCTGCTCGACGGCATTGTGGTCGACTACATCGACAGCCTGCTAGAGAGCGGCTTTAAGTTCAC
The DNA here is from genome assembly GCF_034932455.1 of Leptolyngbya sp. CCNP1308. Taxonomy (NCBI): domain Bacteria; kingdom Bacillati; phylum Cyanobacteriota; class Cyanophyceae; order Leptolyngbyales; family Leptolyngbyaceae; genus Leptolyngbya; species Leptolyngbya sp. CCNP1308. The sequence goes on along the minus strand of NZ_JAYGIH010000008.1, from coordinate 72,734 downwards.
CAACCCCAACGCCACCGACACCTGCGGCTGCGGCAAATCATTCCAAACGGCGGGCGGTTGTAGCCCCGCTGGAGTGCCCTGTAGTTAGAAATTTTGAGGGTTGAGTTCTGAGCTTTAGACATGATTTTGACTTAACGCTTAAAACTCAACCTTTAGCACTCCACACTCCACCTAAGAAAGAGTCTAGTTATGGCAACCTATCAGATTCACTTAATCAACAAAAAGCGCAACATCGACATCACCATTCCGGTGGATGACGACACCTATATTTTGGATGCCGCCGAGGAACATGATCTGGATATGCCCTCCTCCTGTCGGTCTGGCGCATGCTCTAGCTGTGTTGGCAAGCTAGTCGAAGGAGAGATTGATCAGTCGGATCAATCTTTTCTGGATGACGATCAGATCGACAAGGGTTTTGTGCTGTTATGCGTGGCCTACCCCCGCTCAGACTGCACCATTAAAACCCACATGGAAGCCTATTTGATCTGAGTTAATGTCCCCTTTCACAGCGTGCATCATCGCCTTGCGCGACGCACTAAAGATTAACGGTTTCCCTTGGAGTTGCGTTATGTTTAGTGGTTTTACGGTTTCAGGTGCGTCGTTGCAGGTGCTCAACGTGGGCGATCGCGGCACGATCGCCCGCTTCCCTCGGGCTGACCCATCCACCCTGTCTCATCTACAGGAACTGGGATTAGATCGGGGCACCGAAATCACGGTCACCCAGCGCTATCCCAACTTTAGAGTCAGCACAAAGGATGGCCATCTAACCTTACCCCCGTCGCTGGTGCAGGCCATTTACGTGCGCCTGATGAGCGAGGACACTTCGTTTTGATGACAGGTTAGTGACAGCTACAGCAGTTTTGAGGATTTGCGATCGCACCCCCTTTTTCTAGGAGCTAAACCCATGGCAGATATTGGACTTTTCTACGGCAGCACCTCCGGCGTGACCGAAGAAATTGCTGAAAAAATACAGGCGGCGATCGGGGAAGATCGCTGCGATTTGTACAGCATGGAGGCTGATTTTGACGACGTTGACGACCTTTTAAAGTACGACTACCTAATTTTGGGCTGCTCCACCTGGGGCGCGGGCGAACTGCAAAACGACTGGCGCGAACCGATGTTTGATATGGAGATGGACAAGCCCGACTTTTCGGGTAAGACCATTGCCCTGTTTGGCCCCGGCGACTGCGAAGGCCACAGCAAGCATTTTGTTGGGGCTCTAGGCCTGATGTACGACCAGTTCAAAGCCTTGGGAGCCACCCTGGTCGGAGCCGTTTCTGCGGACGACTACTCCTTTGAAAAATCCACCGCCCTGCGCGACGGCCAATTTGTCGGGTTGCCCCTGGATGAGGTGAATGAGAGCGAGAAAACCGACCAGCGAATCGCCAACTGGCTGGAGACTTTGAAGGCGGATTTTCCGGCGATCGCCTAACCCGCCCCTATCTCTCCCAGTAGGAGACAGCAGCCCCGCAGGGTGGGCCGTGCGCCCACCCTAACATTGGATTGGTCATTTCATCGATTCATCGCTTTATAGATATCAGGAGGTGATACCCTTGAGCTAGCGATCGCTGTTCGGCCCCTTCATCGTTCCGAACAGCTCTGACCAAAAGTATCTAAAAAGACCATTAGGAGGGTCTTTCTATCCCAGTTATGACCGTTGCAAGGAGATTATTATGGCTACCGCAAAAGACATCATGACCGATGACGTCGCCACCATTAAAGGGTCGGCGACTGTAGCCGAAGCTGTCCAGCTGATGAAATTCAAACAGCTTCACTCGCTAATTGTGGAGCGTCGAGGCCCAGAGGACGCCTACGGCATCGTTACCACCCGCGACATCGTCAACCAGGTAGTGGCCTACGGCAAAGACCCCAAAACCGTAAAAATCTACGAAATTATGACCAAGCCCTGTTTGGTGGTCAACCCCGATTTAGGCATTGAGTACGTGGCTCGTCTATTTGCCCGCTTCGGCATCGATCGCGCCCCCGTAATTCAAAACGAGCTGCTCGGCATCATTTCTGACACCGACATTTTGCTCAAGGGCGACTTCGTCGAGAATCCCCGCGTGCCCCTGTTGCAAAAAGCGCTCCAGGCCGAAGTGGCCCACGCTCGCGGCGTCTCCGCCGCCAAAGGCCCCTACTCGGCTGCCGGTAAAGCCGCCTGGGAATCGGTCGCCGAATTGGAGGCCGAACTCGCCTTCTGCCAGGGCCAAGTTCCCGACCAAAGCGCCGTTGAGCCAGCGCCCCAGGTCGAATCTGCCCTGGTGTAGTCCGCTGCGTCTGCCCCTCTCCTCCGGGGAGGGGCCTGGTTTCCCTTCGCCTGACATCCCAGCTTTTGGGTTGACCACCATGATTGATATGCTCCACCAAGACTGGTTTGTCGATGCCGAGGGCCAGTGCCAGCCCCGACCCACGCCCCGACCGTGGGATTTGCTGCAAGAACACTACTACCTACACCAATTTTTGAGCGATGTGCTGCACAGTCTTGCCCACGCCCCCCACGAGTTTGACCAGTGGGACTATTTGCCGCAAATTCGCCGTCGGGTACGACAACTCGTCCTCAACTCCTACTGGTTGAGCACCCAGCGCCCCGAACCCGACCCCAAAACTGGAACCGCCCTGCTCACCCTCTACGACGAGATTGGTTATCCCCTGACTGTGCAAACCGTCACTACCGGCGCTGGTATCACCACTCCGATCCACAACCACGGCACCTGGGGGGTGGTTGCCCTGCTGGAGGGCCAAGAGCGCCACACCCTCTGGCGCAGAATGACCGACCCCGATCGCCTCGAAAAGACCGGGCAGTTCACCCTGCAAGCGGGCGAAATCATCAGTTTTCGGCCCGAGGCCATTCACCAGGTCGAAACCCTGGGGCCGACGCCAAGCTTTACCTTCCAACTCTATGGCGATACCCAACCCAAATCGCGATTTCAGTTTGAGCGTGACCCGTTTGCTGTCAAACCCTTTTAGGAGACCGCCCCATGGCCACCGTGAACTTCTACGAAAAGCCCGGCTGCATCAACAACACCCGCCAAAAGGCGCTATTGCAAGCCTCTGGGCACCGAGTGATTGCCCACAACCTGCTGCTCGAACCCTGGACACCCGAGCGACTCTACCCGTTCTTTGAGGGACTAGCGGTGGCGCAGTGGTTTAACACCACCGCCCGCGCTATCACCACTGGACTGGTGGTGCCCGAGCAGCTCGACGCCGAGATCGCCCTAGATCTGATGGTGCTCGACCCTGGGTTAATTCGACGGCCGCTGCTGCAAGTGGGCAACCAGCGCCAGGTGGGTTTTGACCCCGATGCGATTGATCGGTGGATTGGACTGGGCGCTACGATTCTTGGCGCAACCGGCATCTCCCCCACTGATTTAACCCTTTGCCCCAAGACTGCCGCCCGATCGCTTGTCACTGGAGGGGCTAGCCTAGCCTAAACACAATGTGTGATTTTTTAAACCGCTGGCCTATTCTCGACAACGCAACAGCCACGGGAGACCGAATGAAATTTGATGCGAAATGGATGCAGTACTACCAGGCGGTGGAAGGGCGGCCCCCCCGGCCAACCCTAGTCAAGGCGCTGGAATACCATGACCAGGCCCCTGACGCTCTGCCCAAGTTTGCGGTAGACCTGGGCTGTGGCGATGGCCGCGACACCGTTGAGCTACTCAACCGGGGCTGGCGGGTGCTGGCGATCGATGGGGAACCGGAGGCGATCGCCCGTCTGCGGCAGCGCCCCGACTGCTTTGGCAAAGCCTGGTCTAAAACCAATCGCACCTACCTCGAAACCCGCGTGCAGCGGTTTGAAGACCTCACCCTGCCCCCCGATATCAGCCTGGTGAACGCCAGTTTTTGCCTGCCCTTTTGCCCCCCGGAGCAGTTCCCCGACCTGTGGGACGAGATCGTTGCCACCCTGGCGACGGGGGGACGCTTCTGTGGCCAGCTGTTTGGCGATCGCGATTCCTGGGCTGTCTATGAAGATATGAACCACCACAGCCGCGACCAGGTGAACCAGCTGCTAACCCCCTTTGAGGTGGAATGGCTGGAAGAAGAAAATCACCCTGGCAAAACTGCCCTGGGTGAAGAAAAACACTGGCATATTTTCAACATCGTCGCCCGCAAGCGCTAGCCCGCTGATAAACCTTATCTAAGTCCAGAAAAGTTCTGCTTGTAGAAAAACTACAGATCCCGAGCTGGATTTGGTCTGTTAATCAGTTGCCACGATGACATCAGATGACTTAATAACGGCGTAAGCGGTATCGCCTACCTTAATATCCAAACTTTCAGCAGAGGATTTTGTGATTACTGAGGCCACCTCCAATCCTGGCGAAACCTCAATAATTACTTCAGCAGTGACCATGCCTGAAAGAATGGACTTGACCGTACCCTTGAATACATTGCGGGCGCTAATTTTCATAAATATGAATTTCAAAATGCTAACCCAAACTTTAGCAGATTCAGCGCAGATTCAGCCAGGTGTTTTTGCATGTCTTAACCCCTAAAACGGCGTGCAGCAGAGCTATTCAAATGGTTGGTATTGTCAGCAACAAAAAGAGCTGAGTTTTGGTACCTGTTTATACTTTTGTCTTTTCTTCGCGCCAACTATTCAATTTAAGTTATTGATTCTTTTAATGCCAAGCTGTAAGGTGATGTGAAATTGGCGGCTAAGCTAGAGTTTGAAGCTATTAAGATGATTTGCTTTGTTCCCGTTATATAAGCGATTTCCTTGAGTTTTAAGGAGTTTTTATGCCTTTAGTAAAGGGTCGAAGGTTTTTGATTCGCGTTTGTGTGGGTCTAGCAATCAGTTTGCTTTCAGCTAGCTGTGGTTCGTCTGCTCTAACGCCTAACCTTTCTGAGAACAGTCCCGAGGCCCCAGCACAGACAGTCGAACTCACCGTATCGGCGGCGGCTAGCTTGCAGGATGCCCTAGAGGCGATCACGCCTGAATTTCGTGAAGCCTATCCCGACATTGAAATTAGCTATAACTTTGGTGCCTCGGGTGCCCTACAGCAGCAAATTGAGCAGGGTGCCCCAGCCGACATCTTCTTTTCTGCTGCTGCCAAACAGATGGATATGCTCGCTGAGAAGGGGCTAATTCTCAAGGATTCTCGGCAGGATGTGTTGACGAATAGCCTGGTGCTGATTGCCCCGGCTCAATCGCAACTTGCGGTTACAGATATTGCCCAGCTTAAAGATGCTGAGGTGGGCGTGGTTGCGGTGGGTGAGTTTCGTAGCGTACCAGCAGGGCAGTACGCGGAGCAAGTGTTTACCAAGCTAAATTTGCTTGAGCCTTTGCAGTCGAAGCTGGTGTTTAGCAACAACGTGCGGGGGGTGTTGGCCGCTGTAGAAAGCGGCAATGCCGACGTGGGCATGGTCTATGCTACCGATGCAGCTCTCTCGGAGCGAATTAAGGTGTTGGCTACGGCTTCAGAGTCAACCCACCAGCCCATTGTTTACCCGATCGCGGTGGTGAGCGATCGCCCCAACCCCGAAGCGGCGAAGACATTCATTGCGTTTTTACAAACGCCTGCGGCCCAGACTAAGTTCAAGGACTTTGGCTTTGGGGTTGTCGATCCGTAACAGCCCACCCTACGGCTGAAAAACCCACCATGATTAACCTCTCTCCCCTGTGGATCTCTCTGCGCATTGCCGCGATCGCTACCCTGCTGGCGTTTATTGTCGGCATTGCCGCCGCGCAGTTTATGCAGGGTTACCGGGGGCGCTGGCGATCGCTCCTAGACAGCCTGTTTTTGGCCCCCATGGTGCTGCCCCCCACGGTGCTGGGCTTTTTGCTGCTGCTGCTGCTGGGTAAGCATGGCCCCTTTGGGGCGCTGATGGGAGCCGCTGGATTCAATGTCGTGTTTACCTGGTATGCAGCGGTGATCACCGCGACGGTGGTAGCGTTTCCGCTGATGTACAAAACCGTGTTGGGCAGCCTGGAGCAGATCGATCGCTCCGTGCAGCAGGCCGCCCGCACCCTGGGCGCAACGGAGTGGCAGCTGTTTTGGTGTATTACACTGCCCCTGGCTCTACCCGGCATTGGGGCCGGTACCGCCCTGGCCTTTACCCGTGCTCTGGGCGAGTTTGGGGCCACCCTGATGCTGGCGGGCAATATTCCGGGCAAAACCCAGACTCTGCCCATGGCGATTTTCTTCGCCGTCGAAGCCGGGGCCTTTCGCGAAGCCGCTCTGTGGACCGGCGTAATTTTGACCATTTCTCTGGGCGGTCTGGTGCTGATGAACCGTTGGCAAACCCAGGGTGCTAGGCTGCCAATCCTGGGGTGGATCGAGCGATGCTGGCGTCTGGCCCAGTCGGCCGTAACGAGTCAATCTAAAATCCAAAATCCAAAATCCCCAAACGCTACGCCCTACCCTTTACTCCCCACCCCCCTACCCCCTCACCTCTCCGTCGATCTCACCCACCGCCTGTCTGGGTTTAGCCTGGATGTAGCCTTTGCCACCGATCACCATCCCCTGGGCCTGCTGGGGGCCTCGGGAGCCGGTAAAAGCCTAATTTTGAGATGTCTGGCGGGGCTAGAGACGCCCCATAGCGGGCGCATTGTGCTGAACGGGCGAGTGCTGTTTGACTCGGCGCTAGGGATTAATCTGCCCAGCCGCGATCGCAGAGTCGGCTATCTCTTTCAGCACTACGCCCTATTTCCCCACCTGACGGTGGCCCAAAACATTGCCTACGGGCTGCGGGGCCAGTCTAAAGCGGCGATCGCCCGCAAGGTGGCCGAGCAGCTTCAGCAAGTGCAGCTGGTCGGGTTTGGCGATCGCTATCCCCATCAGCTCTCTGGCGGTCAGCAGCAGCGGGTGGCCCTGGCCCGAGCCCTGGCCCCCAATCCCGAAATTCTGCTGCTCGATGAACCCTTCTCGGCCCTCGATGCCCACCTGCGCAGCGAACTCGAAAAGCAGTTGCTCAAGACCCTGAGCAGCTATCGGGGCCTCACCCTATTCGTCAGCCACAACTTAGAAGAAGCCTACCGGGTGTGTCAGCGCCTGCTGGTGCTCTCGGACGGCAGCGTCGTAGCCGAGGGGCCAAAACAGGCCATTTTTGACCACCCCGGTACCCTGGCCGTGGCCCAGCTCACCGGCTGTAAAAACATCTCGACCCTTCAACGCCAGGGCGATCACACCCTAGCCGCCCTGGATTGGGGCTGCACCCTGCAAACCCTGGAGCCGGTGCTGCCCACCCACACCCACGTGGGCATTCGCGCCCATCGCCTCACCTTTCCCGAGCAGCCCACCCAGCCCAACACCTTCCCCGGCTGGATTGCCTGGACCAGCGAAACGCCCCACCGCATCAGTCTCTACTTCAAGTTGGGCAGCCCCCCCTCTGACCACGACGATTACCACCTCCAGGCGGAGGTCTTTAAGGACCGATGGGCTGAGCTGAAGGACCGGCCTTTCCCCTGGTTTGTGCACCTCGATCCGGCCCAGCTGCTTCTACTGAGGCAGTGATACCAGATCTGAATTGTATAACCCCGATTCCAAACAGGCGGCTTGCGTAGGGGCAAACGCCGTTTGCCCAGCCCACCGTGGCTAAAGCGACAGCAGATCGCTTTTCAAACATCTTCCAAGAGACTACCCCACCTAAAACAACATTTTAGTTGTTTTAACTAATAGTCTATATCACCCATTTGTCTCTACTTAAATCTGTAGTAATTATAAATTTTCTTTAGCCGCCATCAATAGTAGACATGTCACGGAACAATCTGCTTAGAGGCTTTTTAGTAGAGTTATACTGTTAGGGTAAGCCGGGCATGAAGAGGCCATTTTGACAGGGAAAATGGACACAAAAGCAACGGTGGAGTTGTTAAAACCTGGGCATATTTTTATCTCAACCTGCCGATAGAAAAGATCGTTTTGATACTTTTTTCACAAATTTTAGTCAGCCATGAACAATCGGGCTTTCTTAGGTTTAGATAGCCATCTTGTAGGCTATAGCAAGTCCAGATCGGGATCTCTAGCGTTTCTACAGACAGAACTCCCCTTCTGAAGTTGGATAAGGTTTATTCGCAACGGCGCTGATTAATATTTTGCAGGCTCAATGTTTGCCAGCCGCAGCCACAACCACGAGGATTTACGAGGATTTACCATGATTGCCGATCATTTACCTCCCCTGACCCAGTCTGACCTGGATAACTCGCTGGAGTCCCCTACCGACCTCCAGCCCGGCCCTTGGCAACAATCCATCGATCTGCGCGACTTCATTCAGCGTAACTACACCCCCTACACCGGGGATGGCACCTTTCTCGCCGCCGCTACCCCGCGCACCAAAACTCTTTGGGGTCAGGTAAAAGAGCTGATGGCCCTAGAGCGCGAAAAGGGCGTGCTCGATGCCGACACCGCCGTGCCCTCAAGCATTACCAGTCACGCACCGGGCTATATCGACGTCAAGCTGGAGCAAATTGTCGGCCTGCAAACCGATCGCCCCCTCAAGCGCGCCATCATGCCCTTGGGCGGCATTCGCGTGGTCGAAGCCAGCCTTAACGCCTACGGCTACGAGCTAGACCCGGCGACCAGAGAAACCTTTACTCGCTACCGCAAAACCCACAACGACGGCGTGTTCGACGCCTACACCGCCGAAATGCGCCGCTGCCGCAAGTCGGGCATCATTACCGGTTTGCCCGACGCCTACGGACGCGGGCGAATTATTGGCGACTATCGTCGGGTGGCGCTGTATGGCTGCGATCGCCTCATCGCCGACAAGCAGACCCAAAAGACCAGCCTGGAGCTAGACACCCTCGACGAGGCCACCCTACGCCTGCGCGAAGAAATCTCCGAGCAGATCAAAGCTCTCAACGAGCTAAAGGAACTAGGAACCGCCTACGGCTACGACCTGGCCCGTCCTGCCGTCAACGCCAAAGAAGCGGTGCAGTGGCTCTACTTTGGCTACCTGGCGGCGGTCAAAGAGCAAAATGGCGCGGCCATGTCCCTAGGGCGGGTTTCCACTTTTCTCGACATCTACTTTGAACGGGACTTGCAATCCGGCAGGCTGAGCGAAGCTGAAGCCCAGGAGATCATCGACCACTTCGTCATGAAGCTTCGCCTGGTGCGGTTTTTGCGCACCCCCGACTACAACGATCTGTTTAGCGGCGACCCCACCTGGGTGACCGAGTGCATCGGTGGCGTGGGCGTAGACGGTCGCCCCCTGGTGACCAAGACCAGCTTTAGAATGTTGCATACCCTAGTCAACCTCGGGCCTGCGCCCGAACCTAACTTGACGGTGCTCTGGTCAGAGCACCTGCCTGACGCCTTCAAGCGCTACTGCGCCGAGGTCTCCATTCAAACCAGCTCCATTCAGTACGAAAACGACGACCTGATGCGGCCCTACTGGGGCGACGACTATGGCATTGCCTGCTGCGTGTCGGCTATGCGCATCGGCAAGCAGATGCAGTTCTTTGGGGCGCGGGTGAATATGGCCAAGTGCCTGCTCTACGCCATCAACGGTGGCAAAGACGAGCACTCCGGCGACCAGATCGCCCCGGCCTACGCGCCGATTACCGGCGACGTGCTCGACTACGCCGAGGTGTGGCCCCGCCTGGTGCAAATGATGGCCTGGTTGGCGAAGACCTACGCCAACACCATGAACGTGATCCACTACATGCACGACAAGTACTGCTACGAGCGGCTGGAAATGGCCCTACACGATCGCGATGTGCTGCGCACGATGGCCTACGGCATGGCGGGCCTGTCGGTGGTGGCCGACAGCCTGTCGGCGATCAAGCACGCTCGGGTCTGGATTGTCCGCAACGACAATGGCCTCGCGGTGGACTATAGGGTCGATGGCGACTTTCCCAAGTACGGCAACAACGACGACCGAGTGGATGCGATCGCCGTCCAGCTTGTCCAGACCTTTATGGCCGAACTGCGCAAGCACAAGACCTACCGCAATGCCGTTCCCACCCAGTCGATCCTCACCATCACCTCCAACGTGGTCTACGGCAAAAAGACCGGCAATACCCCCGACGGTCGCCGCGATGGCCAGCCCTTTGCGCCAGGGGCCAACCCCATGCACGGGCGCGATAGCCATGGCGCGGTAGCCTCGCTGGCCTCGGTGGCCAAGCTGCCCTACGCCGACGCCCAGGATGGGATTTCGAATACGTTTTCGATTGTGCCGGGGGCGCTGGGTCGGACGGAGGGCGATCGCATCAGCAACCTCGCGGCCCTGCTCGACGGCTATGTGCGCGACGGCGGCTTCCACCTCAATGTCAACGTCTTTAACCGCGAGACGCTGCTCGATGCCATGGATCACCCCGAGCTGTACCCGCAGCTCACCATCCGGGTCTCGGGCTACGCGGTGAATTTCATCAAACTCACCCGAGAACAGCAGCTGGATGTAATCAACCGCACCTTCCACGAACGCTGCTAACCCCCCTAGCCCCTCTCAGCCCTGGCCGAGAGGGGCTCCTTAATGTTGAGAATGCCTGAGCCCTTTGCCGCCCACCACCATGTCCGATCAAACCCTCCAATTCCCGATCGCACTCACCGTGCCAGTGCCCCAAGCCGGGCGCGTCCACTCCATCGAAACCTGCGGCACCGTCGATGGGCCGGGTATTCGCTTTGTGGTCTTTACCCAGGGCTGCCCCCTGCGCTGCCTCTACTGCCACAACCCCGACTGCCAGGAGATCCACGGCGGCACCGTGATGACAGTGGACGAGATTATGGCCCAAATCGACCACACCAAAAATTACTTGCGCAATGGCGGCGTCACCGTCAGCGGCGGCGAGCCCCTCATGCAGCCCGAATTTGTGGCCGAAATCTTTCGTCGCTGCCATGACATGGGTCTACACACGGCATTAGACACCTCCGGATATGTCCACATTGAAGCCGCAGAACCCGTATTAGAAAATACCGATTTAGTTTTATTAGATATCAAATCTCACAATTCCGATTTATTCCACAAAGTTACCAGCGTTTCTATCGAACCCACGCTAAATTTTGCGCGTTATTTAGCCAAAATTAGCAAGCCTACTTGGATACGGTTTGTGTTAGTTCCAGGCCTCACCGATCCTGAAGAAAATGTGGTGGGTTTAGCCAAATTTGTGGGCACCCTAGATAATGTTGAAAGGGTCGAAGTCTTGCCTTTTCACAAGCTGGGAGAATATAAATGGCAGCAATTAGGTTTACCCTATACTTTGGGCGACACTCAGCCCCCCACGCCAGAACTGATTGAGCATGTTATTCAAATATTTCGAGATTACGGCTTAACCGCTGTTTAAGATTCCATCCCATGCTCCTGCCAGGAGGCTTCTATGGACGTTCAAGTTACTTATCAAGACGGCGTTAAATTTCAGGCCAGCTGTCGAGGGCACCAAATTCTTAGCGATCAGCCCCTAGACAGCTACGGTCAAGACGAAGGCATGACCCCGCCAGAATGGTTTCTGTCATCCCTAGGGGCCTGTGTTGGATTCTACGCGGTGAAATATCTCGAAGCTCGCCACTTAAACGCCAGCGGATTAGAAATCTCTGTCACCGCTGACAAGGTCACCGATCCCCTGCGGATTGACCATATCCATATTCAGGTCAAGCCCTTGGTGCCCATCGAACAGCGCCACCAGAAGGGGCTAGAGCGAGCGGTGGATGCCTGCATTATTCACAACACCCTCACCCATCCACCGACGATGACGACGGAGATTGTGATGCCTGCGATCGCCAGTTAATGCCTCACCGTAGGGTGGGCACTGCCCACCACTAAATCATGCTAGAAATATGAGTTTTTCCTGTTCACAGTACTGCCTTGCGCGATCTCCTCTGCCTCCCTAGTAAGAGGGTTAAGTCAAGAATTTGCTGAGGCAAGAATGTAAGGGGGATCGATTCTAGACATCAATCATTTCCCTCCATTGAAAATGCTATCTATCTAGCAAGAATCTTTATCCTTTTCCTATCTCCAGCTTATCTCAGGAGGACGTATGTCCACAACCAATCTAGCCGAACTTGAAACCCTGATTCAGCAAGTTAAAGTCGCCCAGGCGCAGTACGCTACCTTTACCCAAGAACAGGTCGATCGCATCTTTCGTGCCGCTGCCCTGGCCGCCAATGCCCAGCGCATTCCCTTGGCCAAAATGGCGGTAGCCGAAACAGGCATGGGCGTCGTCGAAGACAAGGTAATCAAAAACCACTTTGCCTCAGAATATATCTACAACAAGTACAAGCACGAAAAAACCTGCGGCACCCTCGAAAAAGACGAGGGCTTTGGCATCGAAAAAATTGCTGAACCTGTGGGCATTCTCGCGGGGGTGGTTCCCACCACCAACCCCACCTCCACCGCCATTTTTAAGGCGTTGATCGCCCTTAAGACCCGCAACGCCATTATCTTTTCCCCCCACCCCAGAGCCAAGGCATGCAGCATTGCCGCCGCCAAGATCGTGCGCGAAGCTGCCGAAGCTGCCGGTGCCCCGGTCGGGTTAATCGGCTGGATTGACGAACCCACGGTGGCCCTCTCCCAGGCTCTAATGCAGCACCCCGACATCAAGCTGATTCTCGCCACGGGCGGCCCCGGCATGGTGAAGGCGGCCTACTCCTCCGGTAACCCCTCGTTGGGGGTGGGGGCGGGCAACACCCCAGCGGTGATCGATGCCAGCGCCGACCTGCCCATGGCGGTGAGCTCGATTTTGATCAGCAAAACCTTTGACAACGGCATGATCTGCGCCTCAGAGCAGTCCGTTGTTGTCGTAGATGCCATCTACGAGCGGGCTAAGGCCGAGTTTTTGGCCCGAGGAGCCTACGTGCTCAGCCCCGAGGAAACCGAGGCCGTACGGCAGATCATTCTCAAGGACGGGCGATTGAATGCAGGCATTGTCGGCCAGTCCGTCGAGACCATTGCCGCCTTGGCGGGCTTTACCGTCCCCGAGGGGATCAAAGTGCTGATGGGCGAAGTGGAAGTCGTTGGCACCGAGGAACCCTTTTCCTACGAAAAGCTGTGCCCGATTTTGGGCTTTTACCGCGCCAAAGACTTCTATGCCGCCGTGGAGACAGCGTCGGCGCTGGTGCAGTTTGGCGGCAAGGGCCACACCTCGGTGCTCTATACCGACCCCGCCAACCGCGACGACATTGCCACCTTTGAAAACGCCCTGCAAACCTCGCGGGTGTTGATCAACACGCCCTCGTCCCAGGGGGCGATCGGCGACCTGTATAACTTCAAGCTCGACCCGTCGCTGACCCTGGGCTGCGGCAGCTGGGGCGGCAACTCGGTGTCTGAAAATGTCGGCCCCCACCACCTGCTGAACATTAAAACCGTCTCCCAGCGGCGAGAAAATATGCTGTGGTTCCGGGTGCCGCCGAAGATCTACTTTAAGTCGGGCTGTCTGCCCGTGGCTCTGCGGGAGCTGGAAGGGAAAAAGCGGGCCTTTTTGATCACCGATAAGCCGCTGTTTGACCTGGGTATGCTGCACTCGATCACCCAGGTGCTGGACGAAGTGGGCGTAGAGTGGGATGTGTTCCACGACGTGGAGCCCGACCCTACCCTGACCAATGTGAACCAGGGCCTGGAGCGGCTGCGGCGGTTTGAGCCGGACGTGCTGATCGCCATCGGCGGCGGCTCGCCCATGGATGCGGCCAAGGTGATGTGGCTGATGTACGAGCAGCCCCAGATCGAGTTTGAGGGGCTGGCGATGCGGTTTATGGATATCCGCAAGCGGGTGTATGAGCTGCCCGCCCTGGGTCAAAAGGCGCAGCTGATCTGCATTCCCACCACCTCGGGCACTGGCTCGGAGGTGACCCCCTTTGCGGTGGTGACCGACGATCGCGTCGGCATCAAGTACCCCCTGGCGGACTACGCCCTGACGCCCAATGTGGCCATTGTTGACCCGGCCCTGACCCTGCACATGCCCCGCAGCCTCACCGCCTTTGGCGGCATCGACGCGCTGACCCACGCCCTGGAGGCCTACGTGTCGATTATGGCCAGCGACTTTACCGACGGGCTGGCGCTGCAAGCGATTAAGCTGCTGATAGAGTACCTGCCCCGGGCCTACAAAAATGGCGCGGCAGACCCCGAAGCGCGGGAGAAGGTCCACTACGCCGCCACGATCGCCGGTATGGCCTTTGCCAACGCCTTTTTGGGCGTGTGCCACTCCCTGGCCCACAAGCTGGGGTCTACCTTCCACGTGCCCCACGGGCTGGCCAACGCCCTGATGATCAGCCACGTCATCCGCTACAACGCCACCGATGCGCCCTTTAAGCAGGCGATCTTCCCGCAGTATCGGTTCCCCAACGCCAAGCATCGCTACGCGGAGATTGCCGACCACCTGGGTCTGGGGGGCATTACCGACGATGAGAAGGTGATGCTGCTGGTGGATGCGATCGAAGATCTCAAACAACAGGTGGAGATTCCGCTCACCATTCGGGAGACGCTGAATGCCTCAGAGCAGGATTTCTATGACCACCTGGAGCTGATGTCGGAGCAGGCCTTCGACGACCAGTGCACCGGGGCCAATCCTCGCTACCCGCTGATCCGCGATATGAAGGAGTTGTACACTTTGGCCTACGGCGGTTGCCGGGTCGATGCGAGTTTGTACCACCAGCCCGATCTGGCGGCGGTGTAGTCCTCACCCCCAACCCCTCTCCCTAGGGAGGGGGGAGCCGTAGGGTGGGCAATGCCCACCAAGGTCTAATGCCTACAGCGCTAAGACCACGCTAACCCAGGTTAAGGGCCACACCACAAGATAAAGGTGGGCAGTGCCCACCCTACGTAGTAATCAAGCCAAAATCGCCAACCCAAACTTCACAATTTCCAGCCCGTGCCTGCCCCCATGAGGACTTGACCATGCTGACCTGCCCCGATCCGGTAACGGATCTCTGGAAAACCGGGAGTCACCCCCTTGACCCGATCTTTGTGCCCCGGTCGGTGGCGGTGATTGGCGCTACCGAGCGCCCTGGCAGCGTGGGTCGCACGGTGCTGTGGAACCTGATCAGCCATCCCTTTGGGGGCACGGTCTATCCGATCAACCCCAAGCGGCATAACGTGCTGGGCATTCAGGCCTACGATCGCATTTCCTCCCTCCCCGAAGCCCCCGACCTCGCCATCATCGCCATCCCGGCCCAGGGTGTGCCCGAGGTGGTGCAGGATTGCGTCGATGCCGGGGTGAAAGGGGCGATCATTCTCTCGGCGGGCTTTAAGGAAATTGGCCCTGAGGGCATTGAGTTAGAGCGGCAGATTAAGGCGATCGCCCAGGGTCGCCTACGCCTGATTGGCCCCAACTGTCTGGGCATTCAGAACCCGCTGACGGGGTTAAACGCTACCTTCGCCAGCCAGGTGGCGCGGCGCGGCAATGTGGGGTTCATCAGCCAGAGCGGGGCGCTTTGCACCTCCATTCTTGACTGGAGCCTGCGGGAGAATGTGGGCTTCAGCGCCTTTATCTCACTAGGTTCCATGCTCGACGTGGGCTGGGGCGACCTGATCGACTACCTGGGCGACGACCCGCACACCCACAGCATTGTGATCTACATGGAGTCGATTGGCGATGCTCGGGCGTTTCTGTCGGCGGCGCGGGAAGTGGCCCTGAGCAAGCCGATCATTGTGATCAAAGCCGGGCGCACCCAGGCGGCGGCCCAGGCGGCGGCCTCCCACACGGGGTCGCTGACCGGAAGCGATGCAGTGCTAGATGCGGCCTTTCGCCGCTGCGGCGTGCTACGGGTTGACCACATTGAAGAGCTATTTGACACCGCCGAAGTGCTGGCTAAGCAGCCGCGCCCCCGAGGCGATCGCCTGAGCATTATCACCAACGCGGGTGGCCCTGGGGTGCTGGCGACGGACGCGCTGATTCGCTCCGGGGGGACTCTGGCGGAGCTTTCTGTCGCTAGCGTGGATGCTCTGAATGGGGCGCTGCCCTCCCACTGGAGCCACAGCAACCCCATCGATATTTTGGGCGATGCCGAACCGGCCCGGTTTGCCCAGGCTCTTAAAACCACCCTGGCCGACCCCGCCAGCGACGGCTGTCTGGTGGTGCTCACTCCCCAGGCCATGACTGATCCGGCCCAAACCGCTCAGGCAGTGGTGGACACCTGGCGTGACAGCGGCTCTACTAGGCCGATTCTGGCCAGCTGGATGGGCGGGGCTGAGGTGGATGAGGGGGAGGGTATTCTTAACCGAGCGGGCATACCCACCTACCGCTACCCTGACCAGGCGGCGCGGCTGTTTGGGCTGCTGTGGCGGCACAGCTATGCCCTCAAGGGGCTCTACGAGACCCCGGCCTTGACCGCCAACCACGGCATCGATCGCGCCACTGTCGCCACCATTCTGCAAACGGCCCAAGCCGAAAAACGCGACCTGCTCACCGAGACCGAGTCAAAGGCGGTGCTGGCGGCCTACGGCATTCCGGTGGTGCCGACCCAGGTGGTGCCGACGGCAGAGGAGGCGATCGCCGCCGCCGATACCATGGGCTACCCGGTGGTGCTCAAGCTCTACAGCCACACCCTCACCCATAAAACCGACGTGGGCGGCGTGCAGCTCAACCTCGACAGCAGCCATGCCGTGGCCCGTGCTTTCGATCGCATCCTCACCAGCGTCACCGAAAAAGCTGGGGCCGAGCACTTCCAGGGCGTCACCGTGCAGCCAATGATCCGCGTCGATGGCTACGAGCTGATTTTGGGCAGCAGCCAGGATCCGCAGTTTGGCCCGGTGCTGGTGTTTGGCAGCGGTGGTCAACTGGTCGAAGTGTTGCAGGACAGCGCGATCGCCCTACCCCCCCTGACCAGCACCCTGGCCCGCCGCCTAATGGAAAACACCTTGATCTACACCGCACTCCAGGGGGTGCGGGGTCGCCAGGCGGTAGATTTAGATGCCCTGGAGCAACTGCTGGTGCAGTTTAGCCAGCTCGTTGCCGAGCAGCCTGCGATTGAATCAATTGATATCAACCCGCTGCTGGCCTCCCCCAACGGGCTGCTGGCCCTCGATGCCCGAGTGATTCTGCGCGACCCCACCACCCCACCACCCCGCCTGGCCATTCGCCCCTACCCCACCCAGTACAGTTGGCCCTGGCGCGATGGCATCACCATTCGCCCCATTCGCCCCGAAGATGAGCCGCTGATTATCGACTTCCACGATCTGGTATCTGACCACAGCATTTACCTGCGCTACTTCCACGCCATCAAGCACAGTGCCCGCATCGCCCACGATCGCCTCACCCGCATCTGCTTTAACGACTACGATCGCGAGATCGCCCTGGTGGCCGAGGTAAGCACCCCCGACCCCAAAATCATCGGCGTCTGCCGTCTCACCCAAAAGCACGGCCTGCCTGAAGCCGAGTTTGCCATGCTGGTGGCCGACCCCTACCAGGGCCAGGGCTTTGGCACCGAGCTGCTGAGCCGCCTGATCGAGATCGCCCGCGCCGAGGGGTTGCAGCGCCTGACGGGGGAAATTTTGGCTGAAAACCACGGCATGCAGCACCTGTGCAAGCGGGTCGGGTTTCAGCTCAAGCCTACGGCAGAACCCGGCATTTTAGCAGCCGCCTTAGACTTGACTCCATAACCGTAGTCAGGGCAGTTAGGCGATCGCCCCTCGCTGCACCGCTAGCTAGCTTGGGGCAGCGCTTGCTCCGCCGGGCCAAAAATTCTATCGGTCAACTTCACGTACCAAGCGGCGGCCTGCACCTGAATGATGTAGGCCATAGCAATGATCAGGGCAATTTCTGAACCCTGTTCGCCCCCAAAGGCGGTGATGGCGATCGCCAGCGCAATGGACAGGTTGCGCATCACTGCGCCGTAGACCAGGGCGATCGCATCCTCCCGATTAAACAGCAGCTTGCCCACCAGGGACTGAGTACAAAATTGCTTGTCTTTAGCAAAGTCTGCCCAAGAAATGGTCATGCCGCTGGTGGGCAACAGCGAAGCCAGCAGCATGACCAGTGCGACCAAGGGTTGACGGCAAAAAAGTGTTGCCCCGAATTCCACCGATTGAGCATGAGGTAATCTTTATGGGAATAGGGAACTGGAGAGCCAGATGCCGCTCTCATCGCCCCCCACAGGATCCGCTGCGCTTGGGCCACGGGCGATGTTATCTCAGCTTCAATCCCGGCACAGTTCCTGATTCTGCTGTTGTGGGTTAGTTTGCAGGTACTCGCGCACCCACTGGCAGCCATAATTGAGGACTTGCTCTTGCTCTACCACGCGATCGAGGGGCCAGAGAATGACTGCATTGTCGAGACCACCGGAGGCTAGCAGGGGGCCGTGGGTGCTGGTGGCAGGGTAGAAATTCACGTCCAGGGCACGTTCTTCGTGGCCTTCGAGGGTGAGGCGCAGGGTGCCGTCGAGGGACCAGAGTTTAACGGTGTGGTCCCAACTGGCGGAGGCGATGACGGTGCCCCAGTCGGCGGGTAGGCCAGCGTTGGGGGGAATGATGGTGACGGCGTTGACGCGATCGCGATGCCCCTCCAGGGTGCGAACCAGCTTCCCCTCCAGGGACCAGAGCTTAATTGTGGTGTCTTCGCTGGCGCTGGCGAGCAGGGTGCCGTCTGGATTAAAGGCCACATCCCAAATAGTGTCGTCATGGCCCTTTAAAACTTGGTTCGGTTGAGGGGGAAACGCACCGGTTCCATTGCGCCGCCAGAGGTGAATCATCTCGTCTAGACCAGCCACCGCCAACCACTGCCCATCGGGGCTAAAGGCGACAGCGTTGAGGCGGTTTCTGAGGGAGTTTTGGGGAGAGTTGGGATCTTGTGCTGCATCGGTATCTGGGAGCCTTTGCATTGCTTGAATCAGGGTGCCGTCGGGTCGCCAAAGCTTCACCTGGCCATCCCATCCGACGGTGACGATTTCGCGATTGTCGGGGTTAAAGGCCACATCAAAGGCGGTATCGCCGTGGGCTTTAACGGTATGTAACTGGGTGCCATCCATCTCCCACAGGTTTAGGACTCCAGCGTTGCTGACGGCGGCCAGGGTTTGCTGGTCTGGGCTGATATCGACTGCCCAAATTTCGCCTTGGTCGAGGGGCAGGGTGCGCTGAAGTTGTCCTTCCCGGTTCCACAGTTTGATTGTGCCATCGGAGCTAGAGGAAACGATGGAATTGCCGTCTGGGGCGATCGCCACATCCCACACCGAGGCGCGATGGCCTTGCAGAGTGGTTAGCAAAGAAGAAGAGAGCTGCCAGAGGCGCACCAGATCGTCTTCGCCGCCAGAAATCAACCGCTGCCCGTCTGGGCTAAAGGCCAGGGCCAGGGTGCCGCTGGGGTGAGCAGCAATGGTGCGGAGGACGGTGCCATCTCGGCTCCAGAGTTTAATGGTGTCATCCCAACTGCCGGAGGCCAGGGTTTGCCCATCGGGGCTGAAGGCGAGGCGACCCACGGTTTTGCGATGCTCTGAGGTGATTCTTTGCAGGGTGCCGTCGGCGTTCCACCAAACAATGTTGCCGTAGGAATCCCCTGCTACCAGGGTTTGGCCGTTCCCCTCTGGGGACGCTTCGCGAACGGGGCTAAAGGCCACGCTCTGCAGGTGGTTTTCGCCCTCGGTGGAGGGGATGGGGTTCTGCAACACGCGCACCAGGGTGCCATCTAGATTCCACACTCTGACGGTGCTGTCGTCGCTGGCGGAGGCAATTTGCTGCCCGTCTGGGCTAAAGGCCAGGTTCCAAATGGTGCCGCGGTGGCCGGACAGGGTGCGGATCAGCTGGCCGTTGGGGCTCCAGAGTTTGATCAGATTATCGCTGCCAGCGGAGGCGAGGGTTTGCCCGTCTGGACTAAAGACAACGGCCTTGACAGGTTTTTGGTGGCCCTTCAGAGTTGCCAAAGGGTTGCCGTCGCGGCTCCAGAGTTGCACGGTGCCGTCGTCCCCAGCGGTGGCCAGGGTTTGCCCGTCTGGGCTAAAGGCAGATTCGCGGGCGGCACCAGGGAGGCGGGCCACCAGGGTGCCATCCATACCCCAGAGCAGGGTGGTGTCTTTTTGGTAGGTGGCGGCGATTAGATCGCCGTTGGGGCTAACGGCTAGGCCGCGCACGCGGCCCAAGTGGCCATTGAAGCGGTTCCATTCCAGGGCTTGAAAGGTGGCGCGGCGCAGTTCGCGATCGCTCAATGCGCTCAGTTCCCCAGGCACCCAGCGCAGCTGGTCAAGCCGGGTTTGGGCCTGGAGAGCGGTGACGAGGGCATCGAGGCGATTGCCGGAGGCAAACTGGGCATCGGAAAGGCTGGCGATCGCCTCAATTTCTCGCAGGGTGGCCTGGTGGCGCTGGGCAAAGGCGTAGAGGCCAAGGGAGGTTGCGATCGCAAACCCCGCACTCACCGCGCCCAGCAGCCACCGCTGGAGCCGGAACCGCTCTTTGAGCCGCTTGGCTTCTTCGCTGCGTTTGACCTCATCCAGGTCGGTGCTGGTACCAAACCACTTCACCACCTGCCCGGCGGCATCGCGAATGGGTACCGCCCGGTTCAAAAACCAGCGGTATTGGCCGTCGGCATCTTGCAGGCGCAGCTCAACTTCGTAGGGATTGCCCGTCGCAAACGCCTGTTCCCAGGCCCTCAGACTGGTCTGTCGATCCTCCGGGTGGATCACCTCCAGGCGCTGGAGCCCCTGAACACCATCCTGGGCAATCCCCGAAAAGTCGGTTCCCCGCTGGTTGCTGTAAGACAGGCTGCCGTCCGGCTCCACAATCCATACGATCTGGGGCACAGCCTCGGCTAGCTGGCGAAAGAACCGCTCGCTCTCGGCCTTGGCATCCAGCTTTTGCTGAATCTCCTGCCGCTCGGCATCCTGGCTGGCGGCGAGGAACTGGTAATCGACATCGCTGAGGCTTTTGTCCCGCGCCCAGCTTTCGGCTTCCCATAGGGTTTGACCGCGCAGTAGGTAGGTGGCATCCTGTCGGGCAGACGCCATCCACCCCTCCAGCGCCGCCGCGTAGGGACGCAGCCGATACAGCTCACGGCTCACCCAGTCGGCGGTGAACACCTGCTGGTAAATGCGGTTTTTAATCGCCAGCTCATTGCCCCGACGCACCACCAGCCCCGACAACAGCAGGTCGCTCTGCTCGCGGCTGTCGTCGGATTGCACCGCTTCGCCCTGCAAGAGTTGCTGATACAGGCCCAAAATTCTCGCCGTGCGGTTTTGGTGCCAAAACAGATGGTCGCGAATGGTGCGCAGGTGAATCGGCTCATCCTGCGCTTCCCAGTGGTCGAGCAGAGCGGCTTTGACCAACCCCTCCACCCAAAAGTTGGCCATGGCAGAGGAGAGGGGCAGGGGCAACGTCTCCGACTGCTGGGCGTTTTTCGCCGCGATTTGGCACAGTTTTTGGGTCAAAAACGGCTGCCCACCCGTCCAGTCGAGAATGGCCTTGAGCACCGCCTGGGGACAATCGACCAGCCCCTCTAACCCCTGCTGTAGCGGCGCACTTTCAGCCAGGGTAAAGCCCTCCAGGGAAATTGCTTGGCCAATGTTGAAGGGGGTGCGCTGTTTGTCGGCGATCAGGTCGGCGGGGGTAGCGACACCAAACAGGGCAAAGGTGAGGCGGCGGTAGCGCGGGTCGTGGGCGCGCAGGTTGTAGCCCGATCGCATCCAGGCAAAGAAGTCGTCGGTGGAAAAGTCGAGGCTGAGCAGCCCGTCGATTTCATCAACAAAGATGTAGACCGGGTCATCCCCGGTGGCGGGCAGCACCACCTCATCGACCAATTGATTTAAGCGCTGCACCAGGGGCAGGCTTTCGCGGGCCTGCCACCAGGCGAGAAAGTCAGTCTGGCTGAGCAAATTCAGGCTTTGCAGCAGACTCACCCCCACGCCGGTATACCACTGGGGCTGGGTGAGGCCGTTGCTGCCCAGGCGGGTCATATCCAGGTAGGCGCAGTGGCCCCCCGCTTTTTGCAGCGCGGCCTTGACCCGCACCAGCAGTGACGATTTGCCCATCTGCCGGGCGCTAAACACGTAGCAGAATTCCCTGGCCTGCAAGGCCGCCAGCAGATCCTCGTCGGCCTGGCGCACCACGTAGGTGCTGGCCTCGGCCTGGAGGCAGCCACCAACTTTGTAAATGGAGGGGGTGAGCACGGGCAGGGGCGTCCCCAAATAGAATCGCTCTATTATGCAATGAGGTCAGTCATTTAGTTGGCTTACCGCTCACGCTAATCTGACTGACAAATACAGCCCCTGAAATCGTTGCTTAGCAGGTTTGGCCAAACAGCTTGTGCTGAAAATACTGACGGTAGAGTTCGCATCTGACCTGCCAGCCCTCAGCTGAACCTTTGACCAAGCCAGCTCCTTCAAGTTGATAGGCCAGCATTGGGGCGAGGGCGATCGCCCCTTCACCCATGACCAGCGATCGCAGTGGCTCAACCAACTGGGGCTGATTGACCGCAGCCAGCAGTTTTTGCAAATGCCCCTGGTAAATGCCCTGGGTGCTGGCGCTTTGCAACAGCTCGTCAAATGTCAACAGTTCTTGACGGAGGTGGTAGATGGCCCCATGCACCAGCGCGGGGTGCCCGCCCACCAGAGCCAGGAGTGGGTCGGCTTCGCGATCGCTCCACTCCAGCCCATACAGCCCCGCCAGCTCTAGCACCTGGGCCGCTGTAAACTCTGGCAGCGCCAGGGGCAGGCCAATGTTAAAGGGCGAATAGTTGATATCCAGCGGCAGATAGCTATCAGTGGAGTAGGTCACTACCAGGCGCAGATGCTGCCACAGGTCGTCGTGGCCCGCTTCTTCGTACCACGATCGCAGCAGCGGCAAAAATCCCTGGGCAGTGGCGGGATGCTCAAACAGGCGGCCCAGGTCATTGATCGCCAGCAAGACGGGACGGTTGACGGAGCGCAGCACCTGCTCGCGCACAAACAGGGTGGCGCTAAGCTGGCTACCGACAAGCTGGTTCCAGGCGGTGGCGGGGTCGGCATCAACGCCGAGCCGGAGGGCCAGGGTGGCGCTAAACCACTGCAAAAAGCGATCCGCATCGTTGAGGATGGCGGCATCCAACTGTTGTAAATCAATTAGGGCGGTGGCGTAGTCCCTCTGCTGAGCTTGGTGGACAATCCGCAGCAGCAGCGAGCTTTTGCCAAACTGAGGCGGGGCTTTGATGCGCACCACGCAACCGGGTTGGGTGATCTCTTGAAAGGCCAGTTCTTCGATGGGCGATCGCGCAATATACAGCGGCGACGCTAGGGGCAGCGGCCCGCTTGGATAGCGGTAGGTTTGGGCGGCGGGGAACGGCTGAGCCAATTCTTCGGCGGCAAGCTCCGCGTCGGTGCGATCGACCCACTGAAAATCACTTTCCTGTAGATCCAGATTGAGGGCGCTAAAGATCTGCTGCAAGCTGCGCTGGTCAATGCCCGATTTGGCCGCCCGCAATCGCCGAATGGTGGAGGGTGACACGGCGGTAAGGCTGCTCAACTCTTCGGCGCTGTAGGGGGTGGCGTTGTTGTGTTGGGTTTCGAGATCGGCGATCGCACCTCGCAGGCGCTCGAGTCCTGAAGCACTCAGCAACACCCCACGCTTACGCCTCACAATCTGCCGTTCGTCAGAGTTCATAGTGTGTACTTTACATCGTCTAAGGCTGCCCACCCAGGGTGGCAAAGCCTCTGAATACTTCTGACTTAACTGACCAAGAGTCTGCTTAACTGACCGCGAGCCAGAACCAATCAATTAATAATGCTTGCCTTGCTTATTGGGTACTTGAGATTCTCTTATTGAAATCATATTTTTTTGTACTAAAAATGTATTTATTGAGTGCAAAATGCTTATTCTTAAAGGATCTTACATAAACCATATTTCTATTTTTTCTCACCCGAAATCTCAGTTAACTTAACTGACAAAAAGATCTTTAAGACGCTCTTTAGATTTATTGTAGAAAACCAAATTTGCCTGATATACTCCACTTCAGTCTAATTATGGTGCTTTTACAATTATTTGCCTGCATTAACTGGGTTTGTGAAATCTATATTTATCTAAGTTTTTCTGATATCTGTACTCCAGCAAGTCTGAGGCATTCATGATTAGCGCCCGAGGAGGTATGTTCAATTTATGACGTTTAGGTTTGCCCCTTTTAAGTGTCTCTCGGTCTGCCTCGGTGCTGCCACATTGATAGGCTCCCTAAGCATCCCGATCCCAGCCCAAAATCGAGGGTCTACCCCCTACTGCTTTGTGGTTAAAGACACACTGAGCGTGTTTGCACGCCCTGCCAACAATGCCGCTACGGGCGATCGCTTTAACCGGGGCGATATTGCCTACGCCACCACCAACCCGCCCACCACCCGCTTCGACGGCAGCCGCGCCTTTGTCGAAGTGGCCATCTACGGCGGGCGCAAAGCCTGGGTGCCCCGGCTCTCTACCATTGATGGCGTCCCTCTAATTGTCGATTTGAGTACCGATCAGTGCACCAATCCTCCGGCCCACGCGGCGGGGGGTGGGGCCACTGGCGGGCCATCAGGGGCGGTGCCTTACTGCTACGCCATCGTGCGCGAGACGGCGGTGTTTTCGCGGCCCAATACGGGGGCGGCATCGGGCGATCGCTTTGCCGTGGGCGACATTGCCTACGCCACCACCAACCCGCCCACCGCCGTGGTGCAGGGAGGGCGATCGTTCATTGAGGTGGCCATCTACGGCGGCAACAGAGCCTGGGTGCCCCAGCGATCGACCGTCGATGGCGCACCCATCTTGATGGATCTCTCGAACCCCCCAGCCCACGCGGCGGGGGGACGGCGATAAGCCAGGGTTTTGGTGGGCGGTGCCCACCCTAGGGGGCAATCCATCTCGTTCAAGTCATATCTATATCTATTGCGACCATGAGAATTCAAACTGTTTTGCTGTCTGCTGTGACTTCGTTTGCTGCCCTGGGCATGGGCTTGGCGGCCAAGGCCGACACGGTGCCCGCCCACTGCGATCTGTACGCACCGCGCGAAGACTACCCCTCCCTGTCGAGCGCCTGCACCTTTTCGCAACGACAGGGCTACATCACCATAAGCCTGCAATCCAACGGGGTGCGCTACGAGTTGTCCCCGGTGGCCAATGCTTCTTCAGGCAACTTTACCGACCAGCACGGTCATAGGGTCTACCGCCAGAGCGGCCTGGGCAGTGTGGGCACCATCTTTGAGTTTGTCGATGGCTCTCAACTCTGGGTCTATTGGGATGAGAGCACCTTTAGCACCAGCTCTGCCACCCAAGGCATTGGCACCGACCCCGCCACCCAAGGCATAGGTGGCAGTAGTGCTCGCATCGGCACGCTGGTGGCCCACACTCGCGGCTCGCAGATCAACCTGCGCAGCCAGCCCACGGTGCGATCGCGCCCTCTAGGCTACGGGCTGGCGGGCGATCGGGTCCGAATTTATCTGTGCCAACCAGACACCGATACCCCCGGTAGCGACCTGAACTGGTGCAATGTGCAATTTGTGGAATCGGGTGCTAACGGCTGGATTCGCAGCGACTTCATCATCTTCCCCAGCGACGGTGCTCTGTAGGCGACCGAACCGCCTCGACTGTCTGTAGGGTGGGCACTGCCCACCGTTAATACATTGGCCTGCCTCCTCCTACCCCCTATTTCCCCATTCATTCCTTGGTGAGATTAATCATGAAACCTCAAGCTATTTTTCTGGCGACAGCCTTGCTCGTCGCAACCGGGATTGGCCTGCCTGTCGCCGCCGCACCCATCCCCGCCGTTCCCCTGTTGCTGGCCCAGTCGAAAACGCCCCAGCGCACTTACATGACCCCCCAGCGCGACCCCAACCAAATCGCCGTAGACATTACTGACGCCGAATTTCGCGTCTACGGCATCATGCAGCGCAGCTACGGCAACTTCTATATCTTGAATACCAACGGTGTGCAAATCACCTACGACCGCGACACGGGCAGAGTGATGGTGCTCAATTCTGTCACCGGCACCGAGTTCTACAACTACATCTTCACCGAAGCCTCTCGTGCCCCCGCACCGACAAGTTTCAGCTCTAGCTCTAACGCCCCAGAATCGACGACGATAACGCCCATTGGCAACGGTCAACTTTCGGCCTACATCACCGATGGCGAGTTTTCCTTTAGCGGGGCGCTGACCCGTACCTCGGGCAATACCTACGTGGGCGAAGACGGTCGCGTGCGGGTGATGTATGACCAAAGTGCCAGTCGCATTGTGATTATCAACGTGGTCACGGGCACCGAGTTTTACAACTACGTCTACAGCACGGCCAACGAGGGGGCGCTGTAGGAGAGGATCCCCCCTGCCTCCTTAAAAAGGGGGGTTATCGAGAGAAACGTTTACCGCTAGCACCTGGGGAGATCAATCTCAATCAGCAGCGGTGCCCACTTTTAGAAATAACAATGAAAAAACAACTTTTTTCGCTAGTTTCAGGGGCTGCGATCGCCACCCTTATCGCCCTTGCCCCCGCCAAAGCCGACACCACCACCGCCCGCTGCAATGTATATCCGCGCGGCGAAGACACCGCTACCTCTAGCGACACCTGCACCTTTTCGCAGCGCCAGGGCTATGTCACTATTCGCCTGAAGGACGGCACCACCTACGAATTGACCCCTTCCTCCACCCAGGCAGCGACTTTCACCGACCAAAACGGTCGCCCTGGAACGATCGAAGATGATTTGGGCACCGCCGGCCTGATTTATCGTCTGGCCGATGTGTCGATCTACGTCTACTGGGATGCCAGTACGGTTTCTAGCGAGCCGCGTCGGGGTGGGGGGAATGTGCCCTGTTCCGCGGGTCAACCCTCCTACAATTTCATGTGCCGTGCGGCGGCCCTTTATGGCGACCCCGGCAACTCAACGCTAACCCTAGTGGGGCCAACGGGAAATGTGCTCCATCTCTATTACTACGGCCAAACACTCTACTCCGTTGACCCCAGCGATCAGGTGCTGGTGCAGATGGTAGACGGGCAATACCTGGTTTCGGTGAATGATGCGGAGTTCTTTAAGCTCGACGCCACCATCGTTACTGGGGTGGATTAACCGGTGCGGTGCTAGTCGGTCGAGGGGCCTCAGTATTGCCCCGTAACCGGTGTCATGAACGGTTCTCTAGAAAGTGACCCCTATGAAAAATCGATGCTTTAGCGGCCTGGCCGCGATCGCCCTGCTGAGCCTAACCGCCTGCCAAAGCCAGCCCTCCCAGCCTGAGGTAACCCCTGAGGGTGCTGCCAACCCGCCGACGGAGCCCGCCGCTGACCTACCCCCAGGTCTAAGCCTGAGCGTTGATGGCCAAGCGCTGGTGATGGAGAGTGGCAGCACCTTAGAGGCCTATTGCAGCGGCGGCGGTGGGGTACTCGCGATTTCCCCCGCAGCCCAGGCGGGAGACAGCCAAGTTTTGGGCTGTGTGCAGAGTGTTGACCAGTTTGATGCCACCGCAACCGACGTGGTTGCCCCGGTCATCACCGAAGGGGCCTTACAACTGCAAGACATGGAATATGTCAGCGTTAGCTGCCAGGCTGACCACGCCGGTCTAGCCCCTGTACTCCCCGACAAGACAGACGGGCACATGAGCCTGGAGTGCATTTAAAGGCACCTCCACCTGTCGCTACCAGCAGCCGTTCAACCTATACCGACTTGAATGCCGACGCCGTTAAAACGACTGCTCACGTTTGCCCTGTCCTTTGCTCTCGCCCTGGGCCTGAGTCTGGCGGTAGGCCAACCCAGCCAGGCCCAGTTTTCGCTGCCCGATGGCTTTGGTGGCAAGGGGCCAGTGGGGCCACCGCAGGCTGTGACTCGCTACGGGAATATAGAGGCGATCGCCGTCGAATCGCCCCTCAGCGCCACCACGCTGTTCACCATTGCCTCGCCCACGGTGTATGACCGATCGCCGGATGCCGTGGGCGATCGCCAGACCGTCGAACAGCGGGCCGAAGAGATTCAGTCCAAACTGCTGCTGCTGCTGAAGCGCCCCATGAACGCTGAGAGCCTGGTGTTTGAGGTGTCGCAGCTCAACAACGTTGCTGTGATTGATGTCCGGGATGACCAGTTTCCCCGGCCCCTGGTGCTGCTGTCGGTGACGGCGTTTGATGCCGATTTTAACGGCCAGCCCATCGACGTATTGGCGAACCAGTGGCGCGACACGCTAGAAGACGAACTCCGCAACGGTCTGGCCAAACTGCCCGACGACCAGCGCCGGGTGAACCACATTCTGCTGGGGCTGCTGTTGCTGACTGCTGGGCTCGTGGCGCTCAAGTACGGGCTGTGGAAACGGCAAACCCAGCTGCGGCGGCAGAAGAAAGCGCTGCGAGCGGTGGCGATCGCTGAGGCGGCGGATGGGGCGACCGATTCCCCGCATGAGGCCATCATCCAGGCACGGACTGCCTTTTTGCAGCGGCTCCCCCAGGTCTTTACCCTCGAGCGCCAGCTGGCGGTCCTGGACTTTCTCCAGTGGCTCCTGTTTTGGCTGATGATTTTGGCCTGGTATAGCGGGTTTGTTTGGGTCGTCGTCGTTTCACCCTACCTGATTCGCAATCGGTTTAAGTTTTTGAATGTGCTGCTGGCCCTGCTGCTGCTCTGGTTTTTTACCGGGCTGGCTATTCGCATCAGCCGCCGCCTGATCGACATCGTCATCCATCGCTGGAAACCCTTCGATCGCGTGGATTTTCTCGACTTTGGCGATGCCCAGCGCCGTGAGCTACGCAGCTCGACCATTGCTGGGGCGGTCAAGGGGTTGGTGACGATCGCGATCGCCCTCTTCGGCCTGCTCTCGGCCCTCAATGCCCTGGGGCTACCTACGGCGTCGGTGGTGGCGATCGGCAGTTTGGCGGGTCTGGCGATTACCTTTGGCTCCCAAAACCTGATCAAAGACTTGGTGAATGGCTTCTTTATTTTGGCCGAAGACCAGTATGCGATCGGCGATGTGATCGACCTGGGCTCGGCCACCGGGCTGGTGGAAAACCTCACCATGCGAGTGACCCAACTGCGCAGCGCCAGCGGCGAACTGGTGACGGTGCCCAACAGCAGCATTACCCAGGTCAAAAACCTCACCCGCAACTGGTCGCGAGTCAATTTCACCATTGATGTGGCCTACCACACCGACCCCGACAACGCTCTGGGGGTGCTGAACGAGGTGGCCCAAACCCTCTACAGCGACCCCGCCTGGCACGACAAAATTTTGGCCGAGCCCACGGTGCTGGGCATCGACCATGTCTCCCACATTGGCCTGACCATCACCGTCTGGATTCAGACCGAGCCGGGGCAGCAAATGGCCGTGGGGCGAGAGTTTCGCCTGCGGGTGCGGAAGGCGCTAGAGGCCAACGGCATCGAGATTGGTATTCCCCAAACCTATGCGCTGGAGGTACCCGCCGCCCACCCCAATGAATTGCCCAAGCACTCAGCCAATCAGGAGGTGAGGTAATGCTACGAGCCTAATCTCAGCCCGCCCGCCAAGACACTGGCCGAACCGAAATACCAGCAGCTAACCCACAGATCCCAGGGTTCTTCGGTCTGTTAACCCCAAGCATTGGCCTACCCACCAGAAGAACCCTGGGATCTCGACCCACTGGGCCTATGCTCGCCTAATTTGCTTTTTCTATCCATCTAGGCAATACCCCTATGACTCACTTCTTCACTCGTTTTATCGGATTCACCGCCCTGGGCGTTACCGTCGTCACGGCTATGCCAGCGATCGCCACTCCCCCCGCCAGCCCTGCCTGGGAATCTACCGACTGTTCTACCTTTGGTCTGAACGCGCTGCAAAGCGCTATGTCTGACTGTGGCTATGTCACCGTGCCAGAACGCCACAGCCAGCCCGACGGGCCGACCATTCAGGTGGCAGTAGTCAGAACCCGCAGCCTGGGCAAGACCCCTGCCCCAGACCCCTTGTTTATGGAAAATGGTGGCCCCGGTAGCACCACCATTGACACCTTTGCGGTCGGCGTGTTGCCCAACTGGCCGGTGTTGCCCGCCTTGCTGCAAGAGCGCGATCTCGTGTTTGTCGATCAGCGCGGCACTGGGCATTCACGCCCCTTCTTTGGCTGCCCTGAGAACACTGAGCACAATATAGCGGTGGCCCGCGACGAAATCGCCCCCACCGATACCCAGTGGATGGTGGCCTGCCGCGATCGCAGCCTGGCCGCAGGCATTAACCCCAACGCCTTCAACACCATCGAAAATGCCGCCGATATGTATGCGGTGGCCACAGCCCTGGGCTACGACCAGTTTAATTACTACGGGGTATCCTATGGCACGCTGCTGGGGCAGTACGTGCTAGAGCAGGCGGAGGAACACACCGCCCAGCTCCGCAGTGCGATCATCGACGGGGTGGTGACGACGAATATCGACTTTAACCTGGCCGCCACCTACACCTTGAGCGGGGCACTGCGCAACCTGTTTGCCGCCTGCGCCGCCGATGCCCAGTGTAATCAGACCTACCCCAACCTGGAAACTGTCTTTTTGGACCTGCTAGATCGTCTAGAGCAAACCCCCGTGCCGCTGACGCTCAAAATCCCCGACACCGAGGAAACCCTCGAAACTACGCTAGATCGGGACGAATTTCTGCTGTTTTTTGAACCCTATATGGCCAACAGTGGTAATGCCTCAGCCCTGCCCCAGAACATTTACCAGGCGGCTGAGGGGGATTTTAGCTGGGCCGTATCCGAACTCTCGAAGAGGCTCAAGGATACTGATTCTGCCACAGGCATGTATCACGCGGTGCTCTGTTCGCGGGTCGATTCCATAGCAGTAGATCCGTCTACCGTGTTTCCTGCCCCCTACGAGCAGCTAATCGCAATCGGGGAGAATGAGAGTGCTTCCTATCAGCGCTTCTGCGACCTGCTTCAGGTTGAGCGAGAGCCAGTCTTCGCCTACGACAACACCGAGATTCCCGTCCTAGTTCTCAATGGCGGCTACGACCCGGTCACGCCCCAACTCTACGGCGACGCCGTCGCCCGCAATTTCCAGAATGCCCATGTCTACACCTTCCCCGGTGTGGGGCACGGCTCGATGCTGGCACCAGAGGGTACCCCAGCCGCGACCTGTGTGGAAGCGATCGCCCTCGATTTCCTGGCCGATCCCAATCAGACGCCCGAGAGTAGCTGCCTGGCCGACGTCGAACCCAGGTTTAAGTACGAGTAGACCGGTCAGCTTATCCTTTCCTACATTCAGCCCCCATGAAATTCCTTCGTCGCATCTTACCGCTGGCCCTGGCGGCGATCGCCCTCACCCTGGCCACCCACATCCACGCCATCGCGCCGCCCCCCGCAGGCCCCGCTCGCGCCTACCCCACTGAGTTTCCGCTGTCAGAACCCGACTACACCAGCAAGCGCCTGCGCGACTTCAGCCCCTTTGAGCCAGCGCTGGCGAATTTCTCAGCTGAACGGCGCAGCGCCCTGGATGCCCTGGTGCTGGAAGCGACGATACCCCAATTGCAGCAGCACATGGCCAGCGGCGACCTCACCGCCGAGGAACTGGTGGTTTACTACCTCGATCGCATTCAGCGCTACGACGTCAACCAGCTCAACTCAGTGATGGAGCTGAATCCAGAGGCGCTAAACATTGCCTTTAGCCTGGATGCCGAACGGGCCGGGGGGAATCTGTGGGGGCCGCTGCACGGCATCCCGGTGCTGGTTAAAGACAACATCGCCACGGGCGACCGGATGCACACCACCGCCGGAGCCTATGCCCTGAAAGATTGGCGGGGCGATCGCGATGCCCAGTTGGTCAAAAACCTGCGGAACTCAGGAGCCGTCATTCTCGGTAAGGCCAACCTGTCGGAATGGGCTAACTACGTTGACCCCGCCATGCCCAGCGGCTTTAGCGCATTGGGCGGGCAAACCCGCCACCCTTACGGCCCCTTTGACCCCCTCGGCTCTAGCTCTGGCTCGGCGGTGTCCGTCGCGGCCAACCTTACCGCCGTCAGCGTCGGCAGCGAAACCGAGGGCTCCATCGTCAGGCCAGCGGCCACCAATAACATCGTGGGGCTGAAACCCACCCACGGCCTGGTCAGCGGCGACTATGTCATTCCCCTGGTGGACTGGATGGATGTGCCGGGGCCAATGGGCCGCACCGTGACCGATGTGGCCACCCTGCTCAGCGCCCTCACCCACACCGACGAAGGATCGGAGGAGAATCCCGACCCCCAGGTGGCAGAGTTGCAGAGCGAAGACTTTACCCGGTTTTTGGATCTAGATCGAGCCAAGCAGCGGCGGGTGGGCGTGGCGGTAATTTCGGAACGTGCGATCGCAAATCTAGAAGCTCTCCTCGCCAACCCGCCCGAAGACCTGCCAGCGGAGGCGCGGGCGACCTTGCCGAATGTCATCAGCCTACTGAAAGCCAATAATCAAGCGGCCAAAGCGGCGATCGCCGCCCTCACCCAGCAGGGCATTGCCGTCGTCGAGCTAGATAGCGAAACCGTTCCCCCAGCACCGGATGCCAACGCCGCCCTGCCCCCCGGCTTCAAAGCCTCCCTCAATGCTTTTTTGAGTACCCTGCCCAACCCACCCGTTGTCGCCCTGGTCGATGTGGTCTCCTTTAACTACGCCGACCCCGCCAACCGTATTCCCTACGGGCAAGACCACCTCAGCACCGCCCAGCGCAGCGATAGCCCCTCGGCGGCCTACACCACCCTGCGCGAAACCCACCAAACCACCGCCCGCACCGCCCTCGACCAGCTCTTTGCTGATGCGGGCATTGATGTACTGATCGCCAGCACCCAAGCTTACGCCGCCGCTGGCTACCCCGCTCTCACCGTGCCCATCGATTTTGCAGAAACGGGCGAACCCCTGGGCACTTACCTGATCGGCAAAGCGCTGGGTGAACCCGATCTGCTGGCGGTGGGCTATGCGATCGAGCAAGCCACCCAAGCCCGCCAGCCCCCCGATCTGGACAAGACCCTAGCCACCTTCACTAACCTCCACCACGCCGTACCCGGCCCCCAATAACCCTTTCCCACTTCCAAAAACTTAAAACTCCCCACCATCCCTATCTCCTCCACCCTTCCCCACCCTCCCCATCTCCCCCATCCTCCCTACCCCATCACCCCATAAACCCATGCACCGCACCCTCTCCCTACCCCTCCTCACCCTCGCCGCTGCCCTCGCTGCTCAGATCCCCGCGCTGGCCCAGGCTCCCCGCCACCCGCTCACCGTCATCTCCTGCCCCACGGTGCTGCCCCCCAACGAAATCGAAGGCGAAACCATCACCTGCGGCATCTTCACCGTGCCCGAAAACTACGCTGAGCCCAACGGTCGCCAGATCGACCTCACCTATGCCGTGTTGCACAGCCGCAGCCTCTCCCCCGCCCCCGACCCGATCATGGATCTGCGCGGTGGGCCGGGGGGCAGCACCCTAGCGTCGAGTGCGTTGGAAATGCGGGCGAGAATCTACGAACCCCAGCGCCAAACCCGCGACATCATTGTGCTCGACCAGCGGGGCACCCAATTCTCCAATCGGCTGGGCTGTGCCCCGGCGGTTTTGGCCACCACCAAGGTGCTTTTAGACCCCAATAGCTCGTACGCGGGCACGCTCGATCCGCTGCGCGAGCAAATGCGATCGCGCTTTCCCGACGCCATTGACGACGTACTGGACCTCTATTCCGCCTTCGATCTCTGTGCCCGCATTTTAGAAAACCACGGCAACGACCTCAGCAACTACAACACCCCCAACAGCGCCCAGGATGTGGTGAACCTGACCACCGCCCTGGGCTACGGCCCGATCAACCTCTACGGCATTTCCTACGGCACCTATCTGGCCCAGCGGATTATGGCCAACCACCCCGACCGGGTACGCAGCACGGTGCTCGACTCTACCGTGCCCGTGCAGGCCAACAAGTATGAGGCGATTGTCCGCGACCTGGAGGTCAGCTTCCTCAACCTGGTGGAAGATTGCGAGGCCGATGCCACCTGCGGGGCCGCCTACCCCAACCTGACGGAACGCACCGTCGCCCTGCTCAACCAGCTCGATCAAGCTCCCCTACCCCTGGCCGAACCAATCACCCCCCTGAGGCCACTAACCACCCCCATCGAGCGTGTCTCCGCCGCCGAGTTTGCCACGCTGATCACACTGATGAACAACTACCCCGGCCAGATGGCCCCCTACGTGCCGCTGATTGTCCAAGAGCTGGAGCAGGGTATCACCACCACCTTTGCCGGGGTGATTACCGGGGCGCTGTTCAGCAGCGAAGCCAGCCCACCAACCTTTGAAGCTTCGCCAGAGGCATACCGCCTGGAGGCGCGAGATTTTGAGGCCAAGGCAGAGGATATTCTGCGGGCCAGGGCAGCGGCCGCCGAAACCAGCCGCCCCGCCAGCCGCTGGGTACAGCAGATCCAGGCTGTTGCCGACACCCTGCCCGAATCGGAGGGGGTGCTGCTGTTGGTCAACCTCCTGGGTGTGGGCTACACCGAGACGCCCCGCAACCGGGAGACCCTGCTCGCCTTTGTGGCAGAAGAATTTGAGGACGACACCGCCGCCAGCCTCACTGCCGCCGTCCAGGCCATGTCTGACGTTGAGGTGCGCCACGTGTACGATGTGGTATCGGCTCTCACCGACTCCTTCTCTGGGGTCGATGCCGACATCACCACAGGCATGTTTCGCAGTTTAGACTGCCGCGAACTGGTGCCCTTTAGCGACCCGGCCCAAACCCAAACCAACTATGAAACCATGCTGATGCCCCAGCTCGGCACGGGGCGAGTGGTGGCCGCCCAGCAAGCCTACAACCTCTGTTCCTTCTGGCCCGTAGAGGCGGCCCCGGCTAGTGAACACGCCCCCATCAACAGCAATATCCCTACCCTGGTGCTGCAAGGCCGCTACGACGTGCAAACCAACACCGAAATGGGCATCGGCGTGATGGAAGGGCTGCGCAACGGCACTTTTGTGGAGTTTCCCAGCACGGGCCACGGGGCGATCGTCGCCTCCCAGTGTGCTAAGGATATCGGCGTGGCCTTTGTGAATGATCCCGATCGCGCCCCCGATACGAGCTGCACCTCTGAGTTGTTTCCCGAGTTTGTGCTGCCACCTGCTGAGTAGATCAGCCGAGGGTGGCGATCGCTGCCCCACCCCTCCAGCGCCGGAGGAGACATATCGCGGGTA
Source organism: Leptolyngbya sp. CCNP1308 (assembly GCF_034932455.1). NCBI lineage: Bacteria > Bacillati > Cyanobacteriota > Cyanophyceae > Leptolyngbyales > Leptolyngbyaceae > Leptolyngbya > Leptolyngbya sp. CCNP1308. The sequence continues at coordinate 37,856 of NZ_JAYGIH010000008.1, read as the reverse complement.
ATACTGGCAAAGGCAGCACCTCAATTTACATAGCTTGCCTAACACCCAGGGCAGCTACCGTGCGCCAATTCTGACCCCATGCGCCGCTAGCCGCACCGCCGATATCGACGCTCAACCCAAACCCATGACTACCCTACCGCCTGACGCCCAACCCCCTTGGCAGGTACAAGACCGCTTTCTAGAAATTCACTCTCGCTGGATGACGCTGATTGGCGAGTACTGGCAAGATTCCCAAGGGCAACGGCTAGAATACTGGCGCATTGAGAAAGCCGATTCTGTCATCGTGTTGCCCATTCAACGAGATCGCCTGGGCCAATCTCATATTGTGTTGCCCCCCGCCAGCTTTCGGCCTGGGGTAGGGCAGGTGACGCTAGATTTTCCGGGGGGACGACGCTTGGCAGGGCAAACGCCAGAGGAGGCTGCGATCGCGATCCTTCACCGAGAGCTGGGTCTAGAGGCAACTGCGATCGCCCAGCTCACGCCCCTCAACCCGGATGGGTGGGCCATCAACAGCTCTTTCTCAAACCAAAAGCTCTACGGGTTCGTCGCTCACCTTGAGGGAGACCTATCGCCGCCGCTGGGATTGACGGCAATCACTTACCCTGCGACTGCAACTGGTGTGGGCCAATTGCTTGACGAGCTGACTTGCTTGCAGTGTCGGGCTGTTCTTTTAGAGTGGCGCACTGGCGTAGAGAACGGCTGCCCTTAGGGATGGCCGGTCAATGGGCTAGCCTGCATTGGCCCTGAATCCTCTGCTCAGCTCGGTGTACCTGGAGGGTTCTAGTTATCTATGGGCTGAGATCCGTCGCGATCGCCCAGCCCCAATTGCCCGTGGTACCCCGTTACCAAGCGGCTGCCGTCTTTGAAAATGTGTACCTCAACCTGGTCGCTGGCCCAGTTAATCCGGTCTTGCAGCGCCGGGTTAAACACCCGCACCCGCTGGTTGCGCGACGATACCGGCGAGGTTGGGTCGTGGATGGCGAGGGATTCCACAAAGGGGCCATCCACCAGTATGTCGAGCTGGTCGAGCAACTTTTGAGCCCCGGGCGGTGCATTAGGCCCTTGTAATTCCCCTAGGGTGAATCCCGAAAACGACATGGTGTTGAGCCCAGCCGCCTTCACCCGGTAAGCGACTATCGCCAGGGCCGGGGCCTGCCAAAAGGGTTCTCCCCCAGAAAAGGTGACCCCCTCATTGGCGGGGTCGGCCAAAATCTGCTCTACCACCTCATCTACCGACATAATTTGGTTGGGTTCAAAGGGCCAAGAGGCTGGGTTAAAACAACCCGGACATTCCCGTAGGCAGCCCTGCACCCAGACCACGGCCCGCTTGCCAGGCCCGTTGACCTCTGAACGATTGACGTAGCCCATGAGGTTGAGAATAGCCATTGCCAAGAGCCTTCCGCTAGAACATTCACCAGCCCACCCATAGGGCAGACACACAGGTCTACCCCTACCTACCCATCCACGCTTTACCCCGTCACACCCACCAACTCTGCCATTACCTCTGCCACCGGCTGAATGTGGCTACTCCCCCCCACGCTGTTGCCCGCAAACACCAAGCCGTTCTCTACGTCGCCCCGACAGGCGCGATCGAGGGCGCGCAGAATGCAGTAGGTCTCGCGGCGATCGCGAAACTTGCACACCTGTAGGCAGTTGGCAAAGCACTGATCCTTGGCACCGGGAATTTCGCCCCTATTGACCCGATCCACAAAGGCGTTGCGCAGGGCGCGACCGGGCAGACCCACGGGGCTGGGCACCAGCACAATATCGGCGGGATCGGCCTTGAGGTGAAATTCTTTATAGCGGCGGTCGGCGTCGCACTCTTCGGTGGGGATGAATCGGGTGCCGATTTGGACGCCGCTGGCTCCCAGCGATAGGGCGTGGAGCAGAGAGGGGCGATCGCACACGCCCCCCGCCGCAATCACCGGAATGGGCTGCTCAAAACTCTCCGCCAGATAGCTCACCAGGGCTGGAATCACGGCCTCGGGGCCAATCGCAGGATCGCCCAAGTCCTCGGCCTTAGCCCCCAGATGGCCCCCCGCCGCTTGAGGATTTTCGACCACAAAGGCATCGGGCAGACGGTTATGTTGACGCTGCCATTTTTTACAGATCACCTGGGCCGCCCGCAGGCTAGAGATGATCGGCACCAGGGCCACCTCAGGATGATTGGCGGTGAGGGCAGGTAGGGTCAAGGGCAACCCTGCGCCAGAAAAAATCAGGTTGACGCCATTCTCTATAGCGGTCTGCACCAGGGTTTCATAGTCTCGCGCCGCCACCATAATGTTGACCCCGAGAATGCCCGCTGGACTCAGGGCACGGGCCTTTTGTAGCTCGTCAATCAGCGCCAGGCGGTTGGCTTCAAAAAAACGAGTCTGGCGAATTTTAGGATTCTTCTCCTCAATATCGAAATAGGGAGAATGCATCCCCAGGCCGACGGCAGAGACCACGCCGATGCCGCCAGCATTGGCGACCGCCGCCGCCAGGCCAGCGCCGGAAACGCGAATGCCCATGCCGCCCTGGATGATGGGGTAAGGCGCGGTGTGCGATCCGATACGAAGGGAGGGAAGGGTGTTCATAGGTCAGTGGATAAAGTGATGTCAGGATGGAGACGTTGGGGCTAGCGCTTAGATGCTTCACGGGATGGCGTCGCTCTAGGGGGTAGTCGCTACGGCAGGCATCGGGGTGTTGGGGTAGTGATCCCGAATCTGTTCTGCCAGGGTGATCATGGGGCTTTGCCGGGGGCAGTGGGCTACCCCTAGCCCGTCAAGAACGGCGGGGTTATCGGTAAGCACCACCAGCTTGATCGGCTGGCAGGGTTTCTGGGCCTGTACCCGCCCGATAAAGTCAGCGATCGCCATATCGGGCAGCGGCGCCGTCACCACCACCACATCCACCCCGATCGAGTCGAGCAAGACCAGGCCAGTTTCGCCGTTAGTGGCTTCGCTGGCGACCTCCAGGCCGGGCTGCGATCGCAACCCCTGGCGCAGGGCCAGACGACTGTGTTCGTCGCCATCCACAATCACCACCTGAATGTCGGTTTCCGCCGGTTCCTCGGTAAAGGTAGGGAGCGTACTGGGGCCACCACAGGCAGCGACTTCGGTAAACTCCACATCCGCCAGCTTGGCGGCCTTGATCTGGGCCATCGCCTCCGCCGAGAGAATGCGGGCGTCGTCAAAGCCGAAGTCGATCTCGGCGTGCATGCCCTTGCGCTTCACCCGGCTGAGGTTGTAGAACCGCTTGTTCCAGGTGGTTTGCACAAAGGCCCAGAGGCAGCCCAGCAGGTAGCGGCGCTTAAAGGCGTCGCGCTCCCACCAGTACTCCCAAAACTTCCAGCCATAGAAGCGGGCGTAGTTGCGCAGCACCCCTTGCAGCACCTCCTCCCGCGTCATGTTGTCCGGTTTAATAATCGGCGTCACAAAGTTGTAGTGGGAGTAGTCGCGAATCTCCACCTTGTCTTCGAGATCCTGAAACAGCTCGGCAAAGGGCCAGGGGGTGTACATGTTCCAGTTGGCCATATCGGCCCCCCAGTCGCGGGCCATACGGTAGGTCTCTTCGATGGTTTCAGGGGTTTCGTTGGGCAGCCCCATGATAAACTGCACCTCCGCCAAAATGCCGTTGTCGCGCAGCAGCTTGACGGCCCGCTTGTTGTCGGCAATGGTGGTCTCTTTGCGAAACACGTTTAGGTTGAGCTGGGCTGCCGCCTCGGTGCCGAGGGAAACATGCACCAGGCCCGCTTTGCGGTAGAGGGGTAGCTCAGCCTCGTCGCGCAGAATGTCGGTGACGCGGGTGTTAATGCCCCAGTGGACGGGCAGGTTGCGCTCCACCAGTTCTTCGCACAGGGCCACAAACCGGGCCTTGCTGATGGTCGGTTCTTCGTCCGCCAGAATGAAAAAGCCCACGTTGTGGTCGTTCACCAGGCGTTCGATTTCATCGACAAACAGCTTGGGTTTGCGGGCGCGGTACTTGCGCCAAAACTTCCACTGGCAGCAGAAGCGGCAGCGAAAGGGGCAGCCCCGAGCAAAGTTGGGCACCGCCACCCGCACGTTTAGCGGTGTATAGATATAGGTGCCCCAGTCCAGCAGGGTCCAGTCGGGGCTGAGGGTGTTGAGATCGCGAATGGGGGGGTGGGCCGGTGTCGCTACCACCTGGCCCACGTCATTGCGGTAGGCCAGCCCAAGGATGGACTCGCGATCGCGGTGGTCTCGCCCCTCGGCGATCGCCCGCAGCAGGTTGACGCTGATCTCCTCCCCCTCCCCCCGAATGATGTAGTCCACCCAGGGTGCTTCCCCCAGCACCTCCCGATACATAAAGGTCGGGTGCACGCCCCCCATGATCGTCACCGCCTCGGGGCAGACCGCCTTGGCAATCCGCAGGGTGGTCTGGGACTTGTAAATCATCGGGGTAATGGCGGTGGCCATGACCACATCCGGCTGGTACTCGGCGATCATCGCCGCCAGGGGCTCGTCGTCGATGTAGTGGGTCATGGCGTCGATAAAGCGAACCTCGTTAAAGCCGGCCGCTTTTAGGGCACCGCCCACGTAGGGCACCCAGCTCGGCGGCCAGTTGCCCGCAATTTCTGCACCGCCCGCGTGGTAGTTGGGCTGAATCATCAGGATGCGCATGGAGATCTCCTAGTGGGGGAGAGGGGTGGATGGGTAGGGGCGAACGATTGTTCGCCCATGCGGGGTTGTTTGCCCTTACACCGACTGGGAAAACTGGCGAATGGTGCGGTTTCTCAAGTAGGGATCAAACACGGCGGCGATGTTGCGGATCAGCAGCCGTCCGGCGGGCAGCACCTCAATGTGGTTGGGCGTCAGATGCACCAGCCCATCGGCTTCGAGCACTTTGAGATCTTGACGTTCGCGGGCGAAGTAGTCGTCAAAGTCTTGGTCAAAGTTGAGGTGATACTTTTCTTCAATGGCTGACTTCGACAGCTCGAACTGGCACATCAGCTCCATAATCACCGCCCGCCGCAGAATGTCGTCCTGGCTTAGCACTACCCCCCGCTCCAGGGGAAGTTCGTTAACATCCATTGCTTTATAGAAGTCGCGCAGCCCTTTATGGTTTTGGGCGTAAACATCGTGGAGCATGCTAATCGAGGTCATGCCAAAGCCCAGAAGGTCGGACTCGGGCAGGGTGGTGTAGCCCTGGAAGTTGCGGTGCAGCTGGCCCTGAGATTGCGCGATCGCCAGCTCATCCCCCGCCTTGGCAAAGTGATCCATGCCAATGAACTGGTAGTCTGCCGCCGTCAGGCGATCGATGGTCATGTGAAAGATTTCGAGCTTTTCGGCGGGGCCGGGTAGAGTACCAGGGTCGATGTGTTTTTTCTGCACGGGTTTGAGCCAGGGCACGTAGGCAAAGTTGAAAACAGCAATGCGATCGGGGTCGAGGCGCAGGGTTTTCTCGATGGTGTCGCGAAAAGTGGCCAGGGTTTGGTAGGGCAGCCCGTAGATCAGATCCACGTTCACGCTCTCAAAGCCCGCCTCCCGCAGCCAGCCCATGGCATCAAACAGCATCGCCTCGGGCTGCATGCGATTCACCGCCGCCTGCACCTTGAGGTTGAAGTCTTGTAGACCAAAGCTCACCCGCTTAAAACCCAGGTCTTTGAGAAAGTGCACGTACTCGCGATCCAAGTCGCGAGGATTCACCTCAATCGAAATTTCCGCCTCGGGCTCAAACTCAAAGTGCTCATGCAGGACGTTCCACAGCCGTTCTACCTGGGCCTTTGTGAGGTAGCTGGGGGTGCCGCCACCCCAGTGCAGCTGGTTGACCCGACGGTGCTTAACCCGCTGGGCCACCTGGGCAATATTGCGCTCCAGATAGTCCAGGTAAGGATCAGCCACCTTTTTGTGGCGAGTGATCACCGTGTTGCAGCCGCAGAAGTAGCAGGCCGACTCGCAAAAGGGAATGTGGCAGTAGAGCGACAGGGGCGTCTGCTTGTAGTTGCCGACGGCGATCGCCGCCTCAAAATCCCTCGGATTAAAGCCTTCAGTCATCTCCGTCGCCGGAGGATAGCTGGTATAGCGAGGCAGCGGCTGGTTGTACTTATGCAGCAGCGCCGGGTCAAACACAACGGTCTTGGCAAGGGAGAGCATAGTAATTAGGGATATGCAAAAAGGATTTGTAGGGTGGGCACTGCCCACCAGAATCAGTTGCTGGAATGCTTTAGGGTTAGGCAAAGCTAGCGAGATCAAGCGTTTCTTCAGAAACCGGGTTTCTTTAGCGATTAGTCAAAGTTAGTCGCCTATCTGTCCAAAAACCCGGTTTCTCTCTTCTGGTTACTCCGTCGCCACCAGGGCGACCATGCCGTGGTGGGGGTGCGGCTCGGTGCTGCCGGGGCGATCCTGCCGGGTAATCAAGTCAAACACGTGATCGCCCACCGCCGATCGCACATCCGGCTCCAGCTCGTGGAACACATCGCGATTCAGGGCAAAAGCCAGGTTCGCCTCATCCACTAGCTGCTGAATTAGCGCCTCATCCACCGGCAGCGCATTCAGCGCTTCACGGTACTTGAGCTTAAAGTCGCGCTTCGCCTCGACCGTGGGCAGAGCATCGAACTCGTGGAGTCCGGTACCTTTATCCGGCGGCAGATTCAACGCCGATCGCACAATGTGCCGCAGCCCCTGGCCCCCCGAGAGATCGCCCATGTAGCGCACGTAGGCGTGGGCCACCAGCAGCGCCGGGTTGGTGGCCGAAACTTCAAGAATGCGGTTGACATAGCGCTGGCCCGCTGGGGTAGCGCTGATTTCGTGCTGCCAGCGATCGCCGTAGTAGTAGGCCAAATCGCCCTCTAGGGCCTCGGTGCGCAGCAGTTCGGTAAACACCATCGGCCCCACCACGGGATGGGTTTGATGGCTAGCCATCTCAGTTTCTAACGTGCTGTAAAGAAAATAGAGGTCGGCGGTGAGCTTGCGAAAGGGCTCTAGCTCGACCACACCCTTCAAAAAGCACTTCATAAACGCCGTGTTTTCAGACAGGGTATGGGAGATTTGGGTACCTTCGCGCAGCCGTTGAGCTAGGTCAGTCATAGGAATTTACCTGGGTGAGCGGTTAAAAATCTTTTCATCACTATACAGCTATGAAGCGGATAGTCAACCTTTCTGCTTTAAGTTTTGTGTCTTTCGAGTGTCGCCTACTTCTCCCTTTCAGCAAGAGCTCTGACTCCCTAGCTTCTTTGGATATAGAGCGTCAGGCCTGAGCATGGGTCTGTCCTAATCCGCAATCAATCGCCCATTGACAATCAATCACTAACTAGTGATAAAGTGCTTTTCAATCCTTTAGACCCGTAAATTCCCATGGTGACTGCCCTCCCCAAGTCCGCACCCCAGCCCGGTGACAACTCGGTCAAAGCCGCTATTGAAGAAAACCTGCTGTCGCCCCGGTTCTACACCACCGATTTTGACAAGGCCGCCACGATGGATCTGTCGCTACAGGCAGAAGAGCTCCAGACCATGCTGGAGGAGATGCGGGCCGACTACAACCGACACCATTTCAGCCGCGACGATTCCTTCAAGCAAGGGTGGGATCAGATACAAGGGGAAGATCGGCAGGCGTTTATCGACTACCTGGAGCGATCGTGCGTCTCAGAATTTTCGGGCTTTTTGCTGTTCAAAGAGCTGTCGCGGCGAATCAAAGATCGCAGCCCGGTGCTGGGCGAAATCTTTAGCCTCATGGCCCGCGACGAAGCTCACCACGCCGGGTTCCTCAACAAGTGCATGCAGGACTTCCACATTTCCCTCGACCTGGCCAAGCTGACTAAAACCCGTGAGTACACCTTTTTCCCGGTGGAGTGGATTGTCTACGCCGTCTACCTGTCTGAGAAAATTGGCTACTGGCGCTATATTCTCATCTATCGCCACTTAGAGCAGCATCCTGAACACAGCTTCTACCCCCTGTTCAACTATTTTGAGAGCTGGTGCCAGGATGAAAACCGCCATGGGGATATCTTTAAGGCGTTGGTGCGATCGCAGCCTCACATGTGGCAAACCTGGCAGGGTCGCCTCTGGAGCCGCTTCTTCTTGCTCTCAGTCTTTGCTACCCATAGCCTGACGGTGCATGAACGGGCCAAATTCTACGAAATGCTGGGTCTAGACGCCACTGAATTCGACAAAGAAGTTGTCCGTAAAACCAACGACACCGCCGCCTGCGCCTTCCCCGTCTATCTAAATGTCGAACACCCCGAATTTTTTCCGCGTCTGGAACGGGCCGCCGCTCGCAACCTAAAAATTAATCAGCTGATGGAAAGCTCAGCCCCTAGATGGGTTAAGCAGATCCGCAAACTGCCCCTGGTACTGGGCATCATCGGCGATCTGCTGCGCCTCTATCTGATTAACCCTTTGAATGCCGAAGCGCTGCGAGGCACAATTCGGTAGATGAGAATAAGGTTCTGCTGATTATGCTTGGTAGTACCGCATGGGTGGCCCGGAACTGCTCAACTCTTTGTCTGAACTCAACCATTTGGCAAGGTAGCACCGGTAAGGTCAGCCTGGGCCAAATTTGCCCCGGTCAGATCGGCCTCAGCCAGATTGGCCCCGCGCAAAATCACGCCAGTGAGGTCGGCATAGCTGAGGTCGGCCCCCTGCAGATTGGCCCCGCTCAAGTCTGTTCTTGGTAATTCCCGACGAAATCCTTGGCCTAGCTGGGTACGGCAGAGCTTGGCCCCGCTCAAATTTACCTGGGCCATCTGCGCCCCGCTGAGCTGGGCGTAGCTCAGGTTAGCACCCTCTACGTTGGCTCTCATTAGGTTGGTTTGTTGATCAGAGCCAGGGCGCAGATCGGCATCGATCAGTAGCGCGTGAGCAAGATTGGCCCCTTGAAAGTTGACGCCGCAGAGAATAGCTTTAATCAGATTGGCGTTGCTCAAATCAGCGCCCACAAACACGGCACCACTGAGGTCGGCATCGCGCAGCTGGGCCTGGGGGCACTGAGCTGCAGTAAAGTCAGCACCCCACAGCAGGGCTTCGCTAAGGTCGGCCTGGGCAAACTTGCTGTGGGTAAAGTGGGTGCGGCCTAGGCGGGCCTGGCGCAGATCGCTGTGACTGAAATCGGCACCGCTGAGGTCAGCTTGCAGTAGCTCAATGTCTGTGAGACTGAGGCCCGAGAAGGTGCGATCGCCCCGGCCATAGCGCTCTAAAATTTCACCCGCATCCATGGGTCACTCGCCGCACAAACATATCAGCAGTTTACTGGACACTGTCTACCTCGGAATAGGGGTTTAAGGGCAATATCGCCCATTCTTTTAGAGACCATTGCCCAGCCGTAAACCCTGTACCTTACACCTGAAACCCTTAACCCTAGGCAGTTAGCACTGGTTACCACCCGCGTAGTTAAGGGCTAGAACACCTCAGGATTTTGATCGTTTAATTGCAGCAGAATGGAGCGGTGGCGATCGCGGCTAATCGGATAGTGCCAGGCCAGCACCAAGCCCAGCCCCATAACCAGCGCTGGTAGCAGGCCAATCTCTAGCCGAACGATCAACACCCCTAAGCTGGGCTGCACCGGATTGGGGGCATTGCCGGTGGTGGAGACTAAACCGCCCCAGCTCAGGCCCTGGCTAAGCAAAAAAAGCGCGATCGCCAGACCAAACTTTTGCATTTGCATCATCAGCGCGTAAAACAGCCCTTCCCGGCGGTGCCCGTAGCGCAGCTCATCCAGGTCAATTACATCGGGCAGCATCGAGAACGGTATCAGGTAAACCGTGGATAGCCCGATGCCAATGGCGATCGCACAGCCGTACATCAGCCCAACCTGGTCGGGTGACAGTAGTGAGAGGCTGATCTGGCCGCCCATAGCGACTGGTAGCCCCAGGAACAACACGCCTTTTTTACCCCTGGGGCGCTGGCTAAACCAACGCCCCAGGGGTACCGTTACCAACGCCACAGTCTGCATCAAAATAGCCATCTGAGTGACGTGCTGCATGGGCAACTTCATCCAGCTTTGGATGAAGTAGGGCAAAATCGCCACCATGCCCTGAATTGAGACCCAGGTCAGCACGTAGATACCGGTAACTAGCTGAAACTCGCGATGGCGAAAGATGGTAGCCAACTGGGGCACCAGAGCAGGGGCGACCCTGGGTGCTGGAGCGGCATGCCCTGGGGGCTGCCGTTCTAACGCCAGCGGAGACCAGGCTAGCGTTTGACCGTAGGTGCCCCAAACGCAGAGAAAGATTGCTGCCATAGCGATCGCCGCACAGACACCGCCCAGGATCAAATACCCCTGGGCAAAGCTGGGCACGCCGGCAAAAATCAGTTGGGCCAGCAGCAGGACACCGATACCCGCCGCGATCAAAAATCCAGTCTGAAAGCTGCTGAGGTCAACCCGCGCGTCATAATCTTGCGCTAGATCGGGGGCCAGAGCCGAGTAGGGCACCATCACCGCCGAAAAAGCGGCGTCAAATAACAGCGCTACCACCGTGTAATACAAAAACAGGTACAGATGGTAATGGGGATCAGTCTCTGCAAAGGGGGGAACCACCCACTGCAAAACCGTAAACAACCCCAGGGGAATGGCCCCTGCCACCATCCAGGGATAGCGCTGACCAAACCGAGAGCGGGTGCGATCGCTCAGCCAGCCCACAATCGGATCATTGACCCCATCCCAAATTCTGCCGACTAGCAGCACTGTGCCCGCCAGAGCCGCCGGTAGCCCCGCCACATTGGTCAAAAAATAGAGCAGAAAAACAACGCGAATATTTTGAATCACCGCCCGGGTGACCTCCCCTATGCCGTAGGCCAACTTAGTGCGGCGAGTCAAGCGATGTGCCATAGACGTCGACGGGGCAGATGAGAACATAGCCGTAGATCAGGGGATGCGAGGACGAAGAAATACAGACATGCATAGCAGAAATATCTGAAGTTTTGTCTGGGGGATACACCGGCTACCTAGCCCCAATCATCCCGCTCAACCCAGAACGCAAGTTGGAATTTTGGGATATTCCCCGGTGGGAAGGCCGGTTATTTTTATTGAAGTGTATGCTCGAAAAACTTCTGACTTCGATCAGATGCACTCCAAAAGTAGCCAAAAAGGATATGAAAATACTATGAAAAAACGTTACTTGCTCAGGCTATTGCTATTCGCTAGTCTGGGGTCGTCAATAGGTATGCTGGGGACCGATGTCAAGGCTGATATGCCAGCTCAAATTATGAGCCAAGCCAGTCAAGACGATACCTGTATTAATTTGCTAGAGGTCACGACTGGTCAAGCTCAGATTCGCCGAGTAATCAAATTCTCTCTCTTTGGACCTGGCAACATTCATTTAGATTTTGCCGTGCCACCCAATGGCACTATTGACTATTACGAAGTGACGTTTGTACCTGAGAACAATGCGACCTACAACCTAGGCGTCAACTTTAGATATCCCGATGGGTCTCAGGCAAACGTCTTTTCTGCCTCGGCGGCGGTTGAGAAAGATCGAACCTACTCCCGCCGATTTGTTTCTCCAACCGGTGAGCGGCCTTTTCTGATCAATACCAGCGTTGGTGGCGAAAATAATATCGCCTACAATATTAACGTCCGTGGCTGCCAAAACTAAGTAAGTAAGCCCAAGGATGGTCGGGTGCCTCACACTGAGCAGTGACGCACCCAATCTGGACTGTTGGTCTACCACAACAACACGACGGCATCGTTTCATTGGTTGAGGTAAATGCGCAAGTCGCTCATCTGCTCATCTACAGACCGGCCACTTGAGTCGCATTCTGGCGAAAAAATCTGGCATCCAGGTCAGGCGTCAGGCCCCATGGCTTAACAAACAGGCCTTGAGCGACCCCAGCAGCAACAAGATTGTGGCCAACCTGTCCAACCGCGCGGTGTCTGGTATGTTGCGCGGCTGGAAATGGGGTCTCAGCACCCAGGGCATAGAACATTCAAAGCGATCGGATATCTGGCGCGATCGCACCCTACGGCGAGCCTTTGAACTCATGGGCGGCGTCCCCGCCATCCAATTGTTGCCAACCCAGTCGAGCATTTCGCCGCAGATCCTAGCCGAATTGGCTGATCCTGTGGCACTGCCCGCAGCGACACGAGCGGCGTAAGCAAGACAATCACAATTGCCTTCCTGTCCGGCTAACACAGATCGCTCTGTTGGACGGACAGGAAGGCCAGCCCAGGAAGATCAACTCTTGAAACCAGAAACGCGAGGCTGCTGTTTGATCGCCGGATTGGGAAACATGGAGCGCTGCTCGATCCAGTAGCCAATCGTCCAGACCGAAACGATAGTATCGACAATGATGACCGGGAAAAAACCGTGGGTATTTTCATTGGCAAACCCACGAGAGCCCACAAAGAGCAGAACCATTAAGAATTTTTCCGCAAAAGAGTAAAACACGACCGAGTTTCGCCAGGATTGCTTGAACGCAGCTACGACCATCACCACGCCCATAAAGCCAACCATGACACCCCAATGTTGATAGATGAGATAGTGCCCTTGATCGAAATAGTTCGTCGCAAAAGTTTCGCTATAAGGGAGTCTCAATATGTTGACGATCGCCCACTGAGGCGCGATCGCAAAGATAAAGACACTAGCTGTAGCCAACCCCATGACGAAGAGCATCTTTGATAGGTAGCGGGTAAAAAACATAGTGGAATCCTCTAGTTAAATTCCTCAGAATACGATGCCTGATCGGAGCCTTGACTTACTATTGAATACCTTGGAGTTAAAACTCTCTAGATCTTACCCCAAACCTTATACAAAGTTTAAAATGAAGGCAAGTCATGAGTGCCGTAGCCTGTATTAATTTTGTTTCTTCATACAGCAATCTTATTTTTTTGGGTTATGAGCCAAGCATGACAGAAAGGGTTAATAAGTATGAATTCGACAGCTTAACGCCATTACTGTAGATCTAGAGATGCTATCGTTTTTCTGGTAAAGTTTGTTTCATTGATAGAAGCCATGAGTATTAAGTCAAAGTTTCTAGCCTGTTCTGCTCTGGTTTTTTGCCTGACGACAGCAACAATTCCTCTTTCTGCAAAGGCGATACCCGTAGCCCCCCCAATAGAAGTTGCGCAGGCTACTGCTCAGCTCACAGAAGAGGATGTTCAGGCTGTCATTGATCTATTACAAGCTGCGCGAGACAACAGAGATATAGAGGGCACCCTTGAGCTAATGGCACCCTTTGCGGTAACGGTCGTGACGGTTGAGTCTGGCAATGGTCTCTCAACAATTACCACCCATCTGGAAGGGATGGATGCCCATCGACAAATGCTGGAACAATCATTTAGCCAGGTTCAGAGTCGGGAAAGTCTGAAGAATTATGTGACTATCGACATCATCGACGATAATTTTGGCCTCGCAAAAATTTATCAGATGGAAACCTTTGAAACATCGGCGGGGGAAGCCTGGATAGCGGCTAGTCAGACTGTACTTCGATTGGGCCGAGTCGATGGTCAGGTGCTGGTCACATCTGCGACGGTCGATGGCTGGATTTCGGCCCGTCCTTCCCAGGATTAAGACCTTAGCAGGGTTTCTAGAATTGTGATGATTTGAACTTTGAAACGTGCAATAACGAGGACGAAATGATGAAACGATCAATAGCTATTGGTTTGTCTGTCTTTGCTGCGATCGCATCCCTGGCACCGACTGCCCAGGTTGTGCAGGCTAGCTTTGGCAACTTTATGTTGGGGGTTGGGGCCGCCGCCGGGACAAGTGCCGTCATCAATTCCAATCGCAGAGCAATTGAAGCAGAGCAACGAGCCACCGAGGCTGAGCGCCAGCAAACCGTCTCCCCCGAAGAGGAATTCTTTCGCGGACTTCAGGATGCCCTGAATGGTCTACCCTACGACAACTTTCGTGCCACCGCTAATTACGATGAGGGCTTCCAGGAAGGGGTACGACGCTTGGAAGCGCGATAAAAGTTTTTACAGAGGTCCTTTCAACGTCTCCGATGGCGACTCGCCAAACATCTGCCGGTAGTCGCGGGAAAAATGGCCCATGTGCCAAAAGCCGTAGCGGTTAGCGATGCCCAACACCGTAGCTTGGGTTGGGTCACTGGCCTTGAGCGCCCGGCGCACCCCGTTGAGCCGCGCGGTTTTGAGGTAGGCCATAGGGCTAAGGCCAAAAATATCTTGAAATCCGTAGGAGAGAGCACTTTTGCTGGTTTTAACAGCTTTGCAGATTGCCTCTAGGGTAATGGGTTCGTCGAGGTGGGCCAGCATATAGGCCTCGGCTTCTTGCACCAGGCTTGCCCGGCGAAAGGGATGAGTGCAGAGGCGGGGGCAAACTTCGGCGCTAAAGCAGTTGACTAATAGAGGTAGCAGATCGCCCAAGATGAGGGGATAAGAACGCGCCAAAAAATCTGGGTTTTTAACCGCCAGGTAAAAGATTTGGTTGAGGTAGTCGCGCAGATTACCGAGCCGCTGGTCTTCAATTTGAATCGCGTTTTGTCGAAAAAATTGGGCATCTACATCGTCTCGTTCTACATCATGCAAGTACCATTGCAAACGGGCCAGGGGCACCAAAATTATCCCCATGTGAAAGTTTTCTGGAGTAATTAAGCTAATCTCGCGGACAGGGTCAAAGCCAAATAGCGCCTGGGGAGGCAGCGCCTGTTTATGGGTGACAATTGTTCCTTGAGGCTGGGCCAAACTGATGCTAAACGGGACTTGCCCCGGTGGCTTTGGGCCTAGGGTATAGAGACTACAGCTAGTGATCATGCGCACTAGTTGCAGATCCTCCAATTGAACTTTGGTGACGGATCCTTCAAAGCGTCCAGATTCTAGCTGGGTTAAGGAAAGCCCCTCGGCGTGAAAGGCTTGGCCAAAGGCATCAACATCTTGAAACTGACGATACAGGACAGGATTAGGCCGCTCTGAGGTGTTCAACATATTGGACTTGGGGACTCCAAAACTGCGCTTTCGTGAACCAATGAGTCGATCAATCAGGGCACTCCAACAATTTCCCTCAGCTCTCTTTCAGGCATTACCAAAAAGAGTATGAATCAAGCACTCAACGTCCCCGCAGGTGCAAATGGCCGTTTGCACTCACCCAAATTCACGCTTCAATTCGGCGAACACCTTTTGTTAAATGAGATTACGCTTTGTTACTAATTGCCAGGTTGGAATTTTCGGATAGTTGCAGATATTAAAAGCCATTATATTGCCCTACATCCCCATTATCAGCGCTAAATCTGAAATTGTCTTTTTAATCAATCGCAGTAGCCAAGTTAAACCTTGCCTCAGTCCAGAAGTGGAGTTTTACCGGTAGGGAAACTCTGCTTCTGGACTTGATATAGCGACCCCCAAATAGCCTAAGAGCGAAGGCACTGTCATGAACTACAACATCAATTTTGTCGGCCTGGGGGCTGCAGTGGCGATCGCGCTGCTGCCCACCCAGGCTACGGCCAACGCCCTTACCCGATTAGAAGATGCTGATGCGCACCCCCCTGCGCCAACGAGTTTGGAACCGCTGCCAGCGATCGTGCCAGACGTCGTGCCCGAAGCAGAGGTAACCGTCGGGATTGCTGAGTTACCGCCGGAAGATTTAGAACTGATCCCCGCCATGGAGGTAGCCGAGCCTGACGACCCTATTGAAGATGCAGGGGCGGCGGTGCCAGCTAACGACTCGGTTCAGGGGGTAGCAGCAGGCAAGGCCATTGCCGATGCGCTAATCGAAGCGAGCCTAGGTGCCACCGCCACTGATCTTCAGCCCATTGCTGACGTCGCATTACCAGCGATGCCCCTACTCGCCCAGGACGCCGCCGATCCGGCCTTGACGGATGACGGCTCAGCAGCCTCGGGGACGGTGTGGCATTTTAGCTTCGAGCCATATATTGCCTTGCCCGTCAGCACCACGGGCAACCTGCGGGTCAACCGCATCAATGTCCCCATCGACGTGGGCCTCAGCCAGGTACTCGACCCCTTAAATTTCGCCTTTATGGGCCAGTTTGAAGCTTGGTACGAGCACCAGGGCATTGTCTTTAGCACCGAGTACTTTGCGGCGGGCCGCAACAATATCAGAAATTTCACCCTGCCGCCCGTGCTCCAAGGGGTGTTGCCCGGCACCCTGACGGCTAACACCTCCCTTGATATGCTCACGGCTGATTTACTCTACGCCTATCGCTTTTCTGGCGAGCCCGAAAATGGCTACGGTAGGGTGTTTACCAAGTTTGATCTGCCGCCAGTATCTTTTGATCTGATGGGGGGGCTACGGTTTTCTTGGCTGGCCCAGCAGACCACGCTCACCACCGGCTTGGGCAGGTCAATCGGTGCATCGACCAGCAATGTGGTGGCCGAACCCGTCATTCGCGGGCGGCTGCGCTGGAACACCTCTGACACCCTAGCCCTCAAGTTTGATACCAGCGTTTCTGGCTTTGGTCTGGGCGAGGCCTTTACCTTTTCGTGGTCGGGCCTGGCGGCGCTGGAGTGGCTGTTTTCGGGCAATACCTCTCTCAACGCGGGCTACCAGGTTAACTACGTGACGTACTCCGGAGATAGCGGGGCCAGGGCAATCGATCTCACCAGTCATGGCCCCTACCTGAGCGTCCTGTTTCGATTTTGAGCCCTAGCCCAGGATTGCGCTTTGTGAAGAACGGCAGATTGGAATTTTCGGATATTCACGAATAGGCAAGATTCCTATAGTGGCGTATGCGCTGCATCTCCATTCCCCATTCTGCATCTGACATCGCCGCTATCCCGGTCACGGCAGACCTCATCGAGGGTAGCCCCCGTCCTTAAAACACTTACTAAAAGGATAAAATCCATGCCCAACGGTAAACCCAACATTCTCATTCTCTGGGGCGACGACATCGGCTGGTGGAACATCAGCTACAACAGCCGGGGCCAGATGGGCTACCGCACCCCCAATATCGATCGCGTTGCCAACGAAGGGGTCGCCTTCACCGACTACTATGGCCAGCAAAGCTGCACCGCCGGTCGCGCCGCCTTCATCACCGGGCAAAACCCCATTCGCACCGGGTTGACCAAGGTGGGCATGCCGGGGGCCGATTTGGGTCTGCAAAAAGAAGACCCCACCATTGCCGAGCTACTCAAGCCCCTGGGCTACACCACCGGCCAGTTTGGCAAAAACCACTTTGGCGATAAGGATGAGTTTTTGCCCACGATGCACGGCTTTGACGAATTTTTTGGCAACCTCTACCACCTCAACGCCGAAGAAGAGCCCGAAGACCCGGACTATCCCAAAGACCCCGAGTTTAAGAAGCGGTTTGGCCCTCGCGGAGTGCTGCACTGCCTAGCCGATGGCAAAGGCGGTCAAACCATTGAAGACACCGGCCCGTTGACCAAAAAGCGGATGGAAACCATTGATGACGAGGTGACGGAACGCGCCCTGAAGTTCATCGACCAGGCCCACCAAGACAATAAGCCCTTCTTTATGTGGTACAACACCACGGCGATGCACTTTCGCACCCACGTGGCTGACAAAAACCGGGGCAAGAGCGGCCAGGGCGACTACAACGATGCCATGGTGGCCCACGACGAGCACATCGGCGAAATGCTCGACAAGCTCGACGAGCTGGGCATCGCCGACGACACCATCGTCATGTACTCCACCGACAACGGCGTTCACTACAACACCTGGCCCGATGCGGGTATCACTCCCTTCCGCAGTGAGAAAAACACCAACTGGGAAGGCGGCTGGCGGGTGCCGGCGTTTCTGCGCTGGCCGGGTAAGATTCCGGCAGGCTCGGTAGTGAATGGCATTGTTTCGCACCAGGACATTTTGCCGACCCTGCTGGCGGCGGCGGGTGAGCCTGAGGTGAAAGAAAAGCTGCTGAGTGGTCATACCATTGGCGATCGCACCTACAAGGTGCATCTCGACGGCTTCAACATGCTGCCCTACCTAACGGGCGAAGTGGAGGAAAGCCCTCGCAAATATTTCTTCTACATCAGCGACGATGGCGACATTCTGGCCATTCGCGTCGGCGACTGGAAGACAGTGCTGATGGAGCAGCGGGCTAAGACCTTGCAGTGCTGGTTTGAGCCCTTTGTAAAGCTGCGCGCCCCCAAAATGTTTAACCTGCGTCGCGACCCCTTTGAGCGGGCCGATGAGAACTCCAACACCTACTGGGATTGGGTAATTTCCCACGCCTACCTGGTCTATGGCATGCAGGCGGTGGTAGCCCAGCAGATCGAGGCCTTCCAAAAGTTTCCGCCCCGCCAAAAGCCTGCCTCGTTCAACCTGGATGCAGTGATGCGGCAATTAGAGGAATCGGGCAGCAGCCGCAACCACTAGGCCTGAGTCGCGAAGACCTCCGGGGTTTGCAAAACCCCGGAGGTCTAAACCACTGAGTGCCCCATACCCATTGATGTTCTTCCATGACCGATCCTCTTCCCTGCTGGAATGATGGAGCTGCTAAGCAGGCCATTCTCGATTTTGTGGCCCAGGTGACTACGTCCCACAGCTCCACCTTTGTGCCCCCCAACCATCGCATTGCCACCTTCGACAATGACGGTACTCTCTGGTGCGAGTACCCGATGTATGTGCAAGCCTTCTTTGTCTTTGACCGGATCAAAGCGCTGGCCCCCCAGTATCCGGAGTGGAGTGATCAAGAGCTGTTCGCATCGGTACTCAAAGGCGATGTCAAATCTGCGCTGGCCGGAGGGGAGCATGCCCTAGTAGAGCTGGTAATGGCCACCCACGCGGGCATGACCACCGACGAGTTTACGGCGATCGTCAGGGACTGGCTGGCGACGGCGAAGCACCCCACCACCCAAAAGCTGTTTACCGAGATGGTGTATCGGCCGATGTTGGAGCTGCTGGACTATCTGCGCGCTAACGACTTCAAAACCTTTATCGTCTCTGGCGGCGGCGTGGAATTTATGCGCCCCTGGGCCGAGCAGGTCTACGGCATTCCCCCCGAGCAGGTGATTGGCAGCAGCATTAAAACTCGCTTTGAGATGCGCGATCGCCAGCCGGTGATTGTGCGACTGCCGGAGCTGCTGTTCTTTGACGACAAGGAAGGCAAACCGGCAGCCATTCAGCACTACATTGGCCGCCGACCGATCGCGGCCTTTGGCAACTCCGATGGCGACTTGCAGATGTTGCAGTGGACGAGTGCCGGAACCGGGGCCAGCCTGGGGCTGATTGTGCGACACACCGACTGCGATCGCGAGTTTGCCTACGACAAATCGGCCATGGGCAGCCTGGAGAAAGCTCTGGTGGAAGCCCCTCAGCAGGATTGGGTAGTGGTTGATATGCAGCACGACTGGAACCGCATTTTTGCCTAGCAATAGACTCAGACCAGCGCAACTGATCTCAAGGAGATGCCCTATGGCGCGATCGCCCCTGCCCACCCCAGCTACCCCCAAACCGCCCGGTCGCCCCCCCGCCAAAGACATGGTGTGGATTCCCGGTGGCACCTTCACCATGGGCTCTGACCACCACTACGCCGAAGAGGCCCCCGCCCACAGCGTCACCGTAGACGGCTTTTGGATGGATAAATACCTGGTCACCAACGCCCAGTTTCAAAAGTTTGTCAAAGCCACGGGCTACGTCACCTTTGCTGAGCGCCCCGCCAATCCCGACCATTACCCCGGTGCGAAAGCCGAGCTTTTGGAGCCGTCATCCTGTGTCTTCGTCAAGCCCGATCGCCCCGTAGATAAGGGCAGCCACTACAACTGGTGGGCCTATATTGCTGGAGCCAACTGGCGACACCCCGAAGGCCCCGGCAGCACCATCAAAGGCCGCGAGCACCATCCCGTAGTGCATGTTACCTACGAAGACGTGGCCGCCTACGCCCAGTGGATCGGCAAGGATATCCCCACTGAAGCCGAGTGGGAGTTTGCCGCCTGGGGCGGGCGCAAAAACGCTGAGTTTGTCTGGGGCGACGAGCTGCATCCCCACGGCAAAATGATGGCCAATACCTGGCAGGGCGAGTTTCCCTGGCAAAACCTCAAGACTGATGGCTACGAAGGCACCTCCCCGATTGGAGTATTTCCCCCCAATAGCTACGGCCTCTACGACATCATCGGCAACACCTGGGAATGGACGACCGACTGGTACCAGGAACACAACCAGATCAAGCCAGACGCTTGCTGTGGCGAACGGATCAACCCGCGCGGCGGCGACCTTGAGGCCAGCTACGACCCCCAGACCCCCGAGATCAAAATTCCTCGCCGGGTGATTAAGGGCGGCTCGTTTTTGTGCGCCCCCAGCTACTGCCGCCGCTACCGGCCCCCCGCCCGTATGGCCGAGCCAGTGGATACCTCCACCTGCCATCTGAGTTTTCGGTTAATCGTGCGACGGAGCACACCATGACCCCAGACACTCCCCTGCCCCGCCGCGCCGGGCTCACCGCACCCAAGTCTGCCGCCGTTGCAGGCATTGTGTTTTCAGGGTTATTTATCACCAGTTTGGTGCTCTTTTTGGTGGCCCTTCCCGCCACAATGGATAGCCCAACGGTGTTTAACGCCCATCGGCAAACGCTGACTGTGGGGTTAAACCTGGTGCCCTTTGCAGGCATCGCCTTTCTGTGGTTTATGGGGGTGGTGCGCGATCGCCTGGGCAGCAACGAAGACCAGTTCTTTGCCACGGTGTTTTTGGGCAGCGGGCTGTTGTTTATCGCCATGCTGTTCACCGGGGCGGCGGTGACGGGTAGCCTGCTGGTGCTCTACGCCAACGAGCCCAACCCGCAGATTGCCGCCAGCTACTATGCGATCGGTCGTACCTTCGCCCGCGAGATCGTGATCAACTACGCCATTAGGGCGGCTGGGGTGTTTATGATTTCGACCGCCACTCTGTTTTTGCGCACTGGGGTACTGCCTCGCTGGCTGTCGTTTTTGGGCTTTGGCCTGGCGCTGACCATGCTGTTTCGGGTCGGCCACATCGATCGACTGGGCTGGGTAGTGCTGTTTTTGCCCCTGTGGATCCTGTTGATTAGCGTCTATGTGCTGATCGACAACTATCGCCGCAGGGCAAAGGCTGCGCTCTGAGCGTGGCCCCGGCCCACCGTTCTAGTGCTAGCAAAGGAAGAGATCAATGCTGGAGTCGTTGGAGTACCTGATCGACCATGTGGCGGGGTCGTTAACGCTGATTCTAGAGGGCATCTCGGTATTCTGCATTTTGGTGGGGCTGCTAACCACGCTGCAGCTGGCGGCCAAGCAGCGTTGGAGTCGCTATTTTCGCAAACAGCCCACTGCCTACGATCCCGAACTCTCTCTGGACAGAGTCAGGCTCAATTTTGGCCTATGGCTCTCGTTGGCCCTAGAGTTTCAGCTCGGGGCCGACATCGCCAACACTACCGTTGCTCCCTCCCTAGAAGCCTTGGGCAAGCTGGCCCTGCTAGCGGTGATCCGAACTTTCCTCAATGTGTTTTTGGCCCGTGAGCTAGAGGCCGAAAAAACCGCTATTCATCTCGCCCAACAGCCCTAATCACCCCTCTAATCGCCCCTAAAGTTGCCTTCTTAGCGCCTAAACCCATGCCGCCTTTCTCCCCGCCGTCAGCGCCTGAGCCCTACAACCTCAACAACGAACTGGCCAAGGAGCGCAGCCGGGCCGCCGCTGAGCGCACCCTGATGGCCTGGATTCGCACAGCGCTGTCACTGATTGGCTTTGGCTTTGGCATCGATCGCATTGTGGCGGCGGTGCAGAGCAGTCGGCTATCTGGCAGCGATCGCATTGATCTGAGCGTGCGACTGCTGGCCGTCGGGTTCATTGCGATCGGCAACATCGCTCTGCTGGTGGCCGTGATCCAGCATCAACAGATCCTAAAACGCCTGCGCCGCAACGACTTTCGCTACAGTTCTGAGATTCCTATTGCTCTCATCACTGCCATTAGTCTGCTCGTTATTGGCACCCTGGCGCTGTTAACGCTGATTGCGGGGTAGAGCAGAGCGAACGACAGCGGTGAGCACTGACCTTATCTCAAAAAAGTGGACATTCCCGAAGAGTCGACAACGAAGGAGAATGTCCAGATGACCCAAAAACCGCGAAGGACATTTACAGACGAGCAAAAAGCAGAAGCTGTTCGCATCGTGGGCCAATCGGGTAAACCGGTTAGCCAGGTTGCTCAAGAAATGGGTCTGACCAAAAGTGCATTGCGCAAATGGGTAAAACAAGCCCAAATTGATCACTCCGGTGACACCCAAAGTTCATTGACCTCCACTGAGCGCCAAGAATTAAATACGCTGCGACGAGACCTAAAACAGGTGCGAAGGTCTCAGGATTTCTTAGAGGGCGTTTGAAAAGTGATTTGCTGTAGTTTTAGTCACCTGCTGATCCCCCCTGCCCCCCTTAAAAAGGGGGGTAAAAGTCCCCCTTTTTAAGGGGGATTTAGGGGGATCTCCACTTTTGCTACAAGAAATAGGACTTTTCAAACATCTTCTTAAAAAACGGCCTGGCTCTACCGGGATGAATATGCAGCCGTGGCAGGGAAATGCCACAGCTAATCAGGCAGCGCAATTCAAACCGTTCAAAATTTCTGAACCCGTAGCCGGAGCGTTTGATGAGCTTTAAGCGATTGTTGATGCCCTCAACGACGCCACTGGTGGTTCTGTGCTCAAAGTATTGCAGAATCTCGCCAAACCATCGCTTCATGGTCGCCACTGAGTTTGGGTAAAGGCTTTGCGCCATCGCCATCCAGGCCAGCAAGCTGATCAAAGCGTCACTCCCGTTCTGGGCCTCAAAGACCGCTCGAAAAGCTTCCTTGGTTTCATGCATCAAGACGAGTTTGGGGGCCACCGCTTTCACTTCAGCAAGTTTTTCGATTTGCTTGTCCGTCAGCTTTTCCTCTGGTTTCAGGACGGCGTACTTGCTGTTTTTGAGCGCCGCTTGCGCCGCCTCCGGAGTAATGCCGTCTGGCAAGTCTTCGGGATGACGCCGAAACGCGTTGCGCGCTTGGTTGAGTTCATCAGTGACCAACTTCATCACATGAAAGCGGTCCGCCACAATCTCAGCGTGGGGCATTAATCGCCGGACTAACCCCCGATAATTGCCCGATAAGTCGATGCTGACTTCCTCAATGTTCGATAATACCTCCCCTCCCCAAGCCAGCAACACCGTCTCAATAGCGGCATGGGTGCGGGCTGGGGCTATCCCAATGAGGGCATGTGTGTCGAGGTCACTCAGAACGACCACAAAGTCTTTGTGCCCTTTGCGTAGGGCGATTTCATCAATGCCCAAACGCCGTAACTGACTCACGTCGATATCGACTTTTTTCGCCCACATACTCTACCATCGACCACACGATATCCTCACTTAATCCCTGATGACGGGCCACATTAGCATTATCACTGTGGATCACTTGCTCGACCACCCGCTCGGCATAACGGTCGGTATAGCTCCGCCGATCCCCCATAAATTCCAAGTCCTCGCTGAACGGCTTACCACACACCGCACACTTAAACTGGCGGCGGTTAACCCGTAATCAGTTCTGGCCATAGTGACTGATGGGCAAGTCTCGCACGAGATGCCAATGATTTTGGTGCAGATGGTGACTGACGGTGCCACAGCGAGGACAAACGACTGACGCTGCATGGACTTCCACATCGAGAATCAAGCTTCCTTACTGGCCTCATAAGACTCGACATCAACACCAGATAGACCCAGTAGTTCCGTGAGTAGAGGCACCATAACGACTCGGTATAGTAGCGATTACATCAGCATACTCATTCCCGTAGAGCCCTAATCCTTTCGAGGTGTCTGCCTGATGCAGTCCGTAGGGTATGTTCGGCTGGCCAACATTTCCGGCAAAACTGCAATACCCCTCCCCAGCCAACGCACCAAAACTCATTCCTCAAAACATGCGCCGCTGCCAGAAGCCGGGTTTCTAAACAGGTCTGACGCGACTACTTGGCAATCCTTTCCCCAGCCGTTTTCCACCCGGCAAAACTGGGCGGAAACCCCTGAACATTGTCGTAGCCCAGCAGGTGCAGCGTCACCACGCCCATGGCCGAACGATAGCCCGACGAACAATAGAGCACCACGGGGCGATCGCGCTCGATCTGCTCAAGGTGCTGAGCTAAGGTGCGCAGCGGCATGTTAATCGCCCCAGGAATGTGGCCCGCTGCGTACTCCGCCGGTTCACGCACATCCACCACCTGAGCCTGAGCATCGGCTTGCAGGCGTTTGAGCCCCGCCACATCATCCACCTTGTAGAAGCCAGCGGGTATGGCAGTCAGGGTGCGATCGACTGCGGCTTTTAGCTCCAGGGATGCGTCAGGCAGAGTTTGTACCCTATCCTGAACGCTTGATTCAGCTCCTGACAGCGGTGCTGCTATAGCCAAGTTTGGCCCCACCCCCAACCACAGACAAACCCCCAGGACGAGAGCCAGCATTGCGGCTCGCACTGACTGTTTAAATATCATGGATATCTCCTGAAATAGGTTGTCTAGATTGTCTCTGGCTGTGCACCAATTCAGTCTCAGGGTCGATTGATGCTCGGGTTGCTACCCCAGCAATATGCGGGCTAACCACTGGAACGGATAGTCGAAAGGTTTGATAGTCTACTGTTGCAAACCCTGCGCTTTCCAGGTTTACCCAGATTTTTCGGTTGGGATGGCAGTGGTCAAACACCGTCTTCCAAATCGGCGTAATGCCATCCTGAACAGTGCGAGTACAGGTGTCATCGGTCGCGGCAACATGCTCCATAAAAACAAACTTGCCGCCAGGTTTCAACACTCGTTGAATGTCCGTTAGGGTCGCATCAATGTCTGTCACAGAACACAGCACGTAGGTGCTCACCACGGCATCCAGGGTGCCATCTTCGACCGGCAATTGCTCCGCCTGTTGACCATACAAGTCGATGTCTTTCAGTCCGTGACGTTCAGCTTCTTGACGAATGTAGGGATGGGTAAACAGGTTGGGTTCTACCCCAATCCAATGAATATCTGGAGAGAAATAGGCCAGGTTCGTCCCGGCTCCGGGGCCAATTTCTAACACATTCCCCTGCAAATGGCCCAATAGCGATTGTTTCAGGTCTGCCATGGTGGCGTAGTCGGAGCAATCTTGCAGCTGAATAGTCTGCTCATCGGCCTCAGTAGCCTTGGCCATACCCCAGGCCAAAAACCGTCTATACCGATTGTGCCAACGGGCACTGTTCGTTTCTACAAACTTAATCGCCGCCATTCCACCATGCCGCCAGTAATGTTATAGACCGTTGTGAAGCCTGCTTTAACGAGCTGTTTCGCTGCAATAGGGCTGCGGTGAGCGGTCAAACAGATCACCGCAATGGGCTGATCGGGGGAAAGTTCTCGAAACCACTGCGGTAAAAACCAGCGCGATACCCCCAAGCCGAGTAGGATGCGAGGCAGACTGAGGTTTCGCGCTCCTGAAACGTGGCCAGTGCGATATTCAAGCCCGCTACGCACGTCAATCACCAGAGGAGCATTGGGCGCTTGAGCCAGGTCTGTAGGAGATAGGTCTACCACAGCTGGGATTAACTGAGAAGACTGGATCATGAGACACCAGAGAATTGGAACATGGTTCGAGCGGGCAAGCTTAAACCCACCAGGGCTGCTTGCCCGTGCGGGGGTCAGTTGCTGTCCAGGGTGAGAGCAAAATACTGTTATCACTGACGTTGACCTGCACAATCTTGAGCGGTAGAGGAGCTGGCCCCCGTACTACCGAGCCATCGGGGGCATAGAGCGAACCATGGCAGGGGCATTGAAACTGCTGATCCAATGGGTTCCAAGGGAAGGTGCAGCCCAGGTGGGTACAGTTGTCGACAATGCCGATGTTGTCTAGGGTGCTGTCTTCAGTGACAATTAGGTAGGTGGGTTCTCCAGCCAAACCGGCTACCAGGGCGCGCGTTCCCGGTGGCTCGACCAAGAGCTGAGAGGCAGGAATTAGATTTCCTAGCGCATCTCTAGCCAGAATGGCTCCCCCCGGCCCTGTTTTCTCAGATGGGGGAACGAAGACGTTACCTGCGACATAGAGGGCAGACCCAGCAGTGGCGGCAACGGTGGCCCCGGTTAAAAAGTTGAGCAACTGCCGCCGCGATAGGGAGGGGCCTTCGATTGGAAGACTTGTATCCATAAATAACCTTGTGCCTTAGATGGCGTATTCGTGGGGCGTGGCATTGGACTGGGCGGCGGGGAGGCGATCGATCACCCGCTGCATTTTCTCGCTGGCGGCGATCGCAATGTCCCTTGCCTTAGGGCTATCGACCGGCAAAAACATGCTCAGCGGGTCAATGGCGGAGACTTCGACCCGGCCATCGGTGTGCTCTTGCACCACCACATTGCAGGGGTAGAGCACCCCGGCTTTGTCGTCGAGTTGCAGCATTTCGTAGGCAATTTGCGGGTGGCAGGCCCCCAAGATTTTGTAGGGGCGAAACTCGGCATTGAGCTTTTTCTTAAAGGCGGCCTGGGCGTCAATTTCGGTCAATATACCAAAGCCGTCTTGTTTGAGCGATTCGGTCACCTGGGCGATCGCCTGCTCAAAAGAGGCATTAACAACTTTGCTAAAGTGGTAAGTCATCTTGATTTCCAAGTAATTCCAAAAATTATGAGGATGAGAGCCTAGATCTGTTCGCGGGTTTGGCTAGTGCGCAGGCCCAGCAGGCTATAGAGACCGCAGAAGCCCACCAACCCGGTGACCAGTAGCACACCGCCAGCCACGACCAAACCAATGCCCAGGGCAGAACCGCTGTAGAGAAACAGCCCTAGATAAAGCAGCACTGACGCCACCAGTAAGCGGATCAGGCGATCCAGCAAACCGACATTCGTTTTCATAGCAAAATCTCCAATTTGAATAGATTTCAAGCCGCTGGATCAGTCATGAAGCATTGACTTTCCAGGCAACTCGGCATAGTTTTGTAACTTAATCAACATTATATAGCTAATTAGCTATAAAGTGCTAAAGTTAAGCAAGACAGATTTGGGCAATCCTGCTAAACCTCTGATGCATAAGGATTCTAGGGGGAAGAGGATTGGCGATCGCCTAGCAGTCCGCTGGCGCGTTAGCCCTTGAAAACGACCCATCTTCTACACTAGAGCGCTATAACCAAGCAGCTCTGATCACGTTTGATATCGAACTCAATCAGTTCATCCAATTCACTCAAAAAATCAATCAGTAGCTTGTCAGAATTTTGTAGAAAAGGAGGCATTTTAAGGCTTGTTTCTTGTTATAGACCAGCGTCAAAAACACTACAAAAGGCCAATCAATGAATACCCAAAATGATTCTCAAGAGCATATTCCCCAGTATGCCGCACACTTGATTCCGGCTGAATCTGCTGCCCGTCAGCATCGAGAAGGCAAGGATTTTGGCCACACTCCCCATGGCGAACCTGACGGAGAATCGATCCACACCAAAGATGGCTACACCGTAGACAAAGAGGGCTTGATCAATAACTACGCGATTGAGCCAGAAATGTACGTCAATGTGCCTGGAGACCTGCGCGAGCAAGCCGCCCAAGAAGAGGCAGAACGTGCCCATGAGTTGCAAGAGCTATCTGAAGATGAAGACGGCAAACTAACCATGAAACATGATTGGCGTCACAAAGGCCCTGGCTTGATTTAGCCTGGGTCAGATTAAGTTCATATCAGGAGAAAAGTCTGATGCAGATGTTATCCCGATTGTAGTAAATATGCAGACTATTTTACGTTCTATCGGTTCAGCATTTCTCCTCGGAATCCTCGTTTTAACGGTGGTCACTAATGTGGCGATCGCCCCCGCCCAGGCCGCCCTGCGTCAGTTAGAAGAAGCCCCAGGGCAGATCGTCTACCAGTCGCGCCAAACGCTCAAAGATCAGCAGGGTAATAGCTGGCAGGCGATCGCCTTCAAACGCACTCATCTCGCCAAAAAAGCCACTATCTACCTGCGTATAGTTGGATTTCCAGGCACAGCCGAACTCGATCATTCGCAACCGCTAACGCTTACCGACTCGCTGGGTAAAACCTTAACGGCCACCGATATATCCCAGGAGATGTTTGCGGATAAAACCCAGATCGAACTCAATGCGGCAGAGTATGACTTACAGCCAATTTTGATGCAGCTAGAACTAGGCATTCCGCTACAGCTGTCGCTGCCAACGCTCGACCAAGCTGAGATCACGCTAAATGTCTCGCCTGAGGTGGTTGAAGAATGGCAATCGCTCACTGAGTCAACATAATCGCCGAGCGCATTCGAGCGCTGGGGTTTCCAGCCCCCGGCACCTACAAAGAGTTTGCGGCGCTCTCGTCCATTGGCGAAGAAGACGGCGTGCCCAATGCCGAAGAGATGATCCGCAAACTAGTGGAGGGGCAGGAGGCGGTGGTGCGCACGGCGCGATCGCTCTTTGCAACCGTCGAGCAGGCCCACGATGAACCGACCGCAGACCTGCTCACCCAGCGCATGCAGGTGCACGAAAAGACTGCCTAGATGTTGAGGAGCCTGCTGACCGAGTAGACCACAGCGGGGTGCCTAGTGCTGCCGCCCTCTAGCACCCCTGGGGTTACCGAAAGGACATCTACATGCAACAATATAGCCAAATAGTTATTTAACGATTTAAGATCAATGCTTCTGCTAAGCCCGCTGCCGCTAAGGTCTGGCCAGCGCAGACTGCCCCAGCGGTCAGAGAGTTCGATGCAGCCTCAATACATTGAAAATCGTATCGAGGTTTTCCCATGGCTCACGTTGTTGTGATTGGTGCCGGGCTAGGCGGGCTGCCCACCGCCTACGAACTGCGGAAATTGTTGCCGTCGCAGCACCAGGTCACGCTGATCTCTGACCAGCCTAAATTCACTTTTATTCCGGGTTTGGCGCGGGTCGGGTTGGCTATCGATCCACTCGATCACTTTCAGCTCGACCTAGAGCCCCTGGCTCAGCGCCACAACGTCGCCCTGGTGAAGAGCAAGGTCACCGCCCTCGACCCCCACGCCCGGCGCATCACCCTAGACATTGGCGAAACGATTGACTACGACTATGGGGCGATCGCAACGGGGCCAAGCTTTGCATTCGACGCCATCCCTGGACTTGGGCCCCACGATGGCTACACCCACTCCATCTGCGCCCCCAGCCACGCCCTCGAAGCCAGGGATGCGTGGCTCCAGTTTTTAGAAAACCCCGGCTCGCTAGTGGTGGGGGCTGCTCCCGGCGTGGGCTGCTTTGGGCCAGCCTACGAATTTATCTTGATGGCGGAGCAGATTTTGCGGAAAAGAGGACTGGGCGATCGCGCCACACTCACTCTGGTCACCCCCGAACCCTACGTCGGGCACCTGGGCATCAGCGGCGTTAAAAATGCCCAGAAACTCACGGTCGCCCTGCTGCGCAAACGCGGCGTCGAGGTGATCGCCAATGCAGCGATTACCGCCATCGCCCCCGACAGCATCACCCTCGACGATGGCCGCATCCTGCCCCAGCAGTACGCCATGATTCTCCCCGCCTTTCGGGGCGCATCGTTCATTCAAAATACCCCAGGGCTGGGCAATCAAAAGGGCTTTATTCCAGTGCTGCCCACCTACCAACACTCCGACTTTCCCTCGGTCTACGCCCTGGGGGTTGGCGTCAGTCTCTCTCAGCCCGAGCAGTTCCGCGTGCCGATTGGCCTACCAAAGAGTGGACAAATGACCGAAGCCATGGGCATGGCCGTCGCCCACAACATCGCCGTGCAGCTGGGGGCCATCCAAAAACCGCTCCAGACTCCAACCTTAGAGGCCATTTGTTTCGCCGAATTTGGCGAAACCGGCATTCTCTACGTGGCCGCTCCAGTCCTGCCTGACCCCGCTACCGGCAAACGCCGCTACTCCTACGCCGTTCAGGGGAAATGGGTGGTCTGGGGCAAGGCCCTGTTTGAGCAGTACTTCATGACCAAAATGCGCCTGGGGGCCGCCGTGCCCTGGTACGAACGGCTGGGGCTGCGGGCGATCTTTGGCGTCGATTTGGTCAAACCGATCGCCGCCTCTCCCCAAGAGACCCCCGCCAGTGCCTAAACCTCGGAAATATTCAGGAGATCATTTATGACGCAACTTTATCGAATGGTTGTTTGCATTGGCATGGCGATCGCCGTCCTGCTGCTCCAGCCCGCCTCTGCCTGGGCGGCGGTTAACCCCGCTGAACTGGCCAAAGCCGTCCAAGAAATTGAACAGTTAGACCTGCTGCGTTCTGGCCTGGCGTCCACCTTAGAAGGCCAGACCGAAGTGCCCACGAAGGAGACCATGAAAGAAGTCTGCCGCCCCGTGGGCATGAAAGCCATGGAGCTGAGCAAAGAAAACGGCTGGCAGGTGAAGCAAATTGCCGCTAAATATCGCAATCCGGCCCATTCTCCCGACACGCCCCACTCCCGCATGGCCCTGGCCCAATTTGAACAACAGCCCGAACTCATGGGCTTTTGGGAAACAGCCACCATTGACGGACAGGTCGGCGATCGCTACTACCGCCGCATCAATGTCGAGGCCAGTTGCCTGGCCTGCCACGGCCAGCAAGATCGGCGGCCCCAGTTTGTCAAAGATGGCTATCCTCAAGATTTGGCCTACGACTTTAACGTGGGCGATCTGCGCGGCATGTACGCGGTGTTTATTCCCGACGTAAAAGAGGCTATTCAATCAGCCATCAGTCCCTAGGTTTTTATTTTTGAAAGGATTTTTTCGATGTGGAAGCTGTTGGATCAAATTCAGAAAAACTTAATCTGGGCGATTCCGGCCTCTATGATTTTAGGCA
The DNA here is from genome assembly GCF_034932455.1 of Leptolyngbya sp. CCNP1308. Classification (NCBI taxonomy): domain Bacteria; kingdom Bacillati; phylum Cyanobacteriota; class Cyanophyceae; order Leptolyngbyales; family Leptolyngbyaceae; genus Leptolyngbya; species Leptolyngbya sp. CCNP1308. Next base: position 7,332 of record NZ_JAYGIH010000008.1, on the reverse strand, counting down.
TTGTCGTGGGATACATCACGAATCCCGCCCCGCTGAAGGCTTTAATCATTCCGCTGACTTTCCTCATGGTGTACCCCATGATGATTAACCTGCAAATTCAGAAGGTATTTTCTGGGCAGGATTACAAACTCCAATTAGTCACTCAACTGATCAATTTTGCCGTTGTGCCCTTCTTTGCCTTTGGCATAGGGCAGCTCTTTTTTGCCGATCGCCCCCTGGTCGCCCTGGGCCTGCTGCTGGCCTCGCTGTTGCCCACCAGCGGCATGACCATTTCCTGGACGGGCTTTGCCAAAGGCAACCTGAACGCAGCGGTCAAAATGACCGTGATCGGCCTAATTTTAGGATCGATCGCCACTCCTTTTTATGCAAGATGGCTGATGGGGGCGGCAATTGAAATTCCCCTAGCCGACATTTTTCGCCAGATCATTGTGATTGTGTTTTTGCCCATGCTCTTGGGGGTCGCCACTCGCCTACTGCTGATTCGCGTCGTGGGGGCAGACAAATACAACAAGTCCCTAAAGCAGAAGTTCCCCGCCTTTTCGACCCTGGGGGTTTTGGGAGTGGTGTTTGTGGCGATGGCGCTGAAGGCCGAGGCCATTGTGAGCAAACCTATGATCTTGGTGTCATTTTTGGTGCCGCTAGCGATTTTGTACCTGGGCAATTTTGTGCTCAGTACTCTGATGGGCAAGCTGCTGTTTAATCGGGGGGATGCGATCGCCCTGGTCTACGGCACGGTGATGCGAAATCTGTCCATTGCGCTGGCGATCGCCATCACCGCCTTTGGGGGCGAACAGGGGTCAGAAATTGCCCTGATTATTGCCATGGCCTACATTATTCAGGTGCAGGCCGCTGCTTGGTATGTGAAGTTGACAGATAGAATCTTTGGCCCAGTGGAGCAAGCGCTACCCCAAATCAGCTAGCTATGTAGCAAAGTGTGATTGCCTAAAATACTTGAGTGATGAAATTTGTTATACGTCTCTGCCTGAAGGCCGTGTTCAACGCCATTCTGTATCTTGTGAGGCTATAAACGACGTTTTGTAGCTGTAGCCAGTCTGGGTAAGACATTTCCCCTAAAAACGAACGTTCGAACGTTTGAACGGTTCTAGTGGGGTTGGATGTCCTAAACCAGTTGACTATAGCTATAGAGTCGGGTACATCCTAGTTATGTAATGAGCATTAATGCTTGTTCTTGAACGGTAGTACGAGCGCTAAGCTTTGGGCATCGTTTGCTCTACCGGTCAGCCCCATGGATGAATCCAAACAAGCCCGCCTGAAAGAACTCACGCAGGAGTTAGCCGCATTGCTCTACGAAGAGACCGATCCAGAAGCGGTGAAGACTCTAGAGGGAATCGAGAAAGCAGTGAGTGGCCACTTGCTGGAGCATGTGGGGCCAGGACTCGGCCGTTTTTTATCCGCACGAGCAGCGGCACAACCCGAGGCCGTCAGCGAAGCATCACCAGCGTCATTGGCCGATTGAGTCTAAGTGAGCAGCAAGGACATCGGCTAGGGCTCAAGGCCTGAACCCAGTGGAGTCCGCACCTCGAGCGGTGTTGCCTGCTGCTGAGTGCCAACGAGTCCTATGACAATACGGCCGAGGATATAGCTGTGCTCACCGGCCTGTCGGTATCCAAGAGCACCCAGCAACGGCTAGTGCACCGCCAGGATTTCCCCTCTGAGGCAGTGGATGGTGGCGTTAAAGAGATGAGTATCGATGGCGGTAAGGTGCGCTTGCGGCCCCCCAAGGCCAACCGAGTGAATGGCGCGACTACAAGGGCGTCAACCTCCACCAGTACTGTGTTGCCACGTTCTTGAAGGCCAATAACACGCTGGTGGCCTGGGTCAATCAGCAACCGCTGGCATTGCCGTTGGTGTGCCTAGGCGACGGTCACGACGGGATTTGGAACCTCTTTGCCCAGGTGGATGCCTCGATGAAGCGGTTGGAAATTCTAGTCTGGTATCACCTGATGGAAAAATTAGGCCATATTGGCGGGTCACAGCAGCAGTTGAACGCCGTCGAAGCCTGTCTCTGGCGCGGTGTTGAGGGTGCCGTCAAGCAGTTTGATGACTGGCCTCATGAGCGGGCAGAACGCTTGATCGCGTACTTGGCCAAACATCGACCCCGCATCGTTAACTATGCCTCTATCAAGCCGAGGGCATTTCCATTGGCTCGGGGAAGATTGAGTCAACGGTCAAGCAGATTGGCGTCGCCTGAAGATTTCGGGGTCTCAGTGGGGTGAAGGCAACGTACAACAAGTGCTGCAACAGCGGTGTGCGTATCTGAACGGTTACTTCTCAAGGTGAGTCTTGCAAGACTGGGATGCACCCCCCATCACCCATCACAAACCTCATCCTGACGAATTACTTAATCTTGGAGATGTTTGAGGATGGTACATTAACTTTCCAAATCGCCTGCGCCAACCCAATTGAATGCTCGCCCCTATAAAACGCGCTGTATTCATTGATTGGGCGCAATTAACAAGGAGCGAAAACAGCCAATTAGGGCCTAAAAACGTAAAGAAACATATCAGCGATCGCGATCTTACTACCCTGCTTGGGTACCCCACCTCTCCAGCGCTCTAGGTCAGGCAACGTAGTTATTGAGGTAACTTAGGGGTGGAGGCCACCGCAAGACAAAGTATAAATCAATACATTCCTTGATTTTAGTGAACCGCCTTGGATCAATAGGGTCACCCTAGAGACTACCCTTTGACCGATCGCTGTTTAACCAGGATGCTTTTCATATGTTTTTTAACGGTGTTGGGTGTAATATTTAACGTCTCAGCAATCTGTTTATAGGTATAGTTGGCCCGATATAACAACCAAACCTCTTGTTCCCTTAGGGTCAAACCCAACCGCTTGGCCTCTTCTAGAGCAAGATTTTGGGAGAATTGGTTCTGATCTTCCATTTTTAATAGCAAGTAGTTTTGCCCAGAGCTGCTATCTTGAATCCAGCGACCGTGAACATGAAATACGGATAGACAATCTACAAAGATTGTAAATTGGTTAAGCCAATTTTGGTGAGAAAACTTCTCCTTAGCCTCTACCATAAATCGTTTAATGTAAGCAATTTCCGCAGGTATGTCCTCTAAAAACGGGGCATTTCGGGCAAATTTCTGGATGATTGCCGTAGCTTTCGAGTTGGCGTAAATCATATGGTTGTGTTCATCAAACAAAATTACCCCATCCAAAATGCTGGGGATAATTTGCTTTAAGACCAGATATAGGTCATGTTCTTGGGCATTGTCAGAATAGTTAGTGAGAGCCTGTTCAAGGACTAGATCCAGATCTAAAAAGGGATTTTTATTGAACATGATTCACCTGTGTATGCACTTAAGGGCGCTCGATTACAGCTATGGCACCATAGCCACGCCCCTAAGCCTCCTACGCTACTTACCTATGAACTGCCCTAAGTGCCGATTGCCCCCATCATCAAATACGGGCAAAAAGCTAACATTGATGCCCTTGCCCGCAGGATTACCCCTCAGTTCCATGATGAAGTCACGCCAGGTTAGGTAGCGACTCTAGCCAATATTGAGGATATTGCTCGCATTCAGCCAACGATATCTACTATATCCGTGTAACTACTGAGATATTTGAGGCCAGCGGTAGCATGGTGAAATTGCTACAAACCCTGGGGCACTGGGATTTCCTAGTCAAGGCTCTGGCCGTTTGTATGTAGGACTTTTACCGATCATTAGACTTCTTTTGACCCTAGACCTGTGACCCAGTTGGATTTGCCAGGGTTTGTAGCACGGTACCCATAGGGGGGAATTTTCAAACCTTGGCCACTTTGCAACTATCTAAGGTACAAGCAATCGCTGAACTGATCCTTCGGTTTGGAGCTTCGGCTCCCGCTTGCTTGCTTGATGACCTCACGTCGAAATAAAGAGGATACCTCTATGACTACGACCCTGCCTACAATTGAGCAAAAATCAGAAGTGGTTTTGCCCGTCGAAATTGTTGACCCGCCTACAGAGATGGCCCTAAAGTTGCCAGCTCAAGGGGGGCTTGTTACCGATACCGAAACCTATAGTCGAGAAATTCTTGGCCAAAGTCAGTTTGAGCTTTACCATCTCAAAGCCACGGGAATGAGAGGGCAACTCCCCCCCTGGGGCCCTCACCCTGAGCAGTCTAAGCACATCATCGACCTGGACGAAGATATGCGAGTGGGTTTAGTGATCAAGTTTGATCAAAGCCCTCTGACCCGTCTGCTACTTTGCCTGGGGGTGACTATCAAAGCCTACTTCCACTTTGAAGGGCTGGGTGCTGCCTCCGCAGAAAAAGACCTTGAGGTGGTGGCGACCTCCCAAGAAGATGTCTTTAAGTACTGGGTCGGCACCATCCTCAAACCTCAGGATCTGGGTTTGACCAAGGGCTATTACCTGGTAGGGGCTACGGTTGAAGTCGGCCCTCTGACCCACCGCTGCGGCCAGTTTATCTTTGGCTATGGCTACATTGGCGAGCGCCGGGTACAAATTGCCAACCAGCCCTTTTCCTAAACGGCTTTAGGGGCAGGGTAGCCGCTGATGGCCTACCGGCTTACCCCCTGACCTGGATTGGCACAGCCGTCTGAGGTGCCCAGACAAATTTCCCACACTTGCAGGTTACTAGTGCCTGCCAGTTTTCTTCGACCCTTGCCATATCAGGCAACCTTGCGTTTGCCTGGCCTTAGTGGAGAACGAACGATGACGACTCCCCCTAGCGGCTCACCCCCCTCGAACGAGTATTCTTTGAATCAGATTAAGGGCATCGGCCCGACCCGACAGCAGCAGCTTCAGACGTTGCTGGCGATCGCTACTGTGCTCGACTTGGCCGCAGCTGAAGCAGCAGCCATTGAATCTGCCTTCCGGGACGCGGGGTACCCAATCACCCGGTCCAATGCGGCTGCCTGGATCGCCCAAGCCCGTCAATTAATTGAGGCGGAGACTCGGCAACAGGTTGAACCCCGAACCCAGCAGGCAGATAAGACGATTTTTCCGGCTCCCGATCATCTTCCCGCAGGAGAGGCCATGGCGGAGGCGGAGAAGGTGTCTGCCGACGCGATCGCCGAGGAGTGGCAAACCCAGGCCACGGTGCTGCTAGAATTTCAAACCCACGGAGAGGAAGCGGTTCACCGCTGGCGTCTGTTCAATCCAGTCTCCAAGGCTTCCCTGGTGCTTACCGATCAGGCGAGCGATTCCCTGCGGGCCTGGGTGCAACATGTTGGCCATGTCTTCTTCCATCTCCCTGAAGACGAGCACGTGAGCGATTCTCTTCGGGCCTGGTTTCAGCAGCAGATTCCTGTGCCACCCCCACCCCCACCTCTACCTCCACCCCAACTTCCACCCCCGGAACGGGAGCTGATAGTACAGGTGCGTCAGGTGATGCTGCTACAGCCACCGGAAACGAGCCTGCCAATCGTGGCGCTTGCCGAAGATGCTGGCTTTCCTGGGTCGTTGCAAGCAAACCAGCCCTTTCAAGTCGGGGTTGGTCTTGAATTCCCTGAGTTAGTGCAAAGGACTCTGCCGTCTGACGTGAGCTACAGCCTAGAAGGCTTTGCCAAAACCCTAAACTACCCCCATCTCACAATACCCCTCGGCAAAAGCCCGCCTCGGGTACTGACCAATGGCCAGACCCAATATCAGACTGCGATCGCGGCAACTGCTTTGCCATCGGGCCTCTATCGGTTACAGATTTTAATTGCCTTCCAAGGCGTTGACATTCCCCTAGCTATCCATGAAATATCACGTCTTCAAGTCATCTAAACTGCTCAACCGCCGGACAAAAAATATTATGAGCGCTGGCCATGAGTAGCTTCGATTGGCAGGGATTTCTCAAAAACTGGAGTCAAGACTATCTAACTCATACCCAGGAATTAGATCATCTTGATTCAGAAGTTGTGGAGTCTGAATGGCTTGGCTTCCCTGGGGCCTCTGAAGTACAGATAGCAGCGGTGGAGGCCCGACTCTCGATTAGGCTGCCTCCCTCTTATCGAGAGTTTTTAAAAGTCAGCAATGGCTGGCGTCAAACCACCCCTTTTATCTACCGCATTCTGGCCGTAGAGGAGGTTGAGTGGTTTGCTGTGAGGCATGCTGAGTGGATTATATCCTTCAATCAGAAATTTGGTTATTGCCAATCTCTAATGCCATCTGACAATCCATACAATGGAGCATCGAGTGGCCATTCTATTTCCGATGACGAGTACTTTACCTACGGCCAGGAACAAGATTGTAGCAAGATCAGGGCCGAGTATTTGAGTGCTTGTTTATGCATCAGCGAAAAGGGAGAGTCTTCCATTTATCTTCTAAATCCAAGGGTGGTTGACCGTCAACAGGAATGGGAAGCCTGGTTTTTTGGCGATTGGTTGCCTGGAGCCGATCGCTATCCCTCCTTTCAAACCATGATGGAATCAGAGTATAGAAATTTCCTGGAAATACGAGAGATTTTGTAGGCATTAGCAGGTTTTATCTGAGCCCTAGAACTATGGAATCATCTACTCTCAAACCAAACTTTAGAGTCTTAATTGATGAATATTTAGGGCAGAAAATTTTACCCGATATTGATTACGAAGGAGCCAGTAAATACCAAATTAGCAGGGCTTTTGCAGAAGAATTCATCGGAGGCATTTTAGTTTTTGACGATCAGCAAAAGCTAATTTATGCTAGCGAAGCGGCATACCAAATCTTGGGTCGATTAAAGCAGTCGGAGAACCCCCAGAATTCTATTCCCAACGAAATCTGGCATATTTATAGATCGCTGGTGCAGAGTCGGCACCTGTTTCCTGACCAGAACTGGTTGATTGAATTTGATATTTTCACCAACGCTGTAACAACCCTTCACATTTGTTCCCGCTGGCTGAATCTCGATGTCATTGGCCATCCCTGGTTGTTGATCACCATTGAGGATCGACAGCAGGCTATTCTTAATCTCGTCATTGAAGAGGCGGAACGTTACGGATTAACTCCCCGAGAAAAGGAAGTATGGCTCTTGCAGCAGAGCAACTGCACCTACAAACAGATCGCCGCTGAGTTGGGCATTACGCCAAATACTGTGAAAAAACACATGCGCAGTATCTATGCTAAGAAGAAAGCGCAACAGAAGGAGGAAGAATGAACCTAAGAGGATGTTTGAAAAGTCCTATTTCTTGTAGCAAAAGTGGAGATCCCCCTTGTATCTTAAAAACTAGGACGGTAGACCGATGTCCCCCTGGTTCTAGAAACCGAGATGGTAGTGCACTTTAGTAAAGGACAGAGGAAAACGTAGGCGATTCCCGTTCTGCCAACTTCTCTCTGACGCGGCGATTGTAGTCGTGGATGAACGTCCAGATCGCACCAATGTGATTCTCTAGCTTCT